>NZ_JBIAUG010000017.1:0-143582 GCF_042892575.1 Streptomyces sp. NPDC001744
AAATCTCACCCCGGAGCCGTTCCACCCCCCCAACCTCATGACCAGAAGATGCCCACCACCAGCCAAGATCACCCAACGTAACGAAGCACTACTAGGCACGTCTCCCGCGGCCCCGCCCCGTGTGCTTCCGGGAAGCCGGCCCGGAGGCACGCGCGGCGGTGGTTCAGCGCAGGGCCGGCACCTCCAGGGTGAGCGTGCCCGCCTCCGCGTCGAGCACGCCGGGGATCCCGAGCGGCACGGTCAGGGCCGTCTCCCCGTGTCCGAAGCCCAGCTCCTCCACGACCGGCACCCCGAGCCCGCCCAGCCGGTCGGCGAGCACCGCCCGCACCTCCTCGTACGGGCCGCACTCCGCCCAGGACCCGAGGGCGACGCCCGTGACTCCGTCGAGCCAACCGGAGCGCAGGAGCTGGGTGAGGACGCGGTCGAGACGGTACGGCTCCTCCCCCACGTCCTCCAGGAGCAGCAGTCCGCCGCGCGCCGAGGGCCGCCCGTACGGGGTGCCGAGGTCGGCGGCGAGGAGACTGGCACAGCCCCCGAGCGTCACGCCCCGGGCCCGGCCCGGCACCAGCGCCCGTGCCGTCTCCAGGCCGAGGGTCCGCACCGATTCGGGTTCGAAGAGGGTGGCCCGCAACGACTCCCGGGTGCGCGGGTCCGTCAGGAACGTGCCCGCCGCGGCCATCGGGCCGTGCAGGGTGGCGAAGCCCGCGCGGACGGCGAACGCCTCGTGCAGGGCGGTCACGTCGCTGTAGCCGACGAACGCCTTGGGTCCGGCCGCCCGGATCGCCGTCCAGTCCACGAGGTCCACCATGCGCTGGACCCCGAACCCCCCGCGCGCGCAGATCACGGCGGAGACCGAGGGGTCGCACCACGCCTCGGTCAGGTCCCCGGCCCGGTCCCGGTCCGTCCCCGCGAGGTACCCGAGCGCGGGACGGACGTCCAGGACGTGCGGGGCGACCACCGGGTCCAGGCCCCAGCCGCGCAGCACGTCGAGCCCCGCCCGCAGCCGTTCCTCCGGGACGGGCCCGCTGGGGGCGACGACGGCGACCCGCGCCCCGGGCCGGAGCCTGACGGGGCGCGCCAGGGGGACGGCGACGGCCGGACCCCGTGCCTCCCGCCCGGTCACGTGCGGTACTCCAGGGCGGGCACGTCCGTACGGCCGAGCCCGAAGACCTCGGAGTAGAGGGACAGTTCGGCCTCCAGGGCCCGGACCAGGGTGTCGGCCGCACGGAAGCCGTGGCCCTCCCCCTCGAAGGCGAGGTAGGCGTGCGGGACTCCCCGCCCGGCCGCGCGGGCGAGGAACCGCTCGGCCTGCGCGGGCGGGCAGACGACGTCGTCGAGCCCCTGGAGCAGCAGGAAGGGCGCCGTGATCCGGTCGACGTGCTCGATGGGCGAGCGCTCCTTGTAGCGGGCCGGGACCCGGTCGAGGGGGCCGATCAGTCCGTGGAGGTACTGGGACTCGAAGTCGTGGGTCCCCTCGGCGGCCCAGTCCCGCAGGTCGAGGACGGGGTAGATGATCGTGCCGCAGGCGTACACGTCCGTCCCGGCGAGGGAGGCCGCCGCCGTCCAGCCGCCCGCGCTGCCGCCGCACACGGCGAGCCGCGCCGGGTCGGCCGCGCCCTCGGCGACGAGCGCCGCCGCGACGGCCGCGCAGTCCTCCACGTCCACGACGCCCCACTGCTCGCGCAGCCGCTCCCGGTACTCCCGGCCGTACCCGGTCGAGCCGCCGTAGTCGACCTCGGCGACGCCGATGCCCCGCGACGTGAAGTAGGTGATCTCCAGGTCGAGGACGAGCGGGGTGCGGCCGGTGGGCCCGCCGTGCGCCCGGATCACGTACGGCGGCAGCTCCCCGGCGGGCCCGGTGAAGCCGGGGTGGTGGGGCGGGTGGAGGTGGGCGTGGATCTCCCGTCCGCCGGGACCGGTGAAGGTGCGGGCGCGGGGCGGGGAGTAGTACGCGGGGTCCACGGCGTCGGTGTGCGCGGCGCCGACCACGCGGGTGCGGCCGGTGCGGGTGTCGAGCTCGACCAGTTCGTGGGAGCTGCGCGGTCCGCCGGCGAGGCCGACCACCCGGGTGCCGTGCGCGGCGAGGGTCGCGTCCCACTCGGTCCAGGGCCCGACGGCGTCGGCCAGTTCGCCGCTCTCGGGGTCGAGGACGCCGAGGGAGGTGGACCCCCTGCCGTGGACGACGGCGACGAGCCCGTTGTCCAGGGGTGCGAACCACTTCTGCCCGATCTTCCAGAGCGGGCCGCCGAACTCCTCGTCGCGGGGGTGGAGCGGGACCGGTTCGGACAGGGAGCCGTCGGCGTCGACCGACGCCCGGTAGAGGTTCCACCAGCCGGTGCGGTCGCTGACGAGGAGCAGCCGCCCCGCCGGGTCCCAGTCGATCTGCGGGACGGACTCGGCGGGGCCGCCGGCGACGGTCCGGGCGTTCCGGAAGGTGCCGTCGGGGGCGATCTCGGCGAGCAGGACCTCGGTGCCGTCCCACGGCATCCGGGGGTGGTCCCAGCCGATCCAGGCCGCCCGGCGTCCGTCCGGGGAAAGCCGGGGCCCGGTCACGAACCGGTGCCGTTCGCCGGTGAGTTCGCGCACGGCGGTGCGGTCCCCGGCGGCCGATCCGTCGAGGGGCACGGCGACGAGCACCCGGCGCACGTCGGTCGGCGCGGGGCCGGTGAACTCCTCCAGGACGCACCAGATCTCGCCCCGCTCCGGACGGATCACCGGATCGGCCCAGCGCAGCCCGCCGCCGACGGCGGAGACGGGGGTGAGGGGCCGCGGCGGCACGGCGGGGGCGGCGTCGGGCTCGTACGCGTAGAGCCGCTGGTCGGGGAAGTGGCAGAAGACCACGAGCGGTCCGTCCGCCGGGCGGTCCACCGCCGCCCAGGGCTGTCCGCCGTACTCGACGACCCGGCTGCGGACGTTCCACGGGGCGGGCAGCACGGTCTCCTCCGTGCCGTCGGCGCGCCGTCGTACGAGGGCACGGCGGCCGCCCTCGGCGGGCCGGGGCGCGGTCCACCACAGTGCGTCGCCGACGGCGCCGAGGTACTCGGGCCGTCCGTCGTGCGCGGCGGCGAGCGCCGCGTCGACGGGCGACGGCCAGGTGCCGTGGGCGGCGCTGGTCTTCATCTCGTCTCCCCCTGTCACGGGTCTGTCCCCCGGGTCCTGGTCACGTGCCCTACGCGGTCTTCAGATAGTGGTCGAGCACGCGGACGCCGAAGTGGAGGGCGTCCACCGGGACGCGTTCGTCCACGCCGTGGAAGAGCGCCCCGTAGTCGAGGTCCGGGGGCAGCCGGAGCGGCGAGAAGCCGTAGCCGGTGATGCCGAGCCGGGAGAACTGCTTGGCGTCGGTGCCGCCGGACATGGTGAACGGCACGACGTGCCCGGCCGGGTCGAAGCGCTCGACGGCGGCCCGCAGTTTGGCGAACGTCGGTGAGTCGACGGGGGATTCCAGGGGCACCTCGCGGTGGTGGAACTCCCACTCCACGTCGGGGCCGGTGAGCCGGTCCATCGTCTCGGTGAACTCCTCCTCGCCGCCCGGCAGCATCCGTCCGTCGACGTACGCGACGGCCGTGCCCGGAACGACGTTGACCTTGTAACCGGCCTCCAGCATCGTCGGGTTGGCGCTGTTGCGGACGGTCGCCCCGACCAGGGCGGCGGCGGGTCCGAGCTTGTCGAGGAGGCGGTCCACGTCGAGGTCGGGGGCGTGGGTGTCGACCTCGACGCCGTACAGCGCGGCCAGTTCGGTGAGGGCGGCGCGGACGGTGGTGGTGAGCCGGACCGGCCAGGTGTGGGCGCCGATGCGGGCGACGGCGGCGGCGAGGCGGGTGACGGCGTTGGCCGTGTTCACCTTGGAGCCGTGACCCGCCCGGCCGCGGGCGGTCAGCCGGAGCCAGGCGGTGCCCCGCTCCCCCGCCGCGATCGGGTAGATCCTCGTGCGGGGGTCCGGGTGGAAGCTGTACGCCCCGGACTCGCTGATGCCCTCCGTGCAGCCCTCGAAGAGGGCCGCGTGCCGGTCGGCGAGGAAGCCGGAGCCGTCGTCGGCGCTGTCCTCCTCGTCGGCCGTGTAGGCGAGGACGATGTCGCGGCGGGGACGGACGCCCTGCCGGGCCCAGGAGCGGACGACGGCCAGGACCATCGCGTCCATGTTCTTCATGTCGACGGCGCCGCGTCCCCACACGAGTCCGTCGCGGACCTCGCCGGAGAAGGGGTGGACGGTCCACTCGGCGGGATCGGCGGGCACCACGTCCAGATGGCCGTGGACGAGGAGCGCCGGGGCCCCGGGGTCGGTGCCGGGGACGCGCGCCACGACGTTGGTCCGGCCGGCGGTCCGTTCCAGGAGGGTGGGCTCGATCCCGGCGGCGGCGAGCCGCTCGGCGACGTACTCGGCGGCGGGCCGCTCGCGGCAGTCTCCGCCGCCCCGGTTGGTGGTGTCGAGGCGGATCAGCTCGGAGGTGAAGGCGACCGCCTCGTCGAGCGCCGTCGCGTCCGGTTCACGGACCTGCTCAGCCATACTGCTCCTCCACGGCGGCCGAGACGATGGTCGTGACCGCTTTGAACGTGCGAATCGCCTCGTACATCGTCGCGCCGGTGTAGGCGACGCGCCGCTCGCCGCTCCGCGTCACGCCGGGGACCACCGTGGCGGCGGCGCCCAGGTGCTCGGCGTCGAACTCCAGCTCCACGGTGAAGGGACCGCCCCGGACCGGTTCGTGCCGTACGGCGAGCGAGGCGCCCGTCTTCGCCGCGGCCCGGATGTCGGCGGCGGTCCTGGCCGGGGTGCGGCACACCGCCGCGTACCGCGAGACGTGGTCCTTGACGGCGACCTTGGGCGCCCCGGGGGCGTAGCCGAGGGCGTCCTCGCAGGTGAGGTCGTCGCCGGTGACGAGGACGACGGGGACGCCGTACTCCGCGACCACATGGGCGTTCAGCAGGCCCTCGCTCGCCCGCTCGCCGTTGAGCCAGACCCCGGTGACGGAGTTGGCGAGGTAGGTGTGGGCGAGGACCCCCTCGGCGCCGGCGCCCGTGTGGTAGCCGACGAAGGCGACGCCGTCGACGTCGCCGTGCTGCACGCCCTCGACCATGGAGAGGGACTTGTGCCGGCCGGTGATCATCTCGGCCCGCTCGTCCAGCCGCTCCAGGAGCAGGTTCCGCATGCTCCAGTGCGCCTCGTTGATGAGGACCTCGTCGGCGCCGCCGTCGAAGAAGCCGAGCACGGCGGCGTTCACGTCGGACGTGAACATCGCGCGGCACCGTTCCCACTGGGGCGTGCCGGGCAGCACGTCGGCGGGCCAGGTCACGCCGGTCGCGCCCTCCATGTCGGCGCTGATGAGGATCTTCATGTCTGGCACCGTACGCGCCGTCCGGCCGCCCTACCACCCCTGTGGAAAACCACCGTTGGAGTGGACCGGTGGCACGAGCCGGGCGGTGGCGCGGATCGTCCGGCGGGTTCCGGTCGTCTCCCGGCGCCGGGATACCGAAACGGGTGAAACTTCGCCAAGAGGTGTGGATAGGCTGTCGGCCGCAGTCGTCGTACCCGACCCTCGGAGAGCCCCGGTGACCACCGCCTTCACCCCGTCCGAATCCGCGCCCGCCGAGGCCGGAACCGCCGTCCCCGAGCCCGCCGACGCGGCCGCCGGGCCCGTCATGGCGGAGGAGCCGGAGTTCTGGGAGCCCTCGCCGCCGGAGGACCGGGACGGGCGGGAGGACGGGGACGGCCGGGGCGAGCAGGAGGGCCGGGAGGGCCGGGGCGAGCAGGAGGGCCGGGAGGGCCGGGAGGGCCGGGAGCAGGACGCCCCGGACCTGGAGGAGGACCGGGACACCGGGGAGCCCGACCCCGTGGTCGTCCGTGACGCGCGCGACTTCGGTGTCTACGCGCGGACCGGCGGCTGGGCCTTCGCGCTCAAGGTGGCGCGCAGCGTGCGTCCCGGCGGCCAGCCCGCCGAGGGAACGGCCCGGACGAAGGTCTCGGCGAAGGCGTTCGCCGAGCTGGCGGGGTGCTCGCCCGAGCGGGTCATGCGCCACTACAGGGCGTGGGACATGGCGGCCGACGACGGCCTGGTGCCCCAGTTCGAGGTCCTGGTCCCCGGCGAGGACATCGACCTGCCCGACGCGGACACCTGGATCGCGTACTACTCCTCCCGCAACGGCGCGGCCTCCGTGCGCGGCCGGGCGATCAGCGAGGCGGCCGAGGCGGAGGGCATCCGTCCGACGAAGGCCCTGGAGGTCGCGGAGAACCCGACGGCGCTGCGGGCCGCGATCCTCGCCGACCCCGGGACGGCGGAGGCCGCGCGCGGCGCGCTGCTCGACCGGATGAAGGAGGACCCGGCCCTCCAGACGGAGATGGCCCGCGCCTTCGTCCGCACCGACGACCTGAAGAAGGCGGTGGCGAGCGAGGCGAAGGCGGCCGACCGCATCGGCTACGTGCGCCAGATCGTCGAGAAGGGGCAGATCAGGACGCCCGCCGGGCAGACCGTGGAGGCGCCGGCCGAGCTGCGGGCGGAGGCCGAGCGGCACCTGTCCCTCCTGGACGAGCTGGACGACTCGGAGGAGGCGGGCGAGTGGGCCGGTGAGGCGTACGACACCGTCAGGGGCCTGGTCGCCAGGGCCGTGGAGGAGGACCCCGCGCTGCGCGTCCAGGAGCGGCGGACGAAGTTCTACAACAGTCTGCAGAAGGCGACGAAGGTCTTCGAGGAGCTGACGCTGGACGAGGTCCTGGAGGAGGAGATCTTCGAGGACGACATGCTCCAGCGGCTCGAAGCCCTCCAGGAGGCGATCAGCTCCTGCATCAGCACGCTGCGCAGGGCGTCGACCGCCTCCTGAGGCGCTCCCCTCAGTCCTGGTGGCCGAGCTGGAGGTCGCGTTCCGTGCGGCCCCCGCCGGCCACCTGGAGGACGGTCGCGACGGGCGGGTAGCCGGCGGCGATGACCGTGTACTCCCCGGAGGACAGGTCCACGAAGCGGAAGGTCCCGTCCGGCCCGGTGGTGAGGGTGTCCACGACGTTGCCGGCCGCGTCGAGCAGGGTGACCCGGGCGTCCTCCACGGCGCGCCCGCCGCCGGCGCGCACCGTCCCGCGCAGCACGGCGCCGCCGGCCAGCTCGATGTCCTGGCGGGTCTCGCGGGACGCCTGGACGCTCACCGGGAGCGCGGCGGGCCGGAAGGCGGGGGCGCTGGCGGCGAGCGTGTACTCGCCCGCGACCAGTTCGGTGATGACGTATCCGCCCTCGCGTCCGCTGCGGGTGGAGGCGACGACCTCGCCGCGCACGTCGGTGAGGGTGACGGACGCGTCCCGTACGGGCGTGCCGTCGGCGGTGACGACGCTGCCCGCGAGCCGGCCGGCGCCACCGAGGACCACGTCGAGTTCGACGGGCCGGTCGCCGACGGTGACGGAGACGGCCTGCGGCTGGTGTCCGCCGGCCGCCGCGATCAGGACGTACGCGCCGCCGCCGGGCACGCTCAGCGCGTACCGGCCGTCCTCGCCGCTCGCGCCCCGGCCCACCTGCCGTCCCTGGACGTCGATGAGGGTGAGGGCGGCCCGGGGGACGCGGCTGCCGTCGTGGTGCCGGACCGTGCCGCAGACGGGCAGTCCGGAGTGGGCCGGCCCGGGGTGCGACGGGGCGGCGGGCGCGGGCTCCGGGACGGCGTGCCGGGCCTGCGGCACCGCCTGGGTGCCGAAGTCGGCGGCCTCGGTGGTGGGGGTGTGGTGGGACACCAGCGGTTTCTCCTTGAGGGCGAAGGCGAGGACGAGGCCGAGCACGAGGACCGGCACGAGGTAGAGGAAGATGCGCGGCATCGCGTCCGCGTACGCCTGGATGTACGCGTCGCGCAGGGCGGGCGGCAGGGTGTGCACCGTCTGCGGGGTGATCGACTCGGCCGGGGGCAGGACGCCGGGGCCGCCCTGGGACAGGACGCCGGCGAGCCGGTCGCCGAGGGCGTCGTCGAGCCGGGAGGCGAAGAGGGTGCCGAAGATCGCGGCGCCGACGCTGCCGCCGATCTGGCGGAAGTAGTTGTGGGCGCTGGTGGCGGCGCCGAGGTCGGCGGGGCGCACGGAGTTCTGCACGGCGAGCACGAGCACCGGCATGACCAGGCCGATGCCGAGACCGAGGACGGCCTGCCAGAGGCTGTGGTGCAGGCGCGGCGTGTCGGTGCCCATGTGGGAGAGCAGCCACATGCCGAGGACGGCGAGGGCGCCGCCGGCCACCGGGTAGACCTTGTAGCGGCCGGTGCGGCTGATGAGCCGGCCCGAGGCGACGGAGGCGAGGACGATGCCGCCCATGAGGGGCAGCATCAGGAGTCCGGACTCCGTGGCGGTGGCGCCCTCGACCATCTGGAGGAAGGTGGGGAGGTAGCTGGCGGCGCCGAAGAGCGCGATGCCGATCACGGTGCCGACGAGGGCGGTGACGGTGAAGACGGAGTCGCGGAAGAGACGGAGCGGGATGAGGGGTTCGGGCGCGAAGTGCTCGACGACCAGGAACAGCAGGGCGGTTCCGGCGGCTCCGCAGGCGAGACCGAGGATGACGCGGGAGTCCCAGGCGTACTCGGTGCCGCCCCAGCTCGTCAGCAGGACCAGGCAGGTGGAGGCGGCGGCGAGGAGCAGCGCGCCGAGGACGTCGAAGCGCGCGCGTGCGGCCGGCTTGGGGAGCTTGAGGACGGTGACGACGACGGCGAGGGTGACGAGCCCGAAGGGCACGTTGAAGTAGAAGCACCAGCGCCAGGAGACGTGGTCGGTGAAGAAGCCGCCGAGCAGGGGTCCCGCGACGGAGGCGAGGCCGAAGACGGCACCGATCAGGCCCATGTACCGGCCGCGTTCCCGAGGGGGCACGATGTCCGCGATGATCGCCTGGACGCCGATCATGAGGCCGCCGGCGCCGATGCCCTGGACCGCGCGGAAGGCGATGAGCTGGTCCATCGTCCGGGACCAGCCGGCGAGCCCCGAGCCGATGACGAAGACGACGATGGCGAAGAGGAAGACGCCCTTGCGGCCGAGGAGGTCGCCGAGCTTCCCGTAGACCGGCAGGCCGACGGTGGAGGTCAGCAGGTAGGCGGTGATCGCCCAGGACATCCGGTCCAGGCCCTGGAGTTCGCCGACGATCTTCGGCAGGGCGGTGGCGACGATCATCTGCTCCAGGGCGGCGAGGAGCAGCGCGAGCATGAGGCCGAAGAAGACGAGCCGGACGCGACGGGGGTCGAGGGCGGCCGGGCCGGGCGAGGGCACGGGGCCGGCGGGCGGGCCGTCCGGCGGGGGCGGCGCCGCGCCCGCCACTTCTCCGACGGTTCCGACGACCCCGGCGGCTCCGGCGGCTCCGGCGGCTCCAGCGGCTCCGACAACCTCGGCGGACCCGGCGGTCCGGATGCCCTCGGTGATCCCGGTGCCCTCGGCGGTCCCGGTGCCCTCGGCGGTCCCGGTGCTCTTCGCCATGGTGACCCCACCCACGTGTCTGCTCCCCTCGTCACGGCGTCTGCGCCGCGCCATTCTTCGCATTGGGCGCGAAGGGGGAGCAAGTCGGGCGGTACGGGAGTCAAGGGCGCCCGGGGCGGTGAACCTCCCCGGACGGCAGCGCACTTGGGGCGCTCATCAGCGCGTTTGCGCGAGGGCCCGCGCCCCCGGCGCACCGGGGGCGCGGACACGGGGGCGCGGGCGATCCACTCGAATCGGTGAACGCTCCGGGCGTTACTTCTCGACCTCGGCCGCCAGCCGGTCGAGGACGAGGTCGTAGATCCGGCCGAGTCCCTTGGGCGCGAAGGTCTTCTCGAAGAAGCCGCCGATGCCGCCGGCACCGTTCCAGACGGTCGTGACGACGGCGCGGGACTTGCCCTCGCCGGCGGGCGTCACGGTCCAGGTGGTGACCATGGAGGAGTTGCGGTCCTTCTCGACGAGCTGCCCGTCGGTGGGCTCGGTGACCTCCAGGAGGCAGTCGCGGACGCGCTTGCTGGTGGCCTGGAGCTTCCAGTGGACGAGGGTGCCCTCGCCGTCGCCGCCCTCGCGCACCTCGTACTCGCTGAAGTGCTCGGGGAGGAGCTTCGCGCGCGTGCCACTGTAATCGGCGAGGGCGTCGAACACCGTGTCGGCGTTCGCGGCGATGATCCGTTCCGTCGTGGCCTCGACCTGCGCCATTGACTTCCTCCAGCTCGTGGTTCCTCGGGGAATGAGGACCAAGCGAACCACGTGGGTGCCGGGGGACGAAATCCGGTACGCGACGACGGGGAGCACGCGTTTCCTCGCGGGCGGACGATCGAACCCTGGCCGCCGAGGAGGCGCCCGTGCGCCGGGACGGCCCAAACGAAACCCCCGCCGTTCCGGCAACGGCGCCGGACCACTCGTCAGCTGTGCGGTTTCGCGGCGGAGTTCACCGTCGGTCCCGGCCCGCGCGGCGGGGTGCGCCGGGCCGCCCCGCCGGAGGAGCCGGACGTCACGCCGGCACCGGAGCGGTCCGCTCCCCTCCGGCGGCCGGTCGGATCGTCGGACCGGTATGCCTGACACGCCGTCGGGACCCGCCGTTCGGGTCAACTCCCGTCGGAACGGGTCCTTCCGGGCCCTGTTCGGGGCACGGAGCCCCCATGACCCCACGCGCAGGCATGCTGATCGCCGCTGGAGCACTGGTGGCCGGGACGGTCACCGTCCTGCCCGCCTCCCCCGCGGGCGCCGGCGAACCGGCCCCCCGTCCCCTCCCCCGGCTCGCCTGGGCCGACTGCCCCACGAAGCCGTACCCGAGACTCCAGTGCGCCACCCTGAAGGTCCCGCTCGACCACGACGCCCCGGCCGGGCGGACGATCACGCTCGCCCTCACCCGGGTCCCGCACACCGCGAAGACCTTCCAGGGGCCGCTGTTCGTGAATCCGGGCGGGCCCGGTGGCAGCGGGCGCGGCATGGCCGGGTACGTGGCGTCCGCGCTGCCCCCGGAGGTGGCCGCCCAGTACGACGTGATCGGCTTCGACCCGCGCGGGGTCGGCAGGAGCGAGCCCGCGCTCGACTGCCTCCCCGGCCACTTCGCGCCGGTGCGCCCCGACTCGGTGCCGCGCGGGAGCCGGGCCGAGCGGGCGGGGGTGAACCGGGCGCGGGAGTTCGCCGAGGCGTGCGGCGAGAAGTACGCCGACGTCCTGCCGTACATCGACACGGTGAGCACCGCCCGGGACCTCGACCTCGTCAGGGACGCGCTCGGCGCACCGAAGCTCACCTACCTGGGGTACTCGTACGGCACCTATCTGGGGGCGGTGTACGCGCGGCTCCATCCGGACCGGGTGCGGCGCATGGCGCTCGACTCCGTCGTCCACCCGCACGCCGTCTGGTACGAGTCCAACATCGCGCAGAACCACGCCTTCGACACGCGCCACAAGGCGTTCCTGGCGTGGGTGGCCCGGCACGACTCCGCGTACCGGCTCGGCACCGACCCGGCGGCGGTCGAGGCCGCCTGGTACCGGATGCGCGACGCGGTGCGCGCGGCCCCGGCCGGCGGGAAGGTCGGTCCGGGCGAACTGGAGGACACCTTCCTGCCCGGCGGGTACTACAACGGCTACTGGCCCGCGCTGGCGAAGGCGTTCTCCGCGTACGCCGTCGACGCGGACCCGAAGCCGCTGACGGAGGCGTACGAGCGGTACGGGGAGCCCGAGGCCGCCACCGACAACGGCTATTCGGTCTACACCAGCGTGCAGTGCCGGGACGCGGGCTGGCCCCGCGACTGGAGCGTCTGGCGCAGGGACGCCTGGAAGACGCACGCCAAGGCGCCGTTCTCGACCTGGAACAACACCTGGTACAACGCTCCGTGCGCGTTCTGGCCGGTGGAGTCCCTGACCCCGCCGGACGTCCGCAACGACCGGATTCCGCCGGCCCTCGTCCTCCAGGCGACGGACGACGCGGCGACGCCGTACGAGGGCGCGGTCGCGCTGCACCGGCTGCTGCGCGGTTCCAGCCTGGTGGTGGAGGAGGGCGGCGGCAACCACGGCGTGACGCTCGCGGGGAACGACTGCGCCGACCGGTACCTGGCCGCCTACCTGGCCACGGGCGAGGTCCCGCGCGGCGGGGGCGGCGGCGAGGCGGACGCGGTCTGCGCCGCGCTCCCGGACCCGGAGCCCGAGCCGGTGGCCCCGGCCGGTCCGAAGCCGCCGGAGAAGAACGGCGCGGCGTCGCGGGTGGGGCCGGTCGGAGCCGTCCTGCACGGCCTCCTCGGCCACGCGCGCTGAACGGCCGCCCGTCGCCCGGTCCCTCGCCGCCCGTCTTCCGCCGCCCGGACCGGCCGGGGCCACCGGACCGGGCCTCCGCCGTCCGGTCCCGCACCGCCCGGCCCGCGCCGGCCGCGCCCCCGCCGTCCGGTCCCGTTCAGCCGGCGGGGCCGAGCCGCCCCAGCGACCGTCCCGCCGCCGCGCCGAGACGGGGGTGCGGCAGCGCGGCCTCCAGGGCGGGGCGGGCCCGGGGATCGCCGAGGGCACCGAGCCCTTCGACGCAGGCGAGACCGACCCGCCAGTGCGGGTCGTCGGCCGGGAGGCGCCGTTCGAGGACGGTGATCAGGGCCGGTACGGACTCGGGGGCGCGCAGCGCGGCGAGCAGCCGGACCGGCAGCAGGGCGTAGGCGGCACGGAGTTCGTTGGTGGCGAGGGCGGCGGCCGCGCGGGCGGTGCGCGGGTCGCCGAGCCGGGTCAGGGCGTGGGCGGCGGTGACGCAGCGCTCGGGATCGCGGTGGTTGAGGAGGAGGACGAGGGGCTCGAAGGCGCGCGGGTCCCCGGCGACGCCCAGGGCGTAGGCGGCGATCTCCCGGGCCCAGAGCGGCTGTCCGGGCGCGGTGAGAACGTGGTGCAGTTCCTCGGGGTCGCGGGTTTCCGCGAGCCGTCCGAATTCCGCCGGGACCTCTCCGCCCTCATTCTCGATCTCGTCGCGCAATCGATCGATCATCGAGCAGAATTCCGGGTCCTCGGCGTATTCCATGAATCCGAGCCTATCCGCGATCCAGATCACATCTTCTCGACTTCCCGGGACTGGCGCGCTCGTTACCGGCCGGTTAGTCTCGGGTGAGCGGGTCGATCCCCGCTTCTCACAACGGCCTGGTGACGCAGCCGTCGTGAGCGTTCGTCGGTTCGGCAGTTTCGACGCGGCTCCGGGACAGAGCCCGTCTCCCCTTTCACCGGGCACCGCCCTTTCCGGGCCCGCTCCCGCGTGTTCTTCCGCGATTCCTTTCGCGCGATTCAGCGGCACCACCCGCGCGTACTGCCCTCAGTCGTCACTCTCCCTCCCTGGAGTCCCCTGATGGACACCCCTCTCTCCACCATCGCCGTCGTCGGTCTCGGCACCATGGGCACGGGCATCGCCGACGTCCTCGCACGGGCCGGCCGCGAGGTCATCGGCATCGACATCAGCGACGCGGCCGCCGCCCGGGCCGTCGCCGCCCTGGAGGCATCCACCGCCCGCGCCGTGGCCCGCGAGCGGATCACCGAGGAGGAGCGGCAGGACGTCCTGGCCCGCTTCCGCACCTTCCCCGACCTCCGGGCGGCCGCCGAGGCCGATCTCGTGATCGAGGTCGTGCCGGAGTCGTACGAGGCGAAGCGGGAGGTCTTCCGGGCCCTCGACGGCATCGTCCGGCCCGACGCGATCCTGGCCACCGGCACCAACGCGCTCTCCGTCACCCGGCTCGCCGCCGACTCGGCGCACCCCGAGCGGGTGCTCGGCCTGCACTTCTTCACCCCGGTCCAGGCGATGAGGCTGGTCGAGGTGGTCTCCTCGGTGCTGACCGACCCGCGGGCCGTCGAGGCCGTCACCCGCCTCGCCCAGGACCTCGGCAAGGAGCCGGTGGCGGTCGGGGACCGGGCCGGGTTCATCGCGGACGGGCTGCTCTTCGGCTACCTGAACCAGGCCGCCGCGATGTACGAGTCCAAGTACGCCTCCCGCGAGGACATCGACGCGGCGATGCGGCTGGGCTGCGGCCTGCCGATGGGCCCGCTGGCGCTGCTCGACCTGATCGGGATCGACACGGCCCGCACGGTCCTGGAGGCCATGTACGCCTCCTCGCACGACCGGCTGCACGCCCCCGCCCCGATCCTCCGGCAGCTCAGCGAGGCGGGCCTGACGGGCCGCAAGACGGGCCGCGGCTTCTACACGTACGCGGCGCCGGACTCCGGCGAGGTGGTGCGCGACGCGCTCACCCCGCTCGCCTCGGCGGAGGCCGGGGCCGGCCGCGAGGTCCGCTCGGTCGGCGTCGCCGGTTCGGGCACCATGGCCTCCGGCATCGCGGAGGTCTTCGCCAAGGCCGGGTACGAGGTCGTGCTCGCCGCCCGCTCCCAGGAGAAGGCGGACACCGCCAAGGCCCGGATCGCCACGTCCCTGGACCGTTCGGTGTCCAAGGGCCGGATGACGGCCGAGGCCCGTGACACCACGCTCGCCCTGATCACCCCGGCCGGCACGCTCGACGCCTTCGCCGAGGTCGACCTGGCGGTCGAGGCGGTCGCGGAGGACCTGGAGATCAAGCAGGAGCTGTTCGCGCGGCTCGACAAGATCTGCAGGCCGGGCGCGGTGCTCGCCACCACGACCTCCTCGCTGCCGGTCGTGGCCTGCGCCCGGGCCACCACGCGCCCGCAGGACGTCATCGGGATGCACTTCTTCAACCCGGCGCCCGCGATGAAGCTGGTGGAGATCGTCCGTACGGTCCTGACCGGCGACGACGTCCACGCCACCGTCCGCGAGGTCACCACCAGGATCCGCAAGCACCCCGTGGACTGCGGCGACCGGGCCGGCTTCATCGTGAACGCGCTGCTCTTCCCGTACCTGAACAACGCGGTCAAGATGGTCCAGGAGCACTACGCGACCCTGGACGACATCGACGCCGCGATGAAGCTGGGCGGCGGCTACCCGATGGGCCCGTTCGAGCTGCTCGACGTGGTCGGCCTCGACGTCTCGCTCGCGATCGAGCGGGTCCTGCACCGCGAGTTCCGCGACCCCGGCCTCGCCCCGGCCCCGCTCCTGGAGCACCTGGTGGCGGCGGGCTGCCTGGGCCGCAAGACGGGGCGCGGCTTCCGCGAATATGCCCGGCGCTGAACCCCGCTCCCCCGGCTGGGGCGGGCTCCTGATCCCCCCGGGCACCCCCGGTGCCCCGGGGGGTTCCCCGCCCCCACCTGGGCACACGTCCACTCCGATGCAGTACGTTCGGACCATGTCCAAGGCCGCGAAGTCACCCCGTGCCACCTCTCCGTCCGACGCTCCGGAGAGCGCGGCGGGCACCCGTGCCGCCGCGCAGCGGCTCAAGATGCGCCGGGAGCTCGCCACCGCGGCGATGGAGCTCTTCGCGACCAAGGGGTACGAGGCCACCACGGTGGACGAGATCGCGGCCGCGGCCGGGGTCGCGCGGCGGACCTTCTTCCGCCACTTCCGCTCCAAGGAAGAGGCGATCTTCCCCGACCACGACGACACCCTGGTGCGGGCGGAGGCGGTGCTGAACGCCGCGCCGCCGCACGAGCACCCGCTCGACACGGTGTGCCGGGGCATCAAGGAGGTCATGAAGATGTACGCGGGGTCCCCCGCGGTCTCCGTGGAGCGCTACCGGCTCACCCGCGAGGTGCCGACGCTGCGGGAGCGGGAGATCGCCTCGGTGGCCCGCTACGAGCGGCTGTTCACCCGCTACCTCCTCGGCCACTTCGACGAGCGCGACCACCACGACGGCAACGACGACCCGCTGCTCGCCGAGGTGGCGGCCTCGGCGGTCGTCACCGCCCACAACCACGTGCTGCGCCGCTGGCTGCGGGCGGGCGGCGAGGGCGACGTGGAGGCCCAGCTCGACCACGCCTTCGCGATCGTCCGGGAGACCTTCGGGTCGGGCATGGGCGCGGGCCGGCCGGCCCCGTCCTCCGCGGCCCCCCAGGACGGCCCCGCCCCCGCCGTCCGGGCCTCCGCCCGCGGTGACGTGGTGGTCGCCGTGGCCCGTACGGACGCGCCGCTCGACGAGGTCATGCGCTCCATCCAGCAGGCGCTCGGCACCGTCTGAGCCCTCCCGCTCCACGGCGCACCGCGTGGGCCGCTCCCGATCCCGGGGGCGGCCCACGCGGCGTTTGCCCAGGTCGGAGCGGTATGAGCCACCCATTCGATCGATCATCGCTCATCTGTGACGGGCAGTTCGCATGCGAGTGAAATTACTGGCACGCAGTGCCTTGTCAGGTGACACGGCGTGCCATACGTTGATGGTGTCCGGGCGGTCGGCACGCGGAGACCACCTCGCGCGCCGGCTGTCCCCACGGGCCGACGGCCCGTGCGCCCGGACGCCTGCGTCACAGGCAACCCCGCGCCCGAACGGCGCCGCGCCACCGCACCGCCCAGCCGAACCGACGGCACACCTCCACAGCAGCAGCACTTCCCGTCGCAACCCCCAGGCGTCCTCCCCGGACGCTCACCGCCGGAGGCAACCCGTGAAGGAAATCCTGGACGCGATCCAGTCCCAGACCGTGACGTCGAGCGGCTCCGCCGCGGTCACGTCCGCCGACTTCGCGAACATCCAGCTCCCCGAGTCGTACCGCGCCGTCACCGTCCACAAGGACGAGGCCGAGATGTTCACCGGACTCGCCAGCCGTGACAAGGACCCGCGCAAGTCGCTCCACCTCGACCAGGTCCCGGTCCCCGAACTCGGTCCCGGCGAGGCGCTCGTCGCCGTGATGGCCTCCTCGGTCAACTACAACTCGGTGTGGACCTCGATCTTCGAGCCGGTGTCGACCTTCGGGTTCCTGGAGCGCTACGGCCGCCTCTCCGAGCTGACCAAGCGCCACGACCTGCCGTACCACGTCATCGGCTCCGACCTCGCGGGCGTCGTCCTGCGCACCGGCCCCGGCGTCAACTCGTGGAAGCCCGGCGACGAGGTCGTCGCGCACTGCCTCTCGGTCGAGCTGGAGTCCTCCGACGGCCACAACGACACGATGCTCGACCCCGAGCAGCGCATCTGGGGCTTCGAGACCAACTTCGGCGGCCTGGCGGAGATCGCCCTCGTCAAGTCGAACCAGCTGATGCCGAAGCCCGGCCACCTGAGCTGGGAGGAGGCGGCCGCCCCGGGCCTGGTGAACTCCACCGCCTACCGCCAGCTCGTCTCCCGCAACGGCGCCGGCATGAAGCAGGGCGACAACGTCCTCATCTGGGGCGCCAGCGGCGGCCTCGGCTCGTACGCCACCCAGTTCGCCCTGGCCGGCGGCGCCAACCCGATCTGCGTCGTCTCCTCCCCCGAGAAGGCCGACATCTGCCGGTCCATGGGCGCCGAGGCGGTCATCGACCGCAACGCCGAGGGCTACAAGTTCTGGAAGGACGAGCACACCCAGGACCCGAAGGAGTGGAAGCGCTTCGGCAAGCGCATCCGCGAGCTCACCGGCGGCGAGGACATCGACATCGTCTTCGAGCACCCGGGCCGCGAGACCTTCGGCGCCTCCGTGTACGTCACCCGCAAGGGCGGCACCATCACCACCTGCGCCTCGACCTCCGGGTACATGCACCAGTACGACAACCGCTACCTGTGGATGTCGCTCAAGCGGATCATCGGCTCGCACTTCGCGAACTACCGCGAGGCGTGGGAGGCCAACCGCCTGATCGCCAAGGGCAAGATCCACCCCACCCTGTCGAAGGTCTACTCCCTGGAGGAGACCGGCCAGGCCGCCTACGACGTCCACCGCAACCTCCACCAGGGCAAGGTCGGCGTCCTCGCCCTCGCGCCCCAGGAGGGCCTGGGCGTGCGCGACCCGGAGATGCGGGCCCAGCACATCGACGCCATCAACCGCTTCCGCAACATCTGAACCCGGGACCACAGATGACTGAGCGCCAGAAGGACCGGCCGTGGCTCATGCGGACGTACGCCGGTCACTCGACCGCCGAGGCGTCCAACGAGCTGTACCGGCGCAACCTCGCCAAGGGTCAGACCGGCCTCTCGGTCGCCTTCGACCTGCCGACGCAGACGGGCTACGACCCCGACCACGTCCTCGCCCGCGGCGAGGTCGGCCGGGTCGGCGTCCCCGTCTCGCACCTCGGCGACATGCGCCGGCTGTTCCAGGACATCCCCCTGGAGCGGATGAACACCTCGATGACCATCAACGCCACGGCGATGTGGCTCCTGGCGCTCTACCAGGTGGTCGCGGAGGAGCAGGGGGCGGACGTCGCCGGGCTCCAGGGCACCACCCAGAACGACATCGTGAAGGAGTACCTGTCGCGCGGGACGCACGTCTTCCCGCCCGGCCCCTCCCTCCGCCTCACGACGGACATGATCACCTACACGGTGAACCACCTCCCGAAGTGGAACCCGATCAACATCTGCAGCTACCACCTGCAGGAGGCGGGGGCCACTCCGGTCCAGGAGATCTCGTACGCGATGTCCACCGCCATCGCGGTGCTCGACGCGGTCCGGGACTCCGGCCAGGTCCCCGAGGACCGCTTCGGCGAGGTGGTCGCCCGCATCTCGTTCTTCGTGAACGCGGGCGTCCGCTTCGTCGAGGAGATGTGCAAGATGCGCGCCTTCGGGCGCATCTGGGACAAGATCACCCACGAGCGGTACGGCATCGAGAACGCCAAGCAGCGCCGGTTCCGCTACGGCGTGCAGGTCAACTCGCTCGGCCTGACCGAGGCCCAGCCGGAGAACAACGTCCAGCGGATCGTCCTGGAGATGCTGGCCGTCACCCTCTCCAAGGACGCCCGCGCGCGGGCCGTCCAGCTCCCCGCCTGGAACGAGGCCCTGGGTCTGCCCCGGCCCTGGGACCAGCAGTGGTCGCTGCGCATCCAGCAGGTCCTCGCCCACGAGTCCGACCTGCTGGAGTACGAGGACATCTTCGCCGGCTCGCACGTGATCGAGGCCAAGGTGGACGCCCTCGTCGAGGAGTGCCTGGCCGAGATCGACCGCATCCAGGAGATGGGCGGCGCGATGGCGGCCGTCGAGTCCGGCTACCTCAAGGCGCAGCTCGTCTCCTCGCACGCCGAGCGGCGCGCCCGGATCGAGGCCGGCGAGGAGAAGATCGTCGGCGTCAACATCTACCGGTCGACCGAGGAGAGCCCCCTCACCGCCGACCTGGACACCGCGATCATGACGGTGGACCCGGCGAACGAGGCGCGGGTGGTCGCCGCCCTCCACGAGTGGCGCGACAACCGCGACGAGACCCGCGCCCAGGAGTCCCTGGCGAAGCTGAAGGCGACGGCGGCCGGCGACGGCAACCTCTTCGCCGCCACCCTGGAGTGCGCGCGCGCGGGCGTCACCACCGGGGAGTGGTCCTGGGCGCTGCGGGACGTCTTCGGCGAGTTCCGCGCCCCCACGGGCGTGTCCTCCGCCCCGGTCGCGGTGACCGCCGAGGCGGGCACGCCGCTGGCCCTCGTACGGGAGAAGGTGGCGCGGACCGCGGAGGAGCTGAACGCCGGACGGCTGCGGCTGCTCGTCGGCAAGCCCGGTCTGGACGGGCACTCCAACGGGGCCGAGCAGATCGCCGTACGCGCGCGCGACGCCGGTTTCGAAGTGGTCTACCAGGGCATCCGGCTGACCCCCGAACAGATCGTCGACGCGGCCCTGGCCGAGGACGTGCACTGCGTGGGCCTGTCGATCCTCTCCGGCTCGCACGCCGAGCTGGTCCCGGACGTCCTCGGCCGCCTCCGCGAGGCGGGCGCGTCCGACATTCCCGTCATCGTCGGCGGGATCATCCCGAACGCCGACGCCGCGGAACTGAGGCGCGCGGGCGTGGCCGCCGTCTTCACCCCGAAGGACTTCGGCATCACGGAGATCATCGGCCGTATCGTCGACGAGATCCGCAGAGCCAACAAGCTCAGCTCCCTTGAAAGTACGGAGGTCCCCGCATGACCAGCCCCGCGTCTCCCGTGAACCGGCTGCGCCCCCGCCGCTCCTGCCTGGCGGTCCCCGGCTCCAACCCGCGCTTCCTGGAGAAGGCCCAGGGCCTCGCCGCCGACCAGGTCTTCCTCGACCTGGAGGACGCCTGCGCCCCGCTGGCCAAGCCCGAGGCCCGGCACACCATCGTGAAGTTCCTGAACGAGGGCGACTGGACCGGCAAGACGCGCGTGGTCCGCGTCAACGACTGGACGACCCACTGGACGTACCGGGACGTCGTCACGGTCGTCGAGGGCGCCGGCCAGAACCTCGACTGCATCATGCTGCCGAAGGTCCAGGACGCGCAGCAGATCGTCGCGCTGGACCTGCTGCTCACCCAGATCGAGAAGACGATGGGCTTCGAGGTCGGCAAGATCGGCATCGAGGCGCAGATCGAGAACGCGCAGGGCCTGACCAACGTCAACGCCATCGCGCGGGCGTCCCAGCGCGTCGAGACGATCATCTTCGGCCCGGCCGACTTCATGGCCTCCATCAACATGAAGTCCCTCGTCGTGGGCGAGCAGCCGCCCGGCTACCCGGCGGACGCCTACCACCACATCCTGATGAGCATCCTGATGGCCGCCCGCGCCAACAACCTCCAGGCGATCGACGGCCCCTACCTGCAGATCCGCAACCAGGAGGGCTACAAGGCCGTCGCGCGCCGCGCCGCCGCCCTGGGCTTCGACGGCAAGTGGGTGCTGCACCCGGACCAGGTCGCCGCCGCGAACGAGATCTTCTCGCCCTCGCAGGAGGACTACGACCACGCCGAGCTGATCCTCGACGCGTACGACTACTACACGTCCGAGGCCGGCGGGAAGAAGGGCTCCGCGATGCTCGGCGACGAGATGATCGACGAGGCGTCCCGCAAGATGGCCCTGGTCATCTCCGGCAAGGGTCGTGCCGCCGGCATGCGGCGCACCACCAAGTTCGAGATCCCGGAGGCGTAGCACCATGCAGTTCGGCCGCACGTACGAGGAGTTCGAGGTCGGTGCCGTCTACAAGCACTGGCCCGGGAAGACGGTCACGGAGTACGACGACCACCTCTTCTGCCTGCTCACGATGAACCACCACCCGCTGCACATGGACGCGCACTACGCCGAGAACACGACGGACTTCGGCAAGAACGTCGTCGTCGGCAACTACGTCTACTCGCTGCTGCTCGGCATGTCCGTGCCGGACGTCTCCGGCAAGGCCATCGCCAACCTGGAGATCGAGTCGCTGCGGCACGTGGCGCCGACCTTCCACGGCGACACGATCTACGGCGAGACCACGGTCCTCGACAAGACCCCGTCGAAGTCGAAGAACGACCGCGGGATCGTGTACGTGGAGACCAAGGGCTACAAGCAGGACGGCACCCTCGTGTGCGTCTTCCGCCGCAAGGTGATGGTCCCCACCGAGACGTACATCAAGGAGCGCGGCGGCGAGCAGCCCGGCCGCCCCGACCTCGTCGAGCCCTCCAAGAAGCCGGAGAAGTAACCATGGCGCGACTCGCCCAGACCCACGGCCTCACCGATGTCCAGCAGGAGATCCTGGCCACCGTCCGCGACTTCGTGGACAAGGAGATCATCCCGGTCGCGACCGGCCTGGAGCACCGCGACGAGTACCCCCAGCAGATCGTGGACGGGCTCAAGGAGCTCGGCGTCTTCGGCCTGATGATCCCCGAGGAGTACGGGGGCCTGGGCGAGTCGCTGCTCACCTACGCGCTGTGCGTGGAGGAGATCGCCCGCGGCTGGATGTCGGTCTCCGGCATCATCAACACCCACTTCATCGTGGCGTACATGCTCAAGCAGCACGGCACGCAGGAGCAGAAGGAGTACTTCCTCCCGCGCATGGCGGCCGGCGAGACGCGCGGCGCGTTCTCGATGTCGGAGCCGGCCCTCGGCTCGGACGTGTCGGCCATCACCTCGAAGGCCGTCAGGGACGGCGACGAGTACGTCCTCAACGGCCAGAAGATGTGGCTGACGAACGGCGGCACCTCGTCGCTGGTGGCCGTTCTGGTCCGGAGTGACGAAGGACACCCGGAGGGCACCGCCCCCCACAAGTCGATGACGACCTTCCTCGTGGAGAAGGAACCCGGCTTCGGAGAGGTCCGTCCGGGCCTCACCATCCCCGGGAAGATCGACAAGATGGGGTACAAGGGCGTCGACACGACCGAGCTGATCATGGACGGACTGCGTATTCCGGCCAATCGTGTGCTCGGCGGGGTCACGGGCCGGGGCTTCTATCAGATGATGGACGGCGTCGAGGTCGGACGCGTGAATGTGGCGGCGCGTGGCTGCGGCGTCGCTCAGCGTGCGTTCGAGCTGGGCGTTTCGTACGCCCAGCAGCGCCACACCTTCGGCAAGGCCATCGCCCAGCACCAGGCGATCCAGTTCAAACTGGCCGAAATGGCTACCAAGGTCGAGGCCGCCCATGCCATGATGGTGAACGCAGCACGCAAAAAGGACTCCGGCGAACGAAACGACCTCGAAGCAGGGATGGCGAAGTACCTCGCCTCCGAGTACTGCAAGGAGGTCGTCGAGGACGCCTTCCGCATTCACGGCGGATACGGCTTCTCGAAGGAGTACGAGATCGAGCGCCTCTACCGGGAGGCTCCGATGCTGCTCATCGGTGAAGGTACCGCCGAGATCCAGAAAATGATCATTGGTCGCCGGCTGCTGGAGGAGTACCGATTCCAGGGTTGATTGTCGCTTTTGAGCCGGTTCGGCCGCGAAGAAGATCACACCCCGTGTTCGTCTTCCGGCCGCCGACTCGGTTCCTGGCTTGCCCAGTTGCGCCCCGCAACCGATAGCATCGCCGGAAAGCCGCCGTCCCCGTTGCCAGTGCGGCATCATCCGCTACGAAGGTCATCCATGCCCCACAGCCAAACCTCTGCACACCGCGACAGCCTCAAGGGCGTACGCCTCGCGCGCGGAGCATCGCCGTGGCTCCTGCCGACCGTCGCCACCGCGGCGCTCAGCCTCGTGCGCGCGCGCGGGTCGAGGCGCGCCGCGGCCATCGCCGTGCCGACCACCGCGCTCGCGGCCGGCATGCTGTGGTTCTTCCGCGACCCCGAGCGCGAGATCGCTCAGGGCCGGGTCATCTCCCCCGCCGACGGCGTGGTGCAGAGCATCATGCCGTGGAAGGACGGGCGCACCCGGGTCGCCATCTTCATGAGCCCGCTGAACGTCCACGTCAACCGCGCGCCGCTGGCCGGCACGGTGACGTCCGTGGAGCACATCCCCGGCGGGTTCGTCCCGGCGTTCAACAAGGAGAGCGAGAACAACGAGCGCGTTGTCTGGCACTTCGACACCGAGCTCGGCGACATCGAGATGGTACAGATCGCGGGCGCCGTCGCCCGTCGCATCGTGCCGTACGTCCCGCAGGGGACGAAGGTGGAGCAGGGCGACCGTATCGGCCTGATCCGCTTCGGCTCGCGCGTCGACATCTACCTCCCCGAGGGTGTCGAGGTCGCGGTCGAGGTCGGTCAGGTCACCACAGCGGGGGTGACTCGCATTGACCGTGATTGATCCCGAGACACAGTCGGCCGACTGGGCCGCCGACGCCGAGGCGCGGGCGGCCGAGGAGGCCGAGGAGATGCCGTTGTCGCTGAGGCTGTCCATAGCGGACGCCCTCACGCTCGGTAACGCCACGTGCGGTTTCATGGCCGTGTACTTCACCACCACGGGCATCCTCATCCCGCACCTCACCGGCAGCAACGAGACCGGCATGGCGCGCAACAGCGCCGCCACCGCCGTGATCCTGATGCTGTGCGCGGCGGTCTTCGACCTCTTCGACGGGCTGGTGGCGCGCAAGCTCCGCAGCTCCCCGATGGGCGCCGAGCTCGACAACCTGTCGGACCTGATCAGCTTCGGTCTCGCTCCGGCCTACTTCGTGCTCGTGTACGGCATGGTCGCGGACGACGCGCAGCAGAAGGTCTCGGCCGTGGCCGCGATCGTGGTGCTGCTCGCGGTGGTCCTCAGGCTCGCGAGATTCTCCTGCGTGACCATGAAGGACGGCATGTTCCAGGGCATGCCGAGCCCCTTCGGCGCGCTGACGGTCGTCTCGATCGTGCTGCTGGAGCTGCCCTTCATCCCGACGCTGCTCGCGATCATCGGGGTGGCGTGGCTGATGGTCAGCCGGGTCGAGTACCCGAAGCCCCGGGGCATCCTCGCGGTGGCGATGCTGAGCTGGATCGTCGGCGCGATGGCCATGCTGGCGGCCTGGGCGTTCGACGCGCCGGGCGGGGCGTTCCTGCTCCAGACCGGCTGCGCGCTCCAGGTCGTGCTGGGCGCCGTGATCCCCCTCTTCGCGACGGCCCGCCGGGTGAACACCTTCCGCGGCAACCGGCGCGAGAGCCGGGAGGCGCGGGCGGCACAGCTGCCGTAGCGGACGGCACACGAAAAGGGCCCCGGAAGGCGATTCGCCTTCCGGGGCCCTTTTCGTGTGCCCGGGGCCCGCCCGAGGCGCTCGTGGTACGGCATGGCGGGGCGCGGGCGCGCACGGCGCCGGGGGCGAGCCGTCCGGCACGGCCGGTCGCGGGGTCTCCTCTACGCTGCGTCCATGCGTGTACTGGTCGCGGGCGCCACGGGCGCCGTGGGTCGTCAGCTCGTGCCGCGCCTGCGGGCGGCGGGCCACGAGGTCGTGGGCATCTCCCGGCGCGGTCCGCGCCCGGTGGACGTGCTCGACGCGGAGGCGGTGCGGCGGGCGGTGGCCGCGGCCGCGCCGGACGCGGTGGTGCACCAGCTCACCGACCTGGGCGGGGCGGACGGGGCCGCGAACAACCGGGTCCGCGTCGAGGGCACCCGGAACCTGGTGGACGCGGCGCGCGCGGCGGGCGTCCGGCGGATCGTGGCGCAGTCGATCTCCTGGGCGTACGCCCCCGGGGACGCGCCCGCCGACGAGTCCGCGCCGCTCGACCCGGTGGAGGAGCTCCCCCGGGCCCGGGTCGTCGCCGGGGTGCGCGCCCTGGAGTCGGCGGTGGCCGGGCTGCCGGAGGCCGTGGTCCTGCGGTACGGGATCCTCTACGGGCCCGGCACCTGGTACGCGCCGGGCGGCGCCGTCGCCGCCGCGCTCGCCGGGGACCCGGGGGCGCGGTTCCTGGGGAGCCTGGCGGCCGACGGTTCGGTCAGCTCCTTCGTGCACGTCGGGGACGCCGCCGAGGCGGCCGTACGGGCCCTGGAGTGGCCCCCGGGCGCGTACAACGTGGTGGACGACGAGCCCCGCCCCCGGTCACGCCTGGCTGCCGGTCCTGGCGGAGGCCCTGGGCGTCCCGGCCCCGGAACGGACGGAGGGACGGGCACCGTGGGCCCGGGGCGCGGTGAACACCCGGGCCCGTGCGCTCGGCTGGGTCCCGGCCCGCCCGTCCTGGCGGACGGGCTTCGCCGACCAGGGCCGGTGACGGGCGCCCACGGCGTGCGGGTCCTCGCCACGTCCGGGGCGGAGGACCGCCGTGCGGGCGGGCGGCGTGCCCGCCGCCGGTGCTACGACAGGAAGTCGCGCGCGATGCGGGCCGCCGTGTCCTCCAGGAGCGGGCCCGCGTTCGCGATGCACGTCGCCGTGTCCGGTTCCAGGTCCGTGAGGGGGTAGGCGCGGCGGATGCCGGCCCCGCCCAGGGACTCGGCGGGCAGGGCGAGGCGGCCGCAGACGGCGACGACGTCCTTGCCCGCCGCGCGGGCCGCCGAGGCGACGCCGGCCGGGGCCTTGCCGTGCAGGGTCTGTTCGTCGAGGGAGCCCTCGCCCGTGATGACGAGGTCGGCGCGCTCCAGGGCGGGAGCGAAGCCGAGGACCTCCAGCATCAGCTCGATGCCGGGGCGGAAGCTCGCGCCGAGGATGAGGGCGCCGTAGCCGATGCCGCCCGCGCCGCCCGCGCCGGGTGCCGCGGCGGCCTCGGCCGCCCGGGGGCCGACGGTCTTCTCCAGGACGGTGGCGAAGTGGGCGAGGGCCGCGTCCAGGGTCCGGACGTCGTCCGGGGTGGCGCCCTTCTGCGGGCCGTAGACGGCGGGGGCGCCCTTGGGTCCGGTGAGGGGGTTGTCGACGTCGCTCGCGAGGACCAGGTCGACCCCGGCGAAGCGGGGGTCGAGGCCGGTGAGGTCGGCCGCGGCCAGATCCGCGAGGGCCGCGCCGCCGGGGCCGACGGGCTCGCCCGCCGCGTCGAGGAAGCGGGCGCCGAGCGCGGCGAGCATCCCGGCGCCGCCGTCGGTGGTGGCGCTGCCGCCGACGCCGAAGACGACGGTGGTCGCACCGGCGTCCAGGGCGGCGCGGAGCAGTTCGCCGGAACCGTACGTGGTCGCGGTGAGCGGGGCGAACACACCGGGCGGGAGGAGCTGGAGGCCGGACGCCTCCGCCATCTCGACGACGGCGGTGGTGCCGCGCAGCGCGAACGCGGCGGTGACCGGTTCGCCGAGCGGTCCCGTCACGGTCAGTTCACGGCGCTCGAACCCGGCGGCGACGGCCGCCGCGACGGTGCCGTCGCCGCCGTCCGCGACCGGCAGCGTTTCCACCACGAGGTCCGGGAGGACCCGCCGCAGACCCGCCGAGACCCGCCGCGCGACCTCCACCGCCGTGAGCGAACCCTTGAACTTGTCGGCCGCCACGAGCACGCGGGCGACCTCAGTTGCTGCTCCGTCCGTCACCTTGCATCCCTTGCTTTCGAACGTGCAGTCGCGCCGCCGCCGACCCTATCCGGACCGCCGGACGGCGTGCCACCCCCCGCCGCACGGACATTCCGCACCATAGTGGGGTCGCATGAGCACGGAACCGAGCGAGCGCGCCCCGGCAGCCCCGGACGGGCGGCACGCGCCTGACGGCAAGGTCATCGGGATCGGGGTCACGGCCGTCGCCGCGGCCGTGGCCTGGGCGGCCCTGGGCGAGGAGTCCTTCGACAGCGCCTCCTCCACGGCCCTGGACTGGGTCCTCTCCAACTTCGCCTGGTTGTTCGTGGTCGCGGCGGACGTCTTCCTGGTGCTGTGCGTGGTGCTGGCGCTGAGCCGGTTCGGCCGGATCAGGCTGGGTCCGGACGACTCCGAGCCCGAGTTCACGCACCTGGCGTGGATCGCGATGATGTTCAGCGCCGGCATGGGCATCGGCCTGATGTTCTACGGGGTCGGGGAGCCGCTCCAGCACTTCCTGTCCCCGCCGCCGGCGAGCGGGGCCTCCGCCGGGACGGGCACGGCGGCCCTCAACGCCATGGAGTACTCGTTCTTCCACTGGACGCTCACCCCGTGGGCGATCTACGGCATCACGGGCCTCGCCCTGGCGTACGCGGGCTTCCGCAAGGGCCGCGGGAACCGGCTGAGTTCCGCCTTCGTGCCGCTGATGGGGGCGCGGCGGGCGGCCTCCTGGCCGGGCAAGGCGATCGATCTGCTCGCGGTGTTCGCGACCGTGTTCGGCACGGCGACGAGTCTGGGGCTCGGCGCCCTCCAGGTCGCCGAGGGACTGGACCTGACCATGGGCGTGAAGAACACGACGACCGTCCAGCTCGTCGTCATCGTGTCGCTGTCGGCGGCCTTCGTCCTGTCGGCCTTCTCCGGCCTCCACAAGGGCGTGAAGTGGCTCTCCACGCTGAACGTCGCCCTCGCGGCCTGTCTGATGCTCTTCGTCTTCCTGCTCGGGCCGACCGTCTACGTCCTGGACACCATCCCGGCCTCCGTCGGCGGCTACCTGCACCAGCTGCTGCCGATGGCGACCCGGACCGGGGCGTTCACCGACCCCGGCTGGCTGGGGAAGTGGACGATCTTCTACTGGGCGTGGTGGCTGTCCTGGGCGCCGTTCGTCGGCACGTTCATCGCCCGGATCTCGCGCGGCCGGACGGTCCGGGAGTTCCTGGTGGGCGTGCTGCTCGTGCCGTCGGGGGCGACGGTGGTGTGGTTCTGCGTGATGGGCGGCACGGCGATCCGGCTGGAGTCGACGGGCGCCGCGGACCTGGCGGCGACGGTGGCGGACGGGGCGGAGGCGTCGCTGTTCGGGATGCTGGAGGCGCTGCCGCTGGGCACGGTCACCTCGGTCCTGGCGATGGTCCTGGTGATGACGTACTTCATCACCAGCGCCGACTCGGCCTCCCTGGTGATGGGGTCGCTGACCAGCCGCGGCGCGCTCCATCCGCCGACCTGGCTGGTGGTGGTGTGGGGCGTCCTGATGGCCGCCGTGGCGGCGGCGCTGCTCGTGGTGGGCGGTCTGGACTCGCTCCAGACGGCGACGATCCTGGTGGCGCTGCCGTTCGTGGTGGCGATGCTGGTGCTCTGCTGGGCGCTCGTGAAGGAGCTGCGGGAGGACCCGGGAGCGGGTCCGGTCCGGCACCACGCCCTGCACGGGCTGCGGGACGCGGTGCGGTCCATGGTCGGCGAGGCGATGACCGAGCAGGGCGGCGACCGCCACCCCCGCCTGCGGCGCGCGGCGCGGGCGCGCCGCGACGCGGAGCCCCCGGACCGGGAGGGCTGAGGTCCCGGACCAGGAGGGCTGAGGCCCCGGCGGGGCGGGCCATCCGGCCTGCCTCAGCCCTGCGGGGGCTCCGGCGGGACGATCTCGCCGGTGCGCTGCGGTTCGTCCCGGCCGGCGACCCGGGCCTCGGTGCGGTGGCCGCGGGCGATGTAGTCGCGGACGACCGCCTCGACGGCGTCCTGGGGGTTGTTGATCCCCGCCAGGACCATGACTTCCACGACGAGTTCGGCGTCGAGCGCGATGTTCATCTTGGGCATGCCGGGAACCTAGCACCCCGGCCGGGGGGAACGGGGTTCAGAAGAGGACGTCGGGTTCCTTCGTACCCGACTCGAAGGCCAGGAGCCGCCGTTTGCGGTCGAGGCCGCCGCCGTAGCCGGTGAGGCCGCCGCCGGTCCCGACCACCCGGTGGCAGGGGACGACGATGCCGACGGGGTTCCTGCCGTTGGCGAGGCCGACGGCACGGGAGGCGCCGGGACTCCCCAGCTCCTCGGCGAGTTCGCCGTACGTCCGGGTCTCCCCGTACGGGATGAGGCGCAGCCGCTCCCAGACGCGCAGCTGGAACGGGGTGCCGACGAGGTGCAACGGCAGGTCGAACTCGGTGAGTTCGCCGGCGAAGTAGGCGTCGAGCTGACGGATCGTCTCCCCGAAGGGGCGCGGGTCGGGCTCGCCGAAGGTCTCCTCGGGCGGGCGGTGGCGCTGGCCGGTCATGTGGACGCGGCTGAGGACCCCGTCGACGGCGACGAGGGTCAGCGGGTCGTACGGACTGTCCACGACGGTGTGCTGGACGGTGGGCACGGGCGCGGTCTCCTCAGGAGGGCAGGTGGTTGACCGGGTGGGTGTCGGTCGCCCAGAGGTACTGGACGGCGTAGGCGCGCCAGGGACGCCAGCACGCGGCGCGGGCGGTCAGCGCGGCCGGGGTGGCGGGCAGGCCGAGGCGTTCGGCGGCGCGGCGGACGCCGAGGTCGCCGGGGAGGAAGGCGTCGGGGTCGCCGAGGGCCCGCATGGCGATGAGTTCGGTGGTCCAGGGGCCGAAGCCGGGCAGGGCGAGCAACCGGGCGCGGACCTCCTCGCGGTCGTCGGCGGGGCCGAGGGGGAGCGTGCCGTCCGCGAGGGCCCGGACCAGGGTCAGGAGGGTGGTGCGGCGGCTGCGGGGCAGGGCGAGGTCGGCGGGGTCGAGGGCGGCGAGCGCCCCGGGTTCCGGGAAGAGGTGGGTGAGGCCGCCCTCGGGGTCGTCGACCGGGACGCCGTGCGCGGCGACGAGCCGGGCGGCGTGGGTGCGGGCGGCGGCGGTGGAGACCTGCTGGCCGAGGACGGCGCGTACGGCGAACTCGGCGGGGTCGACGGAGCCGGGCACCCGGCGGCCGGGCGCGGCGTCCACGAGCGGGGCGAGCAGCGGGTCGGCGCGCAGCCGCTCGTCCACGGCGACGGGGTCGGCGTCGAGGTCGAGGAGTCTGCGGCAGCGGCTGATCGCGTGGGTGAGGTCGCGCGGGTCGGTGAGGGAGAGGCGGCAGGCGATGTGGTCGGCGCGGGGGGCGAGGGCGACGGTGCCGTGCCCGTGCGGGAGACCGAGGGTGCGGCGGTAGGCGCCGTCCCGCCACTCCTCGACGCCGGGGACGGCGGTCGCCGCGAGGTGGCCGAAGACGTTGGAGGGTTCGAAGGGCGCGCGGAACGGCAGCCGGAGGCAGATCGCTCCGGGGGCGGGCGACCGCGGCGCGGCCGGACGGGCGGCCCGGGCGCGCAGTGCGCCGGGGGTGAGGGCGAAGACCTCGCGGACGGTGTCGTTGAAGGCGCGGACGGAGGAGAACCCGGCGGCGAAGGCGATCTCGCCCAGGCGCATCGGGGTCGTCTCGATGAGCACCCGCGCGGTCTGGGCGCGCTGGGCGCGGGCCAGGGCGAGGGGACCGGCGCCCAGCTCGGCGAGGAGCTGGCGTTCGATCTGGCGGGTGGACCAGCCGAGCCGCCGGGCGAGGCCCGGGACGCCCTCCCGGTCGACGACGCCGTCCTGGATGAGCCGCATCGCGCGGGCGACGGCGTCGGCCCGGACGTTCCACTCGGGCGAACCGGGGCTGGTGTCGGGCCGGCACCGCTTGCAGGCCCGGAAGCCGGCGCGCTGGCAGGAGGCGGCGCTGGGGTGGAACTCCATGTTCTCGGCCTTGGGCGGGGCGGCCGGGCAGCTCGGCCGGCAGTAGATCCGGGTGGTGCGGACGGCCGTGAAGAACACGCCGTCGAAGCGGGCGTCCTTCGACCGGACGGCCCGCACGCAGCGCTCGGTGTCGGTGTGCATGTCTCCATGGTCGGGGACGGACGGCGCCGGAGCTGGCGGAAAAACGACATGGCCGTCCGGCCCCGGGGCCCGCTACTCGAAGCGGGCGGTGTCCCCCGCTCCCCGGCGGACGATCTCGGGCTCGCCGCCGGAGAAGTCCACCACGGTGGTGGGCTCGGTGCCGCAGTCGCCGGAGTCGAGGACCGCGTCGACCTGGTGGTCGAGCCGTTCCTTGATCTCCCAGCCCTGGGTCAGCGGCTCGGCCTCGTCGGGCAGGAGCAGGGTGCTGGAGAGCATCGGCTCGCCGAGTTCGGCCAGGAGCGCCTGGGTGGCGACGTGGTCGGGGATGCGGACGCCGACCGTCTTCTTCTTGGGGTGGAGGAGCTGGCGCGGCACCTCCTTGGTGGCGGGCAGGATGAAGGTGTACGGGCCGGGGGTGGCCGCCTTGACGGCGCGGAACACGTCGTTGTCGATGTGCACGAGCTGGCCCAGCTGGGCGAAGTCCCGGCACATCAGGGTGAAGTGGTGCCGGTCGTCCAGGTCGCGGATCGCCCGGATGCGGCTGATGCCGTCGCGGCTGCCCATGCGGGTGCCGAGCGCGTAGCAGGAGTCGGTCGGGTACGCGACGAGCGCCCCGTTCCGGATGCTGTCGGCCACCGCCGCGATGGTGCGCGGCTGCGGGTTGTCGGGGTGCACGTCGAAGTACTTGGCCATGGGGCCAGTCTAATTTTCGCGGGCGGGGGCGCGCAGCCGCCGCCAGACCGCCTTCGCCGCGTTGTGGCCGGACATGCCGTGCACGCCGGGGCCGGGCGGGGTGGCGGAGGAACAGAGGAAGACCGCGGGGTGCGGGGTGTCGTAGGGGCGCAGCGACAGGGTGGGGCGCAGCAGGAGCTGGAGGCCGCGGGCGGCGCCGCAGGCGATGTCGCCGCCGACGTAGTTGGCGTTGCGGGCGGCGAGTTCGGGCGGGCCGGCGGTGGCGCGGGCCAGGACGCGGTCGCGGAAGCCGGGGGCGAAGCGCTCGATCTGACGTTCGATCGACTCGGTGAGGTCGCCGCGCCAGCCGTTGGGCACGTGGCCGTACGCCCAGAAGACGTGCTTGCCCCCGGGGGCGCGCGAGGGATCGACGAGGCTGGGCTGCGCGGTGATGAGGAAGGGCACGTCGGGCGCGGTGCCGGAGGACGCCCGGTTCAGGGCGGTGCCGATCTCCCCGGCGGTGGGGCCGATCTGGACGGTGCCGGCGCGGCGGGGCTCCTCGGCGGTCCACGGCACGGGGCCGTCCAGGGCGTAGTCGATCTTGAAGGCGGCGGCGCCGTACGCGTAGCGGTCGTAGTGGCCGCCGAAGCCGGCGATCCGGGCGAGGGCGGTGGGCGAGGTGTCGAAGACGTAGGCGCGGGCCGGCGGCAGGTCGTCGAGGCGCTTGATCTCGTAGTCGGTGTGGACGGCGCCACCGAGGTCCCGGAGGTACGCGGTGAGGGCGTCGGAGAGGGACTGCGAACCGCCCCGGGGCAGCGGCCAGCCGCCGGCGTGGGCGGCGAGCGCGAAGACGAGGCCGACGGCGCCGGTCGCGAAGCCGCCGAGGGGGGCCATGACGTGGCCGACGAGCCCGGCGAAGAGCGCGCGGGCCTTCTCGTCCCGGAAGCGGCGCACGAGCCAGGTGGAGGGCGGCAGCCCGGCGAGGCCGAAGCGGGCGAGGGTGACCGGGTCGCGGGGCAGCGCGGTGAGCGGGAGCTGCATGAAGTCCGCCGCCAGGGTGTCCCACTTGCCGCGGAAGGGGGCGACGAGCCGCCGGTACGCCCCGGCGTCGCGCGGGCCGAGGGAGGCGGCGGTCTCGGCGACGGAGCGGGCGAGGACGACGGCGGTGCCGTCGTCCCACGGATGGGCCATGGGCAGCTCCGGGTGGAGCCACTCCAGTCCGTACCGGTCGAGGGGCATCGTCCTGAAGACGGGCGAGCCGGCGCCGAGGGGGTGCACGGCGGCGCAGGGGTCGTGCCGGAAGCCGGGAAGGGTCAGCTCCTCGGTCCTGGCGCCGCCGCCCACGGTGGACCTGGCCTCGAAGACGGCCACGGAGAAGCCGCGGCGGGCCAGTTCCACGGCGGCGGTCAGTCCGTTGGGGCCCGCCCCCACGACGGCGGCGTCGAGCATCGGTGTCCTGTGCGTCACCCGCGGGCTCCTTCGTCAGCCGGTGGCCGGGCCCTCAGGATAGGCGGACGGGCCCGGCGGTCTCACCTCCCTCCGAGGAGGGTCCGTATCCTCTCGGCGGTCGCCGCGTCCCGGGCCGCGGTGAACGGCAGCGCGTTGCCGCCGGTGACGCGGAACGGCTCCCCGGCGACCGTGGTGTCCGCGCCGCCCGCCTCGGCGACCAGGAGGAGTCCGGCCGCGTGGTCCCACGCGTACTCCCAGGAGAAGGCGACCCCGGCGATCTCCCCGCGCGCCACGGCGAGGTATTCGAGTCCGGCGGAGCCGCAGGGGCGGGGACGGACGCCGTCGGCGTCCAGGCCGAGCAGGGCGTGCTTCTGCTCCGGGGTGGTGTAGTCGGGGTGCGAGGAGGCGACCTCCAGGACCTCGCCGGGCGCGGGCGAGCCGGAGCGCAGCGGATTCCCGTTCAACGTGGCGCCGCGGCCGCGCACCGCGACGGCCATCTGCTCCAGGGCGGGGGCGTAGGTCCAGGAGGCAAGGACCTCGCCGTGCCGGGCGAGGGCGACGAGGGTGCAGAAGGCGGGGTCACCGTGGACGAACTGGCGGGTGCCGTCGACGGGGTCGACGATCCACACGGGCGCGTCGCCGCGCAGCGCGCCGTAGACCTCCGGGTCGGCGTGGACGGCCTCTTCGCCGACGACCACGGAGCCGGGGAGGAGCGTGGTGAGGGAGGCGGTGAGGTGGGCCTCGGCAGCCCGGTCGGCGACGGTGACCAGGTCGTGCGGTCCGTTCTTCTCGACGACCTCGTGGGCGGCGAGTTGCCGGAAACGCGGCGTGATCTCGGCGGCGGCAGCCTCGCGGACCGCCTCCTCCACCTCGGCCGTACCGCCGTCGAGAACGTGTGCGAGGAAGTCTTCGATCATGCGCCCAGCCAAGCACGCCGCTCCGGCGAACGGTACGGCGCCTCCGTCGTCGGCCGTTCCGCCGGGGAGTACCCTTTGGCCGAGTTCATCCCTCACCCGCAGGAGGATCCCGTGCACGGCGAGTACAAGGTCCCGGGCGGAAAGCTGGTGGTCGTCGACCTCGACTCCGAGGACGGCGTCCTGCGGAACGTCCGGGTCGCCGGCGACTTCTTCCTGGAGCCGGACGAAGCGGTCCTGGCGATCGACCGGGCCCTGGAGGGCGCCCCGGCCGACACGGACGCCGCCGGGCTCGCGGCGCGGATCGACGCGGCGCTGCCGCCGGGCACGCACATGCTCGGGCTGACGTCCGAGGGTGTCGGGATCGCGGTCCGCCGCGCCGTCGCCCGCGCCACGGACTGGACCGACTACGACTGGCAGCTGATCCACGAGCCGCCGCAGTCCCCCGCCCTGCACATGGCCCTGGACGAGGTCCTGACGGCCGAGGTCGCGGCCGGCCGCCGCCCGCCGACCCTGCGGGTGTGGGAGTGGGGCGCCCCGGCGGTGGTGATGGGCAGCTTCCAGTCCCTGCGCAACGAGGTCGATCCGGAGGCGGCCGAGCGGCACGGCATCCGGGTGGTGCGGCGGATCAGCGGCGGCGGTGCGATGTTCGTCGAGCCGGGGAACACGATCACGTACTCGCTCTCGGTCCCCGACTCCCTCGTGCAGGGCCTGTCCTTCGCCGACAGCTACGCCTACCTCGACGACTGGGTCCTGGGCGCGCTCGGCGACATGGGGATCAAGGCGTGGTACCAGCCGCTCAACGACATCGCCACCGAGGCCGGGAAGATCGCGGGCGCCGCCCAGAAGCGGGTGGTCGGCCCGGACGGCGGGCCGGGGGCCGTCCTGCACCACGTGACCATGTCCTACGACATCGACGCCGACAAGATGCTGGAGGTCCTGCGCATCGGCCGGGAGAAGATGTCCGACAAGGGCACGAGGAGCGCCAAGAAGCGCGTGGACCCGCTCCGGCGCCAGACCGGCCTCCCCCGGGAGCAGGTGATCGAGAACATGATCGCCTCCTTCCGCGACCGCTACGGACTGACCGCCGGGGAGGTCACGGAGGAGGAGCTGGCCCGGGCGGAGGAGCTGGTGCGGACGAAGTTCGCCACCGAGGAGTGGACCGCGCGCGTGCCGTAACCGCCCGCCCCGGACCCCCGCCCGCGCACCGCCCCCGCCCCGTCGGCTCCGCGCCCGCGCGCCACCCGCGCCCTCCCGTCGAACGCCAGTCCGGGGCCGAGCCGGGGTGACCGGGTCCCGTCCGGTTCGTTGATGCCGACGCGGGCCGGAAAGCACGCGGAGGAAACGTCTCTGCACGCCGTCGGCCCCGGCAGGGTGACGCCGACGGATCGGAGGTCCCATGGGACGGACGCGAAAGCTCGTGGCCTCGGTCGCGGGCGCGGTGATGGGCATGAGCGTGCTCGGGCCCGCGCCGGCGCACGCGGTCGTCGGCGGACAGGAGGCCGGGCCGCACCAGTACCCGTTCATGGCGGGGCTCGTGGACCTGGCCGAGCGGCGGGTGATGTGCGGCGGGGCGCTGATCGGCGACCGGTACGTCCTGACCGCCGCGCACTGCCTGACGGGCGCGTACAGCAGCACCGCGCGGGTGGGCGTGCTCCTCGGGGACCACGACCTGACGAGCGGGGACGACAGTCCGCACGCGGTGCTCGCGGCCCCGGACCGGTTCCTGACGCACCCGGAGTACGACCCGGAGACCCAGCGGAACGACATCGCCCTCGTCCGGCTGGCCGAGCCGGTGGTGTTCGGCCGGGACGTGCGCCCGGTCGCCCTGCCCTCGCCCTACGCCCACGGCGCCTTCGACCACACGCGGGTGGAGGCGCCGGGGTGGGGCGCCACCTCGTCCGGCGGACGCGCCTCCCCCGTCCTGCGGACCGTGACCCTCGACACCATGGACAACGCGGCCTGCGAGGCCAGGGGCGCGTTCCGGGTGACGCCCGCCCAGCTCTGCACATACTCCCCCGGGCGGGACACCTGCCAGTACGACTCCGGCGGCCCCCTGGTCCGCACGGTGGCGCGGAAGCCGTATCTGGTCGGCCTGGTCTCCTACGGGCGGGGGTGCGCCACCGACTCCCCCGCCGTGAACACCCGCGTCCGGTCGTACCTCGACTGGATCGCACAGGTGACCGGGGAGCGGCCGTCCCCCACCTCGTGAAGGCGGTGCGCCGAAGCGGGGGACGAGGGGCGCGGCGCTCAGCGCCGGCGCCCGGACCGCCTGGTGGACGCCAGGCCCCGGCGTACGGCTCGCGTCAGGGGATGCTCCTCTCCGAGGGTGCGACGGCACCCGGAGAGGGCCTGCCCGTACAGGCTCCGGGCCCGGCGCCGCAGTCCGGCCTCCTGGCACGTGCCGGCCAGACTCAGCTGCGTGGAGAGCGTGTCGGGGTGATCCGCGCCCAGAGCCCTCCGCTGTCGCCGGAACGTGGCTTCGAACAGCGGGAGGGCCCGGCCGAAGTCTCCGGAGGCGGCGTGGGTGACCGCCAGGTTGTGGTGGGCGACGAGGGTGTGCGGATGGTCCTCCCCGAGGGCGTGGGCGCACGCGGTGGCGTTCTCCTCGTGGAGCAGCGCGGCCCGGTGGAGTTCACCCGCGTCCAGGTAGGCTCCGGCGAGATTGTTGCGGATGGTGAGCGTGTCGGGGTGATGGGGTCCGTGCACCCGCTCCTGTCCGTGGAGCGCCTGCTCGAAGAGCGGCGCGGCCCGGTCCGGCCGGCCCGCGAGCCGATAGGTGTGCGCGAGCATGCCGAGGACGGCGAGGGTGTCCTCGTGCCGCGCGCCGAGGACTCGTGACCGCGCGTGGAACGTCTGCTCGTAGAGCGGGAGGGCCCGCCCGAAGTCGCCCGACTCGCGGTGGGCGTCCGCGAGATGCCTGCGGCTGGTGAGGGTGCCGGGATGGTCCTCCCCCAGTGAACGTTCCCGCGCCCGGAGGACCTCTTCGAAGAGCGGAACGGCCCGCTCGGCGCGTCCCGCCTTGAGGTGGGCCACCGCCAGGTTGTGACGGGTGGTGAGCGAGCCGGGGTCGTCCCCGCCGAGCCGGTGCCGGTCGCCGCGGACGGCCTGCTCCAGGAGGGGAACGGCGCGGTCCACGTCGCCGACGGCCAGGAACCCGTAGCCGATGTCGGCGCCGCGGGTGTCGAGATGCCCCTCGTCCGGAACGACCGCCGCCGCACCGGGATCGGTGGGGTCCGTACGGTGCGCCGACGGCGCGCCGGGACCGTCCGGCGGGTCCGGTCGCGGAGCGGCGAGGCGCGCTGCCCGGTCCGGGTCGCCGGCCGCGCGGCACGCGAGAGCGAGGGCGACGCGGGCGGCGCGAGTCGTGCCGTGGCTCTCGCCGAGCACGCGCTCCATGACCGGCAGTACCTCGTCGAACAGCGCGACGGCCCGGTCGAGCTCACCGGCCTTCCGGCAGGCGCCCGCCAGATTGCCCCGCACGACGAGGGTGTCGGGGTGTTCGTCGCCCAGGACGCGTTCCATGTCGCCGAGGACCTCCTCCAAGAGACGGACGGTCTCTCGCGGCTCCACCGACGCCGCGCGCGCGGCCACCAGGTTGCTCCGCGTCACCAGGGTGAGGTGGTGGTCCTTCCCGAGCGCGCGGACGGAGGCGCCGAGGTTCTCCCCGTACAGGCGAACGACCTCGTCGTGGTGACCGGCCGTCCGCCGTGTACGGGCGAGGGTGTTGCGCATGGCGACAGCGGTGATGTCCTCGCCGTCCTCGGACGCGCCGGGAAGCGGGCCGTACGCGGGTTTCCCTCCGAGCAGGGCGAGCGCCTTGTCCGGATCGCCGACGGCCCTGTAGGCGTCGGCGAGGTTGTTGCGGCTGGCGAGGGTGAGCGGATGCGTTTCCCCCAGTACGCGTTCCTCGTCGCGCAGGGCCCGTTCGTACAGGGGGATGGCCCGCTTCACGTACCCCGACGCCTCGTGGGCGTGCGCCAGGTTGTGACGGCAGGTGAGCGTGTGGATGTCGTCGTGGCCGAGTTCCCGCTCGTGGTGGTCGAGGGCTCGACGGAGGTGCGCGACGGCTCGGGTGGCGAGTCCCTGGCTGATGAGGAACACACCGGCGTGGACGAGGAGCCGTGCCGTGATGCCGGTGTCGTCGCACGCCGGCGTGTGGTCGGCCAGGGCGTCCATGTGCGGGAGCAGGACGTGCCCGGTGGGCCAGGTGGCGGCGTCCTGCCAGTCGGTCGGCCGGACGGCGGCCTCCAGTGCGGCGGTCGCACGCCCCCGGGCCTCGGTGATGAGACCGGGCGCGCGGTGCGGGTCGTCGGCTGCGGAGGTCCGGGCCACGGACTGGACCAGCCGGTGGACGGAGAGGGCTCGTGCCCCGGGGTCCACGGTGATCATGCTGTACCTGTTCAGGGCGCCGATCGCGTCGTCGACCTCGGCCGGTTCGCCCCCGCCGTCCAGGAGCCCGGCGGGAATGCCGTCCGGCGCGTACCAGGCCAGGGTGCGCAGCACGTCGGCCGCCAGCGGCTGCTGTTCGGCGAGAAGGTCCAGCGTCACGCGCCAGACGCGGGCGACGGTGTGTTCGGGGTCGATGGCGCCCTCGCCGCCCTGCAGGTACAGCGGGCCGGGGTTCCGCCGGAGCCGTTCCAGGTACCTGCCCGGGGTCAGCAGGGGGTTCTCGGCGAGGGTGAAGGCCGCTTGTCCGACGGCCAGGGGAAGGTGCCCCAGTTGCGCGCAGACTTCGGCCGCTCCGGACAGGTCCCGGTCGCCGCCGACGTTCGCGATGCGCGTGAACAGGGCCAGTGATTCGGCCGGCTGCAGGGTGTCGAGCCGGATGACCTCGGCGGCGTCGTGCCACACCGTGGCGAGTCTGCTGGTGATGAGGAAGCGACCGCTGGGGACGCGGGCCAGGAGCGGGGCGATGTCCGCGAGGTGGTTGACGTTGTCCAGGATGAGCAGCCAGCCGCTGTGCGTGGCCAGCCACTGCATCCCGTTCTCGGCCAGGGCCTCCACCGTCAGCGCTTTGGAGGTCGCGGGCTGCAGGGCGGTGGCCAGGGCGGCCAGGCCCTGCTCCACGCCCGCCGCGCTGTCGGCGGATATCCACCGGATGGGCGCGAGGCGGTGCTTCCTGGCCCGGGTGGCCGCCCAGTGCACGGCCAGCGTGCTCTTGCCGACCCCGCCGAGACCGTGCACGGCCTGGATCCACACGCCACCGGTCTTCCTCATGGCGGCGTCGAGACGGTCGAGTTCGGTGGCGCGCCCCACGAAGTGGGCCGTGCGGTACGGCAGGTTGTCCAGTCCCGGTCGGGCTCTCACCTCGCCCACGGGCCGCACCGCCTCCGGTGGGAGCACCACGCTGGAATGGTCGTTGTAGATGCCCGAGACGGCGATGCCGCCGTGCGTCGCGTTCGCGTTTCCGGTGCCCGACACCTGCTGCGCGGGTGGGACGCCGCCCACCGTGCCCCCTGCCGGGGTGCGTTTGCCGGGGTCGCGCCTTCTCCCCCATCGCCACTTGGCCATGCGTCGCCCCGGCCGTCTACTCGGCCACGATGCCGCTGACCGCGCTGGACCCCGCGCCGGTGGCCTCCGCGGCCCCGGTGTTCACGGCTCGCGCGGCCCGGCCGCCGCCCGACCGCTTCACCCCGGTCACGGCGCTGCCGCCGTCCCGCGCCAGAGCGTTCCCGGTCGCCAGCGCCGTGTCGTCCCCCGCACCGGCGACGAAGGCCAGCAGGGCACGCAGGTCCTGGACCGCCCGCTCCCGGTCTCCCGCGCCGAGGGACTCCAGCAGGACCTCGAACCGCTCCTGCCACATGCCTTCCTGGCGCGACAGCTCCCGGTCCGGGTCCGTGGCGGCATCCGGCTCCAGGGCCCGTGCCGTCCGGTCCAGCCGCTCCAGCTCGGCCCGCCCCCGCTCCGCGTCGCCCCGGCCGAACAACGCGGCGACCCGCTGCCGCACCGCGTACCAGGCGTCGGTCCCCGCGGCCTGGACCACCGCCGCGCCACCCGCCGCTGCCAACGCGGTCAACGTCTCGGCCAGCAAAGTCCCCACCCACCCTCACGTCGCCTCAAGACCTCTCTCCGCAACGTACAGCTCCGCTGCCGCGAATGGACACCGAATGGGGCCGGTCGAAGGCCTCCGCTCGACGGGACGCCGGGAGGTCAGGAGTTGATCACGGGGATGATCCCGGAGCCGTACGCGTCGATGGTGGCCTCCTGGGCGTCGTGCATCGCGTACACCGCGAACTGGTCCACGCCGAGGTCCTCGAGGTGCCGCAGCTTCTCGACGTGCGCCTCGGCGGGGCCGAGGAGGCAGAAGCGGTCGACGATCTCGTCGGGCACGAAGGCGGTGTCGGGGTTGCCGGCCCGGCCGTGGTGTGCGTAGTCGTAGCCGTGCCGGTCCTTGATGTACGCGGTGAGTTCCTCCGGGACCATGCCGGAGTGCTCGCCGTACCGGGCGACCAGATCCGCGACGTGGTTGCCGACCATGCCGCCGAACCAGCGGCACTGGTCGCGGGCGTGGGCCAATGCCTCCGGGGAGTCGTCGGCCGTGACGTAGGCGGGGGCGGCGACGCAGACGGTGAGGGCGTCGGGGTCCCGGCCCGCGTCGGTGGCCGCCTGCCGGACGGCCCTGACCATCCACTCGGTGAGGAACGGGTCGGCGAGCTGGAGGATGAAGCCGTCGGCCTTCTGCCCGGCGAGGGCAAGGGCCTTGGGACCGTAGGCGGCCATCCAGACGGGCAGCTTTCCGTTCTTCACCCAGGGGATGCGGATCGGGTTGCCGTCGACCGTCGCCTCACGGCCCTCCGCGAGGTCGCGGATGACCTCGATGGCCTCGCCCAGGCGGGCCAGGGTGTTGGGCTTGCGGCCGGCGACGCGCATGGCGGAGTCGCCGCGGCCGAGGCCGCAGACGGTCCGGTTGCCGAACATGTCGTTGAGGGTGGCGAAGGTGGAGGCCGTCACCTCCCACGCCCGTGTCCCCGGGTTGGTCACCATCGGGCCGACGCGGAGCTTGGTGGTGTGCTCCAGGATCTGGCTGTGAATGACGAAGGGTTCCTGCCACAGCACGGCGGAGTCGAAGGTCCAGCCGTGGCGGAAGCCGTTGCGCTCCGCCCGGCGCATCAGGCCGACGACCCGCGAGGCGGGCGGGTCGGTCTGCAGGACGAGTCCGAAGTCCACGGGACGGCCTCCTAGTTCAGGTACTGACAGGTGGAACGGGGGACGAAGATCCCGTGTCCGGCGCGGCCGACGTACGTGCGCCGGTCGAGGACGGGTTCGCCGCGCGAGAGGACCGTCTCGACCCGGCCGGTGACCGTTCTCCCTTCGTACGCCGAGTAGTCGACGTTCATGTGGTGGGTCCCGGCCGACAGCACCTGGGTGGTGTGCGGGTCGTAGACGACGATGTCGGCGTCCGCGCCGGGGGCGATCGTGCCCTTCTGCGGGTAGAGGCCGAACATCCTCGCCGGGGTGGCGCAGGCGATCTCGATCCAGCGGCGCCGCGAGATGTGGCCGTCCACCACCGCCTGGTGGAGGAGGTCCATGCGGTTCTCCACCCCCGGCAGGCCGTTGGGGATCTTCGAGAAGTCCCCCCGCCCCAGCTCCTTCTGGCCCGTGAAGCAGAACGGGCAGTGGTCGGTGGAGACCACCTGGAGGTCGTTCGTCCGCAGCCCCCGCCACAGCGCCGCCTGGTGCTCCTTCGGCCGCAGGGGCGTGCTGCACACGTACTTGGCACCCTCGAAGCCCGGCTCCGCCAGGTTGTCGGTGGACAGGAAGAGGTACTGGGGACAGGTCTCGCCGAAGACGGGGAGCCCCTTGTCGCGAGCGGCCGCCAGCTCGGCCACCGCCTCCTGTGCGGAGACATGGACGACGTAGAGCGGGGAGCCCGCGACCCGGGAGAGCTGGATCGCCCGGTGGGTGGCCTCCGCCTCCAGGAGGGACTTGCGGACCTCCCCGTGGTACCGGGGGTCGGTCTCGCCCCGGGCGAGGGCCTGCTCCACCAGGACGTCGATGGCGATGCCGTTCTCGGCGTGCGCCATGATCAGCCCGCCGTTGCCGGCGGAGCGCTGCATGGCGCGCAGGATCTGCCCGTCGTCGCTGTAGAAGACGCCCGGGTACGCCATGAAGAGCTTGAACGAGGTGATCCCTTCCTGGACGAGCAGGTCCATCTCCTTGAGCGTGTGCTCGTTGACGTCGGAGAGGATCATGTGGAAGGCGTAGTCGATCGCGCAGACGCCGTCGGCCTTGGCGTACCAGGCGTCGAGCCCCTCGCGCAGGGAGCGGCCCGCGGTCTGCACGGCGAAGTCCACGATGGTGGTGGTGCCGCCCCAGGCAGCGGCGCGGGTGCCCGTCTCGAAGGTGTCGGAGGCCGATGTGCCGCCGAAGGGCAGCTCCATGTGGGTGTGGACGTCGACGCCGCCCGGGATGACGTAGCGGCCGGTGGCGTCGACGGTCCGGCCGGCGGACCAGCCGGCCGCCGCGTCCGAGCCGTGGGCCGCGAGGGCGGCCACGCGGCCGTCCTCGATCAGCACGTCGGCGTGGACCTCGTCGGCGGCGGTGACGACGAGGCCGCCCCTGATGAGGGTACGAGTGCTCACGGGACTCTCCCTGCTCGATGCGTCGGGACTGCGGGGACCACCGGGGCCGGCGGTCTGCCGGGCCGCCGGAACCGGCGGTCTCCCGGGTTCACAGGGACCGGAGGGCCCGTCCGAGGAGGGCGGCGCCCTCCTCGGCCTCGGAGACGGTGAGGGAGAGGGGCGGGGCGATGCGCAGGGTGCTGGTGTCGTGGCCGCCGCCCTTGCCGATGAGCAGGCCGTTCTCGCGGGCCGCCTCCAGGACCGCGGCGACCGCCTCCGGGTTCGCGCGGTCGGTGTCCGGTTCGGTGAGTTCGACGCCGATCATGAGCCCCCGGCCGCGTGCCTCCCGCACGGCGGGGACACCGGCGCAGACGGCCCGGACGCGTTCCAGGAGGAGACCGCCGACACGGCGGGCGTTGCCCTGGAGGTCGTGTTCCAGGAGGTACGAGAGGTTGGCGAGTCCGGCGGCCATGGTGACGGGCGAACCGCCGAAGGTGGAGATGGAGTGGGCGTCGACGCAGTTCATCACCTCGGCGCGGGCGACGACACCGCCGATCGACATGCCGTTGCCGATGCCCTTGGCGAAGGTGAGGATGTCGGGCGGCCCGGCCCGGCCGTGGGCCTGCCAGCCCCAGAAGTGGTCGCCGGTGCGGCCCCAGCCGGTCTGCACCTCGTCCGCGATCCACAGGATGCCGTGCCGGTCGAGGACGCGGCGGAAGGCGGCGTACAGGCCGTCGGGCGGGGAGGTGAAGCCGCCGACGCCCTGGATCGGCTCCGCGATGAGCGCGGCGACGTTCCGGGTGTGGCCGATGAGGTCTTCGAGGTCGGCGACGCACGCCTCGGTGAACCGCTCGTCGGTGTACCCGGCGTAGGGCCCGCGCGTGCGGACGGCGCCGTGCACGTAGAGCGTCTGGAGCGGGGAGAGGCCGGTGGGCGACCAGGCGCGGTTGCCGGTGACGCCGACGGTGGAGAAGGAGCGGCCGTGGTAGCTGTTGCGCATCGCCAGGATCTGGTTCGAACGGCGGTACGTGGTGGCGAGGAGGAGGGCGGTGTCGTTGGCCTCGGTGCCGGAGGTGGTGAAGAAGACGCGGGCGTCGGGGATGCCGGAGAGCCCGGCGATCCGCTCGGCGAGCTCCACCATGGGCCGGTTGAGGTAGAGCGTCGAGGAGTGGACGATCCGTCCGGCCTGCTCGGCGACGGCCTTGGTGACCTCGGGCAGGGCGTGGGCGGTCATGGTGGTGAGGATGCCGCCGAAGAAGTCGAGGTACCTGCGTCCCTCGGCGTCCCAGACGTGGCGGCCCTCGCCGTGGGTGATCTCCAGGGGGTCGCGGTAGTAGAGGGCGACCCAGTCGGGGACGACGGCCCTGTGCCGGTCGTACAGGCTGCTCACGGCCGCACCAGCCCGTCGTACGCGTCGGGGCGGCGGTCCCGGTAGAAGGCCCACTGCCGGCGGACCTGGGCGATGAGGCCGAAGTCGAGGTCGCGGACGACGAGTTCCTCGTCCTTGTCCGAGGCGACGTCGCCGACGAAACGGCCGCGCGGGTCGACGAAGTAGCTCGTGCCGTAGAAGTCGTTGTCGCCGTACTCCTCGACGCCGACGCGGTTGATGGCGGCGACGAAGTACTCGTTGGCGACGGCTGCGGCGGGCTGTTCGAGCTGCCAGAGGTGGGAGGAGAGGCCGCGGTGGGTGGCGGACGGGTTGTAGACCAGCTGGGCTCCGTTGAGTCCGAGCTGGCGCCATCCCTCCGGGAAGTGCCGGTCGTAGCAGATGTAGACGCCGACCTTGCCGACGGCGGTGTCGAAGACCGGCCAGCCGGCGTTGCCCGGACGGAAGTAGTACTTCTCCCAGAAGCCCTCGACCTGGGGGATGTGGTGCTTGCGGTACTTGCCGAGGTAGCTCCCGTCGGCGTCGATCACGGCGGCGGTGTTGTAGTAGAAGCCCTCGTCCTCGACCTCGAAGACGGGGACCACGATCACCATGCCGGTCTCCCGGGCGAGGTCCCGCATCCGGCGGACGGTCGGGCCGTCGGGGACGGGCTCGGCCCAGCGGTAGTGCTCGGGCTCCTGGACCTGGCAGAAGTAGGGGGCGTTGAACACCTCCTGGAAGCCGATGACCCCGGCGCCCTGCCGGGCGGCCTCGCGGGCGTGCTCCTCGTGCTTGGCGATCATGGATTCGGTGTCCCCGGTCCAGGTCGCCTGGACGAGCGCGGCGCGTACGACGTCGTTCATGAGCTGCTCCTTCGGCACGGCGTCAGAGAGCCTCTACGCACGTAGACGCGGTGCGTAGGAAGAGAACGTAAGCCCCGTCACACCCCGGAGCAAGACCACTGCCGCGAAGCGGCCGAGTCGATCATGTTTCATACCCGAGTGGTCCACATCGGACACGCACGGGCACACGCGACCGCATACGGGCGCGGTGCGGGGCCCCGGCGTCCGGGGCCTCGCGCCGCGCCCGGCCGGGGCTCACGGGAAGCGCACGACGATCCCGGTGTGCGGGCGCCTGCCGAGCCGGAAGAGCGTGGCCGGAACGTCGACGAGCCAGAACTGCCAGGTGTACTTGCGCAGGAGCAGCCGCCGGACCCGGCGCAGCTCCTCCCCCGTCACGAGGCGGGCCTCGCCGGTCACGCGTGCGGCGCCCCCGGGGACGTTGCCGCGCACGTCGCAGACGGCGGCCACGACCCGCGGGTCGTTCCGCAGCCGCTTGACCTTCCAGGAGTCGGTGCGGGTCCAGGCGTACAGCTCGGAGCCCTCCACCGCGTACCAGACGGGCGTCGCGACCCCCGTGCCGTCCTTCCGGAAGGTGGTCAGGCTGACGTAGCGGCCGCGCCGCAGCTCCTCGGGAATCATGCCCGGGAGCCTACGGGGCGCGCCGGACCGGGCCGCGCCGGACACCGGGCCGGACCCGGGCCGCCCCGGCTCAGACCGGGGCCGGGGAGCAGTGCGTGACCAGCTCGTCCATGGAGAGGCCGAGGACGCCGGCGAGGGCCGCGACGGTGAAGAAGGCCGGGGTCGGGGCCCGGCCGGTCTCGATCTTGCGGAGGGTCTCGGCGGAGAGTCCGGCGGCCGCCGCGATCTCGACCATGGACCGCTCGCCGCGCGCCTCGCGCAGGAGCAGTCCCAGACGCTCGCCGCGCTCGCGCTCTTCGGGGGTCAGGGGGGTGCGCACCATGAGGCCATTCTAATACCGGTATAGTAATTGGTCATGGTGGAGATCAAGACGAACGAATCCCTGGCGGCCATGCGCGAGACCGGGCGGGTGGTGGCCCGCGCCCTCGCGGCCGTACGGGAGAAGGCGGCGCCCGGTGTCCGGCTGACGGACCTCGACCGGGCCGCGCGCGAGGTGCTGGCGGACGCGGGCGCCGGCTCGCCCTTCCTGGGGTACCGCCCGGAGTGGGCGCCGGTGCCGTTCCCGGCGGTCGTGTGCCTCTCGGTGAACGACGCGATCGTGCACGGCGTCCCGGACGACACCCGGCTCGCGCCGGGCGACCTGGTGTCCGCGGACTGCGGGGCGCTGCTGGGCGGCTGGGCGGGCGACTCCGCCGTCAGCTTCACGGTCGGCCCGGCCCGGCCGGAGGACGCCCGGCTGATCGCCACGGCGGAGGAGGCCCTGGAGGCCGGCATCGCGGCGGCCGTCGTCGGCAACCGGATCGGGGACGTCGCGCACGCGATCGGGCGGGTCTGCCGGGCCGCCGGGTACGGCATCCCGGACGGCTTCGGCGGGCACGGCATCGGCCGCACCATGCACGAGGACCCGGGCGTCCCCAACGAGGGACGCCCGGGCCGGGGCATGAAGCTGCGTCACGGGATGACGCTCGCGATCGAGCCGATGCTCATCGGCGGTGGTACGGACGACTACTACACGGCGCGGGACGGCTGGACGATGCGCACGTCCGACGGCTCGCGCGCCGCCCACGCCGAGCACACGGTGGCGATCACGGACGACGGCCCGCGCGTGCTGACGGCGCCGTAGCCCCCGTCACCTCCCCGCCGGCCGGACCACCATCGCGGAGCCGCCGCCCCGCCGGACCGTCTCGGCCGCGGCCAGCCAGCGGCCGTCCGGCAGGCGCTGGACGCCGGTGGCCGCGCCGATCTCCGGGTTCTGCCGGAAGCGGTGCCCGATCGCCTCCAGTTCGGCGCGGACGGGGCTGTTCCACAGGCCGGGTTCGAGTTCGGTGGTGGCCTGGTTGCGCTGGCTGGCGCGCGGCGCGGCGATCGCCTCGACCAGCGGAAGCCCCCGGTCGAGGACCCCGGTGAGGGTCTGGAGGACGGTGGTGATGATGGTCGCGCCGCCCGGCGAGCCGAGGGCGAGGACGGGCCGGTCGTGCCGGTCGAGGACGATCGTCGGGGAGATCGAGGAGCGCGGGCGCTTGCCGGGGCCGGGCAGGTTCGGGTCGTGCACGGCCGGGTTCGCCGGGGCGAAGGAGAAGTCGGTCAGCTCGTTGTTGAGCAGGAAGCCCCGGCCGGGCACGGTGATCCCGCTGCCGCCGGTGGACTCGATGGTGAGCGTGTAGGCGACGACGTTGCCCCACTTGTCGGCCACCGTCAGATGGGTGGTGTTCTCGCCCTCGTACGTGGTGGGGGCGGCGGTGCCGCCGGGGGCGCAGTGCGCCGGGTTCCGCGGGTCGCCGGGGGCGAGCGGGCTGGTCAGGACGGCGTCGTCGCGGACGAGGCAGGCGCGGGAGTCCGCGAACCGCTGGGAGAGCAGGCCGCGCGTCGGCACGGACTCGAAGGCCGGGTCCCCCACCCAGCGGCCCCGGTCGGCGAAGGCGATGCGGCTGGCCTCGACGAAGCGGTGCAGGTAGCGGGTCTGCGAGGCGCGGGAGAGGTCGGTGTTCTCCAGGATGTTGAGCGCCTCGCCGACGCTCGTGCCCCCGGAGGAGGAGGGGGCCATGCCGTAGACGTCGAGGCCCCGGTACGAGACCTTCGTCGGCTCGCGGAACTCGGTGCGGTACGAGGCGAGGTCGCGCTCCGTCAGGTCCCCGGAGCGGACGTTCCGGGTGGCGCCCGGGCGGACGGGGGGCGTGCGGACGGTGTTGACGATGTCCCGGGCGAGCGGTCCCTTGTAGAGCGCGCCGACGCCCTCGCGGCCGAGCTTCTCGTACGTACGGGCCAGGTCCGGGTTCCTGAAGCGCGAGCCGACCTCGGGCAGCCGTCCGCCCGGCAGGAAGAGGGCGGAGGAGGCCGGGAAGTCGCGGAAGCGGGCCTCGTTGGCGGCCGTCTGGGAGCGGAAGGTCTCGTCCACGGTGAAGCCCTCGCGGGCCAGGCGCTCGGCGGGTGCGAGCAGGGTGGAGAGCCGCTTGCTGCCCCAGGCGTCGAGGGCGGACTCCCAGGTCGCCGGGGTGCCGGGGGTGCCGACGCCGCGCCCGCTGGTCATGCCCTCGTCGAAGGGAATGGGGGCACCGTTCTCCACGAAGAGGTTCGCGTCGGCGGAGCGGGGCGCGGTCTCGCGGCCGTCGATCGTGTGGACGGTGCGGCTCTTCGCGTCGTAGTAGACGAAGTAGCCGCCGCCCCCGATCCCGGCCGAGTAGGGCTCGGTGACGCCGAGGGCCGCCGCGACGGCGACGGCGGCGTCCACCGCGTTGCCGCCCCTGCGGAGCACCTCGATCCCGGCGGCCGAGGCGTCGGCGTCGACGCTGGCGACGGCGCCGCCGTAACCGGTCGCGACGGGCTCCTTGACGGGCGGCGCCGCCACCGTCGGCGGTGCGGCGGCGCCCACCGAGAGCACCGTCGCCGCGACGGCGAGAAGCGAGACCTTGCCAGCGGCCGAACGACGCATGCGTACCTCCAGTCAACTGCGGTCCGCGCAGCGTAACTTCCCCGGAGCCCTTCCGTCAGGAACGCCTCGAACTGAATGCCGGATCGCCGCTAGCATGCGCGCCCATGGACGAAGACCTGCGCAACATCGTGCTCGGGGTGCTGGCCACCGGTGTCAGCGCCTCCCTCGGCTGGCTCGGCCGCACGTACCAGTGGCGGCGCGGGCTCCGCCGCAAGCAGGCGTTCTTCGGGCTTTCCGGGGGCTCCGAGTGCCTGCTGGTGGTGAACCGGGAGTCCGGCGGGGACAACGTGGTGCACCGCCACGACGTCTTCGCGCTGCTCGAACTCTCCACGCTCGTCAAGGACTGCGGGGCGCACGCGCGCATCCTGTCGCACGACCGGACCCACCAGGGCTTCGGCGACCGCACCGAGTTCTGCGTGGGAGGACCGTACTCGAACAGGCGCACGGCGGCCCATCTGGCCACCCTGCTGCCGGGCGTGTCGGTGAACGTGGAGGTCGAGCCGTCCGAGACCCGGGGGTCGATCACGGTCGGCACCGAGCGCCACCTCATGGACAAGGGGACGTCCGAGTACGTGCTCCTGGCCCGGCTCACGGCCGGGGAGGGACACCGGCCGGTCTTCCTCTTCTGCGGGCAGCGGGCGATCACCAACCAGGCCGCGACCCGCTACCTGGCCCGTCACCACGAGGCCCTGGCGCGCCGTCACCGCGGCGGCTCGTTCGTCCTGCTCCTCAGGGTGGTCAACTCGGACGCCTACGGTCCCGACGTGGTGGAGCTGGTGGCCGACGTGACGCGTGCGGCGCTCACGGCCCCGGCGCCCGCCCCCGCGTCCGGGACCGCGGCGGCGTAAGCGGGGCGCCCGGCCGCCAATCGTTACCCCCACGTGACGCACCGGGGTGTTACCTCCGGTAAGCCGCCGAGGTTACCGTCGGGTACTTTCACTGCCCCCTCAGCGCCGCCCCCGCGGCGTCCCCAGTGAGGAGTACCCCCGTGCGCGCACCCCTGGTCCTCGCCGTCTCGACCGCCCTCCTGGCCGGGACGGCCCTCGGCCTCGCCCCCACCGCCCAGGCCGGCACCACCGATACCGCCGGCACCACCGGCGTCCGTTTCGTCGACATCCCCGGGGAGGGCGGCACCGTCCTCAAGGCGAACGTCGTCACCCCCGCCGGGACGCCCGCCGACGCCCGCCTCCCCCTGATCGTCTTCCCCACCAGCTGGGCCATGCCCCAGATCGAGTACGTCGCCCAGGCCCAGAAGCTCGCCGACTCCGGCTACGTCGTCGTGAGCTACAACTCGCGCGGCTTCTGGCAGTCCGGCGGCGAGATCGAGACCGCGGGCCCCAAGGACGTCGCCGACGCCTCCGCCGTGATCGACTGGGCCCTCGCCCACACCCCCGCCGACCCCGGGCACGTGGGCATGGGGGGCGTCTCGTACGGCGCCGGGATCAGCCTGCTCGCCGCCGCGCACGACCCCCGGATCAAGGCCGTCGCCGCGCTCAGCGGCTGGGCCGACCTCATCGAGTCCATCTACAGCGGCCGGACCCAGCACCTCCAGGCCGCCGCCCTGCTCGGCGGCGCCGGATACCTCACCGGCCGCCCCGGGCCCGAACTCCAGCGGATCCTGAGCGACTTCCTCTCCTCCAACCTCGCCAAGGAGGAGGACATGATCGCCTGGGGCCGCGAGCGCTCCCCGGTGACGTACCTCGACCGGATCAACGCCAACGGCGCCGCGATCATGCTCGGCAACGCCTGGGGCGACACCATCTTCCCGCCCAACCAGTACGCGAGCTTCTACGAGAAGCTCACCGGCCCCAAGCGCCTGGAGTTCCGCCCCGGCGACCACGCCACCGCCGAACTCACCGGCCTCTTCGGCCTGCCCAACGACACCTGGACCAGCACCCGCCGCTGGTTCGACCGCTACCTCAAGGGCGCCGACAACGGCATCGACCGCGAGCAGCCGGTCCAGCTCGCGTCCCGCTCCGCCGGCGGCTACGAGGGCTACGCGGACTGGAAGTCCGTCCAGGCGGACCGGCGGAAGTTCGACCTCGGCGGCACGCAGCGGGTCTGGGCGAACGTCGACTCGGGCGCCAACGGCGGCATCACCCTGCTCACCAACGCCCTGGACCAGTTCCTCCGCGTCCCGCCCGTCGTCTCCGTCCCCCTCCTCCCCCGCTCCTTCGCCGGCGTGTGGCAGTCCGAGCGGTACGACGCCTCCCAGCGGGTGCGCGGCACGGCGAAGGTGCACACCACGGTCGCCTCCACCGAGGAGAGCGGCACCCTCGTCGCGTACCTCTACGACGTGAGCCCGCTCGGCGTGGGCAAGCTGGTCACCCACGCTCCGTACACCTTCCACGACAAGGTTCCGGAGCAGCCGTTCGCCGTCGACCTGGAGCTGTTCTCCACGGCGTACGACGTGCCCGCCGGGCACCGGCTCGCCCTGGTGGTCGACACCGTCGACCCGCTCTACATCGAGCACAACCCGACCGGCGCGCGGCTGACCTTCTCCTCCCCCGCGGCCGACCCGTCGTACGTGTCGGTACCGCTGCGGAAGGAGTGATCACCGGCCGCTGCCGGGCGGGTGCGGCTCCCGTCCCGCTACCGCCCTCCCGGCAGCGGCGTCCCCGGCCCCGCGGGGGCGACCTCCACGGCCCCCGCCTTCGGGTCGCGGCGCTCCCTGCGGGCCAGCCAGGTGGCGAACCAGGAGAGCAGCATGCACATCCCGATGTAGATCGGCGAGATGACGAGCACGACGGGGATGAACGGCAGGTCGTAGTCGAGGTTCGACGCGATCAGCTTGCCCGCGTGCAGGAACTCCTCGTAGGTGATGAGGAACCCGAGCGAGGTGTCCTTGAGCGCCACCACCAGCTGGCTGATGATGGCGGGCAGCATCGCGCGGACGGCCTGGGGCACCAGGACGTACGTCATCACCTGCGTCTTGCGCATGCCGAGCGCGTACGCGGCCTCCCCCTGGCCGCTCTCGACGGAGTGGATCCCGGTGCGGAACACCTCGGCGAGCACCGAACCGTTGTAGAGGGTCAGGCCGGTGACGAGCGCGGGCAGCGGCTGCACCTTCAGCGCCACGAAGACGAAGAAGATCATCACCAGGACGGGCATGGCGCGGAAGAACTCGACGAACAGGGTCGAGATCCACCGCGGCACCCGGTGTTCGGAGAGGCGGCCGGCGGCCAGGAGGGCGCCGAGGGCGAGCGAGAGGACCGCCGCGCAGGCGAACGCCTTGAGGGTGTTGCCCAGGCCCCTGAGCAGCAGCTCCTGGATGCCCTCGTAGAGGAAGGGCGACCACTTGGTGGAGGTGAACTGGTCGGTGGCGAAGAGGAGATGGAGAATCCAGCCGGCCAGCGCGAGGAGCAGGACGGTGGCGGCGAGGCCGTAGAGGAGGTGGCGTTTCCGGGCGCGCGGCCCGGGGATGTCGTAGAGGGCGGTGGACTCGGTCATCGGGCGACTCCCCAGCGCTTCTCCATGACGTGGAAGAGGGCGCTGATGGTGAGGGTGATGATCAGGTATCCGACGGCGATCCAGACGAAGGTCCAGACGATGTTGTAGCCGAGCTCGTTCAGCGTCTTGTAGGTGCCGAGGAGTTCGGTGACGCTGAACGCGCCCGCGATCGCCGAGTTCTTGGCGAGGGCGATCAGGGTCGAGCCGATGGGCGGGATGACGGTGCGGAACGCCTGCGGCAGGACGACCGTGCCGAGCGTCTGGGTGAAGGTCATGCCCAGGCTGCGGGCCGCTTCCCCCTGGCCGCGCGGCACCGTGTTGATGCCGGAGCGCAGCACCTCGCAGATGAAGGCCGAGGTGTAGCAGCCGAGGGCGAGGACCGCGAACAGCTCGAAGGGCAGGACCAGTCCGAAGCGGGGCAGTCCCAGCATGACCGCGAAGAAGAGCAGGGTCAGCGGGGTGTTGCGCAGGACGGTCACCCAGGCCGTTCCGAAGGCCCGGAGCGACCTCACGGGCGCCGCCCGGAAGGAGGCCATGACGAAACCCAGGACGAGGGCGAGCGCCGAGGCGTAGACGGTGAGTTCGACGGTGCCGAGGAACCCCTTTCCGTAGAGCGAGAAGTTGTCGGTCAGGACGTCCATGTCGAAGGAGCTCCTCCGGGTCGGCCCGCCGGGTACCGGTCGATGGCGGGCGGCTTCGGGGCGGGGACCCCGGAGAGGCCGAGGGTCGCGTCGTACGCCTTCTTCCAGTCGCCGTTCTTCTCGTGGGCGGCGATGGCGTCGTCCAGTGCCAGGCGCAGGGCGTTGTCGTCGCGCGGGACGCCGATGCCGTACGGCTCCTTCGAGAACGGCTTTCCCGCCACCTTGAGTTCGTCGGGGACCTTGGCGGCGTAGCCCATGAGGATCGTGTCGTCGGTGGTGACCGCGTCCACCTGGTAGGTCAGCAGGTTGTCCACGCAGACCGAGTAGGTGTCGTAGGCGACGAGTTCGGCCTTCGGGTAGTCCTTCTGGATCCGCTGGTACGGGGTGGAGCCGGCGGCCGAGCAGACCCGTTTGCCGGCGAGGTCGCGCGGGCCGTGGATGTCGTTCTCGTCGGTGCGGACCAGCAGGGACTGGCCGGCCTGGTAGTAGGGCCCGGCGAAGCCGACGAGCTTCTTGCGGTTGTCGTTGATGGTGTAGGTGCCGACGTAGTAGTCGATCTGGCCGTTCTGCAGGGCGGTCTCGCGGTTGGCCGAGGCGATCGTGCGGAACTCGACGCGGGCCGGGTCGAAGCCGAGGGAGGCGGCCATCATCTTGGCGATCTCGATGTCGAAGCCGGAGTAGCGGCCGGAAGCCGGGTCCTTCTCGCCCATGTAGGGCTGGTCCTCCTTGACGCCGACGACGAGCCGGCCGCGCTTCTTCGCCCGGTTCCAGGTGGCCGAGCCGGGCAGGGCGAAGTCCTCCCGCACCTCGTAGACGGGGAGCTGGTCGGGCTGCGGCCCCTTGACGGGCGGGCTGCCCTCCCGGCCGCAGCCGCCGAGCGCCGTCGCGGCGAGCAGCAGGGCGAGCGCGGCCAGGGTCCGGTGCGTACGCTGCATGGTTCCCACCCGGTCAGTGCTTGAGGATCTTGGAGAGGAAGTCCTTGGCGCGTTCGCTGCGCGGGGCGGTGAAGAAGTCCTCCGGCGCGCGGTCCTCGACGATCCTGCCGTCCGCCATGAAGACGACCCGGTTGGCGGCGGAGCGCGCGAAGCCCATCTCGTGGGTCACGACCACCATCGTCATGCCCTCCCGGGCCAGCTGCCGCATGACCTCCAGGACCTCGTTGATCATCTCGGGGTCCAGCGCCGAGGTCGGCTCGTCGAAGAGGAGCGCCTTGGGGTCCATGGCGAGGGCGCGGGCGATGGCGACGCGCTGCTGCTGGCCGCCGGAGAGCTGGGCGGGGAACTTGCCGGCGTGCGCGGCGAGTCCGACCCGGTCGAGGAGTTCGCGCGAACGCCGGTCGGCCTCCTCCTTCTTGCGCCCGCGGACCTTGACCTGGGCGAGGGAGACGTTGTCGAGGACGGTCCTGTGCCCGAAGAGGTTGAAGGACTGGAAGACCATGCCGACCTCGGCCCGCAGCCGGGCGAGCGCCCGGCCCTCGGCGGGAAGCGGCTGCCCGTCGATGAGGATCTCCCCCGACTCGACGCTCTCCAGGCGGTTCACCGCCCGGCAGAGGGTGGACTTGCCGGACCCGGAGGGGCCGATGACGACGACCACCTCCCCGCGGGCGACGGTGAGGTCGATGGACTGGAGGACGTGCAACGTGCCGAAGTGCTTGTTGACGCCACGCAGTTCGATCAACGGATCGACGACGGCCATACGCTGCCCTGCCCCATTTCTCAGCGGTGTCGCGGTCAGCGCAAACTACCCACCGAAAAACGGACTTCACGGGACGACACGCATGAAACAGGAATAAGCCGTATTTACTGCGCAAGGGTGGGGCGTCCGGCCGCCCGCGTCAGTACTCGGCGGCCTCCGCGTACGCCCGGGAGAGCGGGGGAGCGCCCGTCGTCGCCCAGTCGAGGCCGGCCTCGACGGCCCGGATCTCCCGGCCGGAGGCGAGCCGTACCACCGGACCGCCGCCCGGCCGCACCTGCCAGCGGGCGCCCGGGACGTTCCGCACGACCACCGTGCCGAGGTAGAGGCCGGCGTCGTTCCCGAACCAGGGCAGCTCCTCCGGGTCGTCCCGCCAGCGGGGCGGCAACTGGTCGAGCTCCTGGAGGGAGCGCGGGGTGTCGTCCAGCTCCACCCCGGCCTCCCCGGCACGGGCGCGCAGCAGCTCGCACTCGGCGAGCAGCTCGGCCACCCCGTCCGGGTCGCGGTCGAAGGCCGCGGCCAACGGGGAGGCCGGAGGGGCGGAAACGTGCCGTCTGCGCCAGGTGTCCAGAAACGGGATGTTCATCCGAACAGCGTCGCACCGCTTCCCGCCGGTCCACCACCCGGCGCGCGGAGATCGTTCCCGGACGGGCCGGCGGGCCCGGACGGGCCGGACGGCGGTCCGGCGGACCCGGCGCGGCGCGGTCCGGACCGGGGCCCCTACACGTCGAGGTCGACGACGACCGGTGCGTGGTCCGAGGCGCCCTTGCCCTTGCGCTCCTCACGGTCCACGTAGCTGTCCGTGACGGCTTCGGTGAAGGACTCGTTGCCGTAGACCAGATCGATGCGCATGCCCTTGTTCTTGGGGAAGCCGAGCTGGCGGTAGTCCCAGTAGGTGAAGGGGTGGTCGTACTTGAGGGGGCGCGGGACCACGTCGCTCAGGCCGGTCCCGCGCAGCGCGGCGAGCGCGGCCCGCTCCGGCTCCGTCACGTGCGTGGCGCCCTCGAAGAGGGCGACGTCCCAGACGTCCTCGTCGGCCGGCGCGATGTTGTAGTCGCCGAGGACCGCGAAGGGGCGCTTCCCCGCCGCGTCCTCCGCGACGGCGGCCTTGAGCGCCTCCAGCCAGCGCAGCTTGTAGGCGTAGTGGTCGTGGGCCACCTCGCGGCCGTTCGGCACGTACACCGACCAGACGCGGACCGGGCCGCAGGTCGCGGAGACCGCCCGGGGCTCCTGGACCCCCTCGTACTCCGGTCCGCCGGGCAGGCCCGTGACCACGTCCGTGAGGCCGACCCGGGAGAGCAGGGCGACGCCGTTCCACCGGCCGGTGGCGTTGACCGCCGACTCGTAGCCCAGGGCGCGCAGCTCCTCGGTGGGGAACTGTTCGGCGCCGCACTTGGTCTCCTGGATGCACAGCACGTCGGTGCCGCTGCTCTCCAGCCAGGCCAGGAGACGGGGCAGCCGGGCGGTGATCGAGTTGACGTTCCAGGTGGCGATGCGCATGGGCGCAAGCCTACTGGCGGGGACCGACAACGGCCGGTCGCCCGGGGCCCCTACGGTGCCCGGCGGCCCCCGGGGGCGGACGGCTCAGACGTCGGCGGAGGCCCCCGGGGCGAGCCGGGAGTGGTCGGTGCCGCCGAGTTCGCCGATCTGGCGGTCGTAGATCGGCCGGGCGAGGTCGGTGAGCAGGGCGTCGTGGACGTCGTACGCCCGGCGCGGCCTCACCTCGCGCACGTAGTCGATGACCTCGGAGATCTTGTTCCAGGGAGCCATCACGGGCAGCAGCAGCGTGTCGACGGGGTGGTCGGGCACGGTGAGGGCGTCACCGGGGTGGAAGACGGTGCCGTCCACGAGGTAGCCCACGTTGGTGACGCGCGGGATGTCCGGGTGGATCACCGCGTGCAGCTCGCCGTGGACCTGGACCTCGAACCCGGCCGCCGTGAAGGCGTCGCCGTGGCCGACGGTGTGCACCCGGCCGGGGAAGGCTGCCGAGATCGCGCCGGCGACACTGCGCAGCGTCCAGAGTTCGACGGCCGGGTCGGCCTCCAGGGCGGCCCGCAGCCGGCCCTCGTCGAAGTGGTCGGGGTGCTCGTGGGTGACGAGGAGGGCGTCGGCCCCGAGGGCGGCGTCCTCCTCGGTGAACCCGCCGGGGTCGAGGACGAGCGTCCGCCCGTCCTTTTCGAGGCGGACGCAGGCGTGAGTCTTCTTCGTCAGCTTCACACGGCCAGGCTACGACGGGGGCGTGGTCTCCTCCTCGATGACGCGGGTGACGACGCGCAGCGCGGTCTCGGCGGCCGGGAGGCCGCAGTACACGCCCGCGTGGAGCACGATCTCGCGGATCTCGCCGGGCGCGAGGCCGTTGCGGAGGGCGGCCCGGGTGTGGTCCGCCAGGGCCTCCCGGTGTCCCCCGGCGAGGAGCGCGGTGAGGGTGACGGCGCTGCGGGTGCGGCGGTCGAGGCCGTCGCGGCTCCACACCTCGCCCCACTCGTACCGGGTGACGAGGCCCTGGAAGGCCCCGTCGGGATCGTCGGCGAGGGCCTGGTCCACATGGGCGTCGCCGAGGACCTCGCGGCGCAGCCCGAGGCCCTTCTCGTACGGATCGGGGCGGTCCGCCTCGGCGGGCCCGGCGTCCGGGGCGACCTCCGGGGCCTCGGCGGCGAGGACCGGGGGCGTGCGGGGCGGCGGCACGGCCAGGGCGCCGCTGGTGTCCTGGGCGGTCCCGGCGAAGTGGTCGACGAGCAGGTCGGTGACGGCCGCGGGCTGCTCGACGGGGGCGAGGTGGGAGGCGCCGGGGACGACGGCGAGCCGGGCGTCGGCGATGCCGGCGACCAGGGTGCGGGCCTCGGCGGGACCGGTGACCTGGTCCTCGGAACCGACGAGGACCAGCACCGGGATGTCGACGCGGCCGAGCGCCTCGCGGACGTCGAAGACGGCGAGGGCCTCGCAGGCGGCGATGTAGCAGGCGGGATCGGTCGTACGGACCATCTGGACGGCCCAGTCGACGATGGCGGGCTGCGCGCCGGCGAAGAGCGGGGTGAACCACTGCTCGGGAGCGGTGCGGGCCATCGGCTCCAGGCCGTTGGCGCGGACGATGACGCCGCGCTGCCGGAACTCGTCGGCGGTGCCGAACCGGGGCGAGGCGGCGACCAGGGCGAGCGAGGCGACCCGGTGGGGCGCCCGCAGCGCGAGGTCGAGGCCGACGGCACCGCCGAGGGAGCAGCCCGCGTACCCGAAGCGCTGGACGCCGAGCGCGTCGAGGGTGGCGAGCAGCCTGTCCCCCAGGTCGGCGACGGAGGTGAAGGGCCGGGCGGGCGCCCCGCCGTGTCCGGGCAGGTCGAAACGGACGACCCGCCAGTCCCGCGCGAGCTCGGGGACCTGCCGGTCCCACATGTGGAATGTGGTACCGAGGGAGGGCCCCAGGACAAGGACCGGAGCCTGTTCCGGCCCGTCGACGCGGTACTGCAGGGTGTTCGGTGGTGTCTCGCTCACCCGCTAGACCCTCTCATCTCTCACGTTTTCTCACATCGCCGGGTCGAACCTAGCGGCTCCCGCCCCGTCCGGATGCCGGATCCGGAACCGACCGCCCCGCCGCGGGTCCGTGGAGGCCGCCCCACGCCGCTGTCGCTCCGCGCGCGTCCTCCACGTCCCGCTTCACGTACCACCGCCCGGTGGTCTTCACGTCACCGGGCTCTTTCCGAGCCGGCGGTGCCGGCCGCGAGCCGGACGTGCCCGCGCGACGACGATGCTCCCGAACGACGGCCGGGCTTCTCCGGGCAAGGGGTGAAGCCGCCCGGAAACGAACCGTCGTCACGGCGGTCGGTGGGCCGCGCGAGCTTCGGGCTGCTGCTCGAGCGTGTACCGCTCGTCCGAGCCGGCCGGCCGGGGTTCCGGCTACTTCAGCAGCCGGAACCCGGGCTGCCGGACCCATGCCCGGAGGAACTCCGCCGAGCCGTACACGGCGGGCCAGGGATCGGTCGTCGTGGCGATGACGCCGGGAAGGCCCGCCACCACAGGCACGCGGTCCTCCCACAGTTCGGCGTTGACGACTCCGCCGATCACGTCGATGACGGCGGCGGCCAACAGGGCCGTGACGACGTGGTCGACCGGACGGTTGGAGAAGGCGACCACATGGGCGGCGTGGGTCGGCCTGAAGCCGATGAGGGGCTCCTGGTCGATTTCCTCGCCGTGTCCGGCCTCGAATGCGGACTCGTCGCCGATGCCGGGCCCCGTGACGGAGACCAGGACGGGACGCCCCTCGTCGCCCCCGGTCTCCGGGATGCCGAGGCTCCCCGCGCGGATGTTCAGGTCGTACTCGCCGACCCGCTTCTCCTCGAACCGCACCGAGGAGCGGACCAGGAGGTCGCGGAGCCGCCGGATCGCCGCAGGGGGAACGGCCTCCGCCAACTCGATCACCAGTACCGGTCCGCTCATGGACCGAAGCCTAGCCAGCCGGAACCGCCTTCCCCACCTCATTGATCGGCGTGCGCACATCGCGGAAGGCGGGCCGGGGCCGGAAGGGACAGCGGATGCTCACGACACCGGGAGGCGTGTCCGGGCCCGGAGGAACCGAACGGGACAGCGCGGGCCGTCGCGGCGCCACCGCCGACAGAGCGGGACGCTTCGAGACCGGCGTCCTCACGATTCGCCCCCTCCCCCCGTACTCGAGGAGTCGGAGGAAGCCCGGCGGGCCGCCACCCTGCCGGGGCGCGCACGGAGACCGCGAGAGGCGGGGGCCGCTCCCTCCGGCGTACGCGCTCCCCCGTGCTGCCGCCCACGCCCGAGCGGCGTTCACGGGCGAGTGCGGTCGCCCGACCGTTCCGCGGTCGGGGCCGGCACCACGGGACCCGGGTCACCCGTGAGGGGTGATCCCTCCGTGCCACCGGGACAGTGGGACGGGATCCGGGAACGATCGGACCACAGGACCCGGACGAGACGAAGAGACGTGCGATGAGCGATGTGAATCCGGACGGCGGAGACCCGGCCCCGTCCGGGCCCGCCGCCCGTGGCGGACCGCGGTCCCGCCGAACCGTCGCGATCGCCGCCGCCCCGCGTGCCGTGCCGATCACCGTCGACCCCACGGAACCGGAGGCCGGACCATGACCGTACCGGGCGCCTTCACCCCCTCCCTGACACCGGCCGAGCGGGACGCCTACGGCAGGAAGGCCCGCAAACGGGTCTCGCGTGCGTGCCACGGCCGGTACGAGCCGGGCCGGGAACGCTTCGACCCGGTCGACGTGCTCGAGCGGCAGTCGGCCGAGCGCGTTCCGGAACTGGTGCCGGTCCGCTACGGCCGCATGCTGGAGTCGCCGTTCCGCTTCTACCGGGGTGCCGCGGCGATCATGGCGGCCGACCTGGCGTCCCTCCCCCACAGCGGGCTGCGGGTGCAACTGTGCGGGGACGCCCATCCGCTGAACTTCCGGCTCCTGGCCTCACCGGAACGCCGCCTCGTCTTCGACATCAACGACTTCGACGAGACGCTGCCCGGCCCGTTCGAGTGGGACGTCAAGCGTCTGGCCGCCGGATTCGTGATCGCGGCCCGGGCGAACGGCTTCTCGCCCAAGGAGCAGGACAACACCGTACGGGCCTGCGTACGGGCCTACCGGCAGCGGATGCGTGAGTTCGCCGGCATGCCCACCCTCGACATCTGGTACGCCCAGGACGACGCCGACCACGTGCGGCGGCTGCTGGCGACGGAGGGGGAGGGGGAGGCGGAGCACCGCCTTCGCGACGCCGCCGCGAGAGCCCGCACCCGGACCCACGTGAGGGCGTTCGCCAAGCTCACCCGCGTCACCGCCGAGGGCCGGCGCATCGCCCCGGACCCACCGCTGATCACCCCCCTCGGGGATCTGGCGGCCGACCCGGCCGGGGCCGGCCGGGAGGAGGAACTGCGGTCCGTCATGAAGGGCTACGCGCGGACCCTCCCGCCCGAACGGCGGCACCTGCTGCGCCACTACCGGCTGGTGGACATGGCCCGCAAGGTGGTGGGCGTCGGCAGCGTCGGCACGCGCTGCTGGGTGCTGCTCCTGCTCGGCAGGGACGACGACGATCCCCTGCTGCTCCAGGCCAAGGAAGCCTCGGAGTCGGTGCTGGCCGCCCACACGGGCGGTGAACGCCACGACAACCAGGGGCGCCGCGTGGTGACCGGCCAACGCCTGATCCAGACCACCAGCGACATCTTCCTCGGCTGGACCCACGTCACCGGCCTCGACGGACGGGGCCGGGACTTCTACGTGCGCCAGCTGTGGGACTGGAAGGGCATCGCGCGGCCGGAAACCATGGGGCCGGACCTGCTCTCCCTCTTCGGCCGGCTGTGCGGGGCCTGCCTGGCGCGGGCCCACGCCCGCTCGGGAGACCCCGTCGCGCTCGCCGCCTACCTGGGAGGCGGCGACCGTTTCGACCGCGCGCTCACCGAGTTCGCCCAGTCCTACGCCGACCAGAACCAGCGCGACTACCAAGCCCTGCGGGCAGCCCGCAGTTCCGGCCGGATCACGGCCGGGGAGCCGTGAAACCGGCACGGAAAAGACGGCCGGGGCGAGCCGCCCGGCCGCCGGCGTCACTCCGGAAGCCGCCGCATCTCCATGACGCGCAGGCCGCCCAGACCCCGGACCGGTGGTCACCGGCCTCCACGGTGGACCAGGACACCGGCTGCCGCGGACCGGGGGCGCAGGAACGGGTCCCCCAGCGGGTCGGCCCGCCCCCGGCCGGTTCCCGGGTCCCGTCGTCGGGCGGGGGCGCGGTACTCACCGTCCCGACGGGGGGAGGCCGGCGTACTCGGGCCGGAAGTCGTGGAGCGCGCTCTCGCCCGGCTGGACGACGCCGTAGCTGTTCTCCGGCACCTCGTTCCACGCGCCCGGGAGATCGCCCAGGGGTTCCGACACGACGAGACGGGTCTCGTCGGACAGCTCGCGCAGGAACGACACGTCGGGGTGGAGCGCGCGCAGGGCGTCCACCTCGGCGCTGACGTACAGCGAACGCGAGCGGCCCTCGCTGGAGTAACGGAAGGCCCACACGCGTTCGCCGTCGGTCACCGCGACGGTCATCTGCAGCGGGAGCGGGACACCGCGCGCGTCCGCCGTCGTCTCGATCAGGCCCGCCATGCGCGCCACGGCGGCGGGCGGGTCTTCCGTCAGACCGAAGGTGAGGGCGAGGAAGAACATGAGCTCGGAGTCCGTGGACCCCTCGATGTCGGCGTACAGCGACGGATCGACGGCCAGGGCCAGATCACGCCGAAGCCGGTGGAACTCGCTGATCGCCCCGTTGTGCATCCACATCCAGCGACCGCTCCGGAAGGGGTGGCAGTTGCTCTGCTGCACGGCCGTTCCGGTCGAGGCCCTGATGTGACCGAAGAACAGTCCCGAGCGGGTGTGGCGGGCGATCTCCCGCAGGTTGCGGTTGTTCCAGGCCGGGCTGATGTCCCGCAGGACCGCCGGCTCGGCCGTTTCCTCCTGGTACCAGCCGATGCCGAAGCCGTCGCCGTTGGTCGTCTCCACGCCCATGCGGGAGTGCAGGCTCTGGTCGATCAGGGAGTGTTTCGGCTGGAGCAGCACCTGGCTGAGGAGGACGGGCGTACCCGAGTAAGCGATCCAGCGGCACATCGTGACGTCCCTTCCGGCGACAGCACCACCGCGGTGGTCGGACGCGGGATTTCCCTCTGGCCGCAGCACGTGGGGAGCGTCCTCCCCGACTGTCACCAGTATCGCCTCGGGCGGCCGTCGGGGCATGCGGGCGGAGGGGGCCGGCGGGTTCCCGTCCCCGAGCGGGCCGGCGCCGGCGGCCCGGCCACGGGCCGGGGGCGCCTTTCGGCCGGGGCTTCGCCGTGTCACGAGAGCACGCGGACCCGCCGGCCGAAGGCGGGTGGCCCCGGTGCCGGAAGCGTCGACGCCGATCGCACGAACCGTTCACCGGCAGTCGAATCGTTCCCTCCTGAGGGATTCGCCCGGGTATGCACGGCGCACTCCATGGCGGGCACGAACGCCCCTTCGGATACTCCGCGCGCCCTTCCCCTTCCCGAGGGTGACGGAAATGATGGGCGCGCCGCGCATGAGCCGGGTCAACCGTGGGCCCCTGTCCCTCGGCCGGGCGAACCGGCGGCGAAGGAGGTCAGAGTGCTGCTTCTCATCTCCCCGAACGGTGTCGAGGAGGCTCTCGACTGCGCGAAGGCGGCGGAGCATCTCGACATCGTCGACGTCAAGAAGCCCGACGAGGGTTCCCTCGGCGCCAACTTCCCCTGGGTCATCAGGGAGGTCCGCGACGCGGTCCCGGCGGACAAGCCCGTGTCCGCGACCGTGGGGGACGTCCCGTACAAGCCCGGCACGGTGGCCCTGGCCGCGCTCGGCGCGGCCGTCTCGGGAGCCACGTACATCAAGGTCGGCCTCTTCGGGTGCACGACGCCCGATCAGGGCGTCGAGGTCATGCGCGCGGTCGTCCGGGCGGTGAAGGACCACCGTCCGGACGCGCTCGTCGTCGCCTCGGGCTATGCCGACGCCCACCGGATCGGCTGCGTCAATCCGCTCGCCGTGCCCGACATCGCCGCCCGTTCCGGCGCCGACGCGGCCATGCTCGACACCGCCGTCAAGGACGGGACGCGGCTGTTCGACCATCTCGCGCCGGACGTCTGCGCCGAGTTCGTCCGGCTGGCCCACGCGTCCGGCCGACTCGCGGCCCTCGCGGGCAGCGTCACGCGGGCCGACCTCGGTCCGCTGACCCGCATCGGTACGGACATCGTGGGCGTGCGGGGCGCGGTCTGCGAGGGCGGTGACCGCAATGCCGGAAGGATCCGGCCGCACCTGGTGGCCGCCTTCCGGGCGGAGCTGGACCGGCACGCCCGAGAGCACGCCGCCGACGCCCCCTCCGCGCGCTGACCACCGTCATGCCGACCTCCGAGGCCGGTCGTTCCCCCGGGCACGGGGCCGCGCGTTTCGCCGTCGTCGACCCGGCCACCGGGGAAGCGTTCGACGAGGCTCCCGATCAGCGGCCGGACGAGCTGGACGCCGTGGTCGACCGGGCCCGCCGGGCCTGGCACGGCTGGCGGGCCGACCCCGTCGCACGCACCACCGCGCTGCGCGGGGCGGCCGACGCGGTGGAGACGGCCGGCGACGACCTCGCCCGGTTGCTCACGCGGGAACAGGGCAAGCCGCTGGCCGAGGCGCACGCGGAGGTCGCCCGTACGGCGGCCCGCCTGCGCTACTTCGCGGACCTGGCCCCCACGACCCGGCGGATCGCCGACGGCCGGCCCGTGGACAGCGAGATCCGCTGGCGGTCGCTCGGGCCCGTCGCCGCGATCGTGCCGTGGAACTTTCCCCTCCAGCTCGCGGCGGCGAAGTTCGCGCCCGCGCTCGCGGCGGGCAACACCGTGGTCCTCAAACCGTCTCCCTTCACCCCCCTGGCCACGCGCCTGCTCGGCTCCGTCCTCGCCGCCGTCCTGCCCGAGGACGTCCTGACCGTCGTCACCGGCCGCGAACCCCTCGGCGCCCGCCTCGCCGCCCACCCGGGCATCCGTCACGTCACCTTCACCGGCTCGGTGCCCACCGGGCGGGCCGTCGCCGGAGCGGCCGCGGCCTCGCTCGCCCGGGTGACCCTGGAACTGGGGGGCAACGACGCCGCCGTCCTGCTGGACGACGTGGAGGTGGACCGGATCGCGGACCGGCTGTTCTGGGCCGCGTTCCGCAACTGCGGGCAGGTCTGCATGGCGGTCAAACGCGTCTACGCCCCGGCCCGGCTCCACGCCGAGGTCGTCGAAGCCCTCGCCCAGCGCGCGAGGACCGTCGCCGTCGGGGCCGGCCTCGCCCCGGACACCCGGCTGGGCCCGGTCAACAACGCCCCCCAGCTCGCCCGGGTCGAGCAGGTCACGCGGCGGGCCCTGGCGGACGGCGCACGGGCGGCGGCCGGTGGCCGGCGGCCGGACGGGCCGGGCTACTTCTTCGCGCCCACCGTTCTCACCGATGTCCCGCCCGACAGCCCGGTGGTGACCGGGGAACAGTTCGGACCGGTCCTGCCGGTACTGCCCTACCGGAGCCTCGACGAAGCCGTCGAGGCGGCCAACGGCACCGGCTTCGGACTGGGCGGCTCCGTCTGGGGCACCGATCTCGACCGGGCCGAGGCGGTGGCCGGCCGGCTCGAATGCGGCACGGCCTGGATCAACCACCACGCCGAACTGTCCCTCGCCCAGCCCTTCGCCGGCGCCAAGGACAGCGGTGTCGGCGTCGCGGGCGGGCCGTGGGGGCTGTACGGCAACCTCCGGCCGTTCGTGGTCCACCGCCCGCGGGAGGAGGCGTGACGACCAGGTTCCGGGCAGCCGTCCTGCGCTCCTACGAGGGCCCGTTCACGGTCGAGGAGGTGGTGCTGCGGACGGAGCCCGCCGCCGGCGAGATCCTGGTCGAGATCGCGGGCACCGGGATGTGCCGGACCGATCTCGCGGTCCGGCGATCCGCCGGCCGGAGCCCCGTGCCGGCCGTCCTCGGCCACGAGGGCGCCGGGGTCGTGGTGCGGACGGGGGACGGTCCGGACGCCGCGATCGGCGTCGGTGACCACGTCGTGCTGAGCTTCGACTCCTGCGGACACTGCCGCAGCTGCCTCGGCGCGGCCCCCGCCCACTGCGACTCCTTCGCCTCCCTCAACCTCTTCGGGGGGCGCGGGGAGGAACCGCCGCGGCTCACCGACGCGACCGGCGCGGCACTGGCGTCCCGGTGGTTCGGGCAGTCCTCGTTCGCCGAGTACGCCCTCGTTCCGGCCCGCAACGCGGTACGGGTCGACCCCGCGCTGCCGCTCGAACTGCTCGGGCCCCTCGGCTGCGGTTTCCTCACCGGCGCCGGCGCCGTGCTGAACACCTTCGGCGCGGGTCCCGGCGACACCCTCGTGGTCCTCGGCGCGGGAGCGGTGGGCCTGTCCGCGGTGATGGCGGCCACCGCCGCGGGCGTACGGACCGTGGCCGTCGACCGGCGTCCCGGGAGGCTCGCCTCGGCCGAGCGGTTCGGCGCGACCCCCCTGCCCGCCGCCTCGCCCGGCCTGGCCGAGCGGATCCGGCGACTGACCGGCGGCGGGGCCCAGTACGCGCTGGACACCACGGCCTCGCCCCCGCTCGTCAACGAGGCGCTCCGGGCCCTGCGCCCCACCGGTAGCCTCGGTCTGGTGGCACGCCTCCACGCCCCCCTGGCGCTCGAACCGGGCACGCTCGACCGCGGCCGGAGCATTCGCCACATCTGCGAAGGGGACGCCGTACCCGGTGTACTGATACCCCGGCTGATCGGACTGTGGCGGGCCGGACTCTTCCCTTTCGACCAGCTGATCCGCACCTACCCGCTGGCCGGCGTCAACGAGGCCGAACACGACTGCGAAACGGGCCGCGTGGTCAAACCCGTCCTGCTCCCAAGGAAACCGAGCCGATGAGCAAGCCGATGGGCGGGGCGACGGGCGGGGCACGCGGCGCCCAGGACCCGCCCCACCCGGCGAGTGAGCATCTCGCACCCCCACTCCCGCCGACGGAGGAAACATGACAGGTCCGGCACCCCTGCACACGGACACGGAAGGCGTGGACGGAGGCGTGGGCCTGACCGCCCTGCTGGTCGCCGCGGCACGGGCCATCGAGACCCACCGCCACGACAGCCTGGCCCAGGACCCCTACGCGGAACACTTCGTCCGCGCGGCCCCCGCCTGCGCGGACTGGCCGGTGCGCGCCGAGCAGGCTCCGGGCGGGGACGACAACCCGCTGTGGGGGCGGTTCGCCCGCTACTTCGGCCTGCGGACGAGGGTGCTCGACGACTTCGTCCTCCGGTCGGCCGGTACGGGCGCCCGCCAAGTGGTCCTGCTGGGAGCGGGACTGGACACCCGCGCCTTCCGGCTGGACCTGCCGTCCGGCTGCGTCGTCTTCGAGCTCGACAGGGCGGGCGTGCTGGCCTTCAAGCAGCGGGTGCTCACGGGCCTGTCGGCCGCCCCGAAGGCGAGGCGGGTCCCCGTACCGGTGGACCTGCGCGGGGACTGGGGCAGCGCGCTGACCGCCGCCGGCTTCGACCCGGCCGCACCGAGCGTCTGGCTGGCCGAGGGACTCCTCTTCTACCTGCCGGGCCCCGTCGAGACGCACCTCGTCGACACGGTGGACGGACTGACGACCGGAGGCAGTGCTCTGGCCTTCGAGGCCAAGCTGGAGAAGGATCTCCACGCGTACCGCGGCAGTCCGATCTACACGGCGACGCGGGAACAGATCGGCATCGACCTGCTCCGCCTCTTCCACACGGGGCCGCGCCCCGACTCCAGGGGCGACCTGACGGCCAGGGGCTGGTCCGCCTCCCTGCACACGCCCTTCGAATTCACCCGCCGGTACGGACGCGGCCCCCTCCCCGAGCCCAACGACGCGCTGGAGGGGAACCGGTGGGTGTTCGCGCACAAGCCCTCGCCATGACGCCCGCGACGCTCACGGCGGCGTCCGCACGGGGCCCGAGACCGGGGCCCCGCTCGCGGGCCCCGGTCGGTGGGACGCGTCCCGGTGGAAGCGGCGGTCCGGTGGCGTCGTGGCGGGGGTGCCGCCCGTGGACCGGGAGAGCCGCTGACGGGCCGTGTCAGACGGCCCGGGCGTCCACCAGACGGTCGCCCGGGATCCCGGCCAGGTCCGGTGCGTAGTAGTCCTTGATGCCGACGGCCCACGTGTCCACGGCGACGCGGTCCTTGTCGTCCGGACCGAAGGCGTCGAAGAGGGCGTGGATGTTCGCCTCCTCGAAGCCGATCGCCCTCATCAGCGAGACGAAGAGGGGGCGCTCGATCAGGCCGTCTCCGTCGGGGTCTCCGAGCGCGGACAGGGCCTCGGCGAACTCGGCGATCGTGGGACCGAAACGCTCGGGGTCGAGTACGAACGGGCGGAACTCGTCCACGGTGATCACACCGTCGCCGTTGGCGTCCAGTTCGGCGGCCAGCGTCGTCCAGTAGCGGCGGAACGCGGCCCGGACAGCGGCCTTGGCACCGTCGTCCGAAGCGGCCGCCGCCTCCAGGACACGGCCCGTCATCAGGTCGAAGTCGTCGGATTCGACGACTCCGTTGCCGTTGGCGTCGAAGAGGGAGAAGACCAGCTCGACCCGCTTGGCGGCCTCGTCTCGCATTTCCATCACCTGTCTCCTGCGGCCCGACGCGTTTCGGGCCTGGGTCAATGGGAGCCGCTGCTCGACCGTGCCGGGACGCACGGAATCCTGCTGTCGGCCGCGCCGGCGCGACCGAACGGCCTCGATACCGGCGGTCTTGACCGCTCTTCCCGACCGGGCACGTGCGGCGGCCGTGCCCCATGAAACCGTCTCGACGAGCCGCAGGCTCCCGATCTTCGCTTCTGGTGACAGAAGGAAAGTTACATGCGCGTACGCGACACGTCGGACACCTCCCTTGTCACAGCCGGACCGCTTCACCGGTCCCGTTCGTCAGCTCATCCGACCCCGCCGGTGGCGACTCCCGCGCGCGGGGCACGGTCTAATCCCTGATCTTGACGAACCGCATCCGCGTCGCCCCGTTGCTGTCGGTGCCCCCGGCCTCGGCGGTGGTGATCTTGCCGCCGGTGAGGACGAACATCAGGTGCAGGCGGACCGTACGGGGGCCGGAGGCGACCGCGTACTCGGTCATGATGTGCGTGGTTCCGCCCTGGTGCTCCTGGCGGTCCGCGTTGATCGCCGCGATCTGGGTGAAGCTCGTCAGGAGGGTGTCCGTGGTCTCGTCCCGCAGCCAGCCGATGATGTAGCCGCTGCCGCCGGTGGCGGAACCGAGCGCGTACCGCACGTCGCTGTCGATGTGGTACACCCCGGCCTCCGGGAGTACGACGTCGGACTTCGGGACCGGTACGTCGGTACCGGCCCTGGCCAGGAGGTTGGCGTGCTGCTGTTCGGTGTTGAGGAACCCGCTCACCGGTGTGAGACGGGCGCCGATCCGCCACCGCTCGGGGCAGCCGCGCACCCCGGTGACGTCGATGTCCACCGACCGTTCGGTGCCGGTGTTGCCGCCGGGCGCGATGCCCGTCACGTCGATCCGGGGGACGAGCAGTCCGCCGGTCGTGTTCCGGGCGGCGTTGCACGGGGACGGGTCCAGGGCGGGCGTGTCGGGCGCGTACAGGCATCCGTCGCTGCCCCGGACGAGGGCGTTGCCCCGGTCGGTGGACAGGCACGGCGGACGGGCGGGGGCGCATCCGTCCTGGCAGGAGGCGACCGGGACGACCGGCGGGACGGGGGCGTAGGGGGTCGAGCCGTCGAGGGTGTCGGTGGTGCAGGTGACCGCTCCGTCGCAGGTGCGGCACGTCGTGCGCAGGAACGGCCTGCCGCAGCCCGGGGTGGCCGCCCGCACGGTGAGGACGAAGCTGTCGACCGTCCACTGCTTGGGGCCGACCCGGCAGGCGTCGTCGTTGCCGGTCTCCAGGTTGAGTTCGACGACGACCTTTCCGGCGAGGACGTCCGCGAGGGGCACGGTGGTCGGCGGGATGACGCCCTCGTCCTCGCCGCCCGCCGGCAGGTCGGGCGGTCCCAGGAGGTCGGTGCGGACCGGGGTCGCGCCGTTCCACAGGGCGAAGCGGCCGTAGAGCCGGCACGCCGTTCCGTCGCCGTCGTTGCGGACGTGGACCGAGGCGCCGATCGTGACCTCGGTGGGCTTGCCGCGCAGCGACGCGGGGTCGACACGGACGACGCCGGCGAGCCAGGTGTGCTGTCCGTTGTGCGTCCCGTCGTCGGCCGGGAACGTGCCGGTGCCGCTGTCCAGGATCGTCTGGGCGACCACGGGGTCCAGCGCGGCGTGGGTGTGGGCGAGGGTGTAGTACGGCGTCGGGTCGATGCTCTTGGCGGTCGCCACGACCCGGTACGGCGCGGAGTCGCGCAGCGAAATCGTCTCGCAGCGCTCGCACCGCCCGGAACCGCAGCACGAGGAACCGGGGCGGGGGGAGCCGGAGCACCCGGAGCACCCGGAGTCGGGGCACCTGGAGTCGGGGCAGGGGGCGGGAAGGTGGGCCGGCTCGGTGGGCCGTCGGCCGCCGACGGCGATCGGGGACTGTGCGCAGCCGCATCCACTCATGGGTCAACTCCTCGCACGGGATGGGGTGGGGGTGGCCTCAGTGACGGCGTGCCGCCGTGCCGCTCGGGGCACGGGAGCACGGGGGGGGTGAGGTGTCGGCGCGCGGTCGGAGCGCACGGGAACCGCTCCGGAAGGGGCCTGTCGGAAACTCACGGTGGACCGGAAGCCGGCCGAGCGACGGGCGGGGAGAGGAAGAAGAGAGGTGGGGAAGTCCGCCCGGACGTAGGCATATCAACAGCTCAGCCGTTCAGCTTCTCTGAAGCCATTCCCAACGTACTATCTGGTGATCTGCCGGGCATTACCTCGAAAGAGTGGTTATTTCTCGCCGGAGGGCAGGTGGCCTCTCCCGGTGCCGCGCTCCGTCGGCCGGCGAAGGCCCGTACCCGGAACAGGGCCCCGTTCCCGGGACGTTGGCGGCGGAGGGCGTCCCGGCCGTCTCCGTACGGACACCGGCGGTGTCGTTCCCGGCCTGCCCCGCGCGGCCCGAAGCGGCCTCGGCGGCGAGCTTCGCGCCGCCCCTCAGTTGATGATCTCGGCGCGTTCGTCCCGGAGGACCGCGGCCAGCCGGTCCCGCCACATCCGCAGGGCCTCGGGGGTCTGCCGCGTCCAGTCGGTGACCTCGCCGACGATCCGGAGCGGCTCCCTGCTGCGGTAGGAACGGGTGGGGTTGCCGGGGAACTTCTTGTCGGTGACGTTCGGATCGTTCTCGAAGTCCCCGGTCGGTACGACCTCGTACACGCGCGGGGCCCCGTCGCCCGCGGCGAGTTCGGCGGCCAGTCCCGCGCCGTCGCGCAGCGCGGTGAAGTAGATGTGGTTCATCACGACCTCGGGCCGGTAGTTCGAGCGGAAACCGGCGGTCAGATGATCCCCGACGCGCAGGTCGGCCTTCGTTCCGTGGAAGAACGGTCCCTCGTCCAGCACCTCGTCCATCGTCACAGGCTAACAAGAGGACGAAGTCGGCCCCGCGGACCGCGCACCCCTCGACACCGCATGATCGTTTTCGGGCTTTCCGTACGAGGCCCTCGCGGAGCGCTTCCGTCGCGCCGCCCGCACTCTATCTTTCTACAGCTCTGTAGAGAGTTCGTGATCGGAGCGCTCTCGCACCGCCGGGGAGCCCCCTCCGGCCCGCCGGACCGGACGCCCCCCGCACTTCCGCAAGAGCGTGGATTCCGTTCGGCGGTCACCGCGCCCGGGTCCTGCCGCTACTCGCCCGCCGGGGCGGGCGGGCACAGCAGGGCGGCGAGGGAGGCGGCGAGTTCGACGGGTTCCACCGGGAGGGTGACCGCGGCGTCCGCGCGGCTCCAGGTGGCCAGCCAGGCGTCCTGGGGGCGTCCGACGAGGAGCAGGACGGGCGGGCAGTGGAAGACCTCGTCCTTGATCTGCCGGCAGACGCCCATGCCGCCGGCCGGGGCGGCCTCGCCGTCCAGGACGCAGGCGTCGACGCCGCCCTCGTCCAGGCGGGCGAGGAGGGCGGGCAGCGTGGCGCACTCCACGAACTCGACCGGGGGGACGTCGGCCGCGGGCCTGCGCCCGGCCGCCAGCCGCACCTGCGCGCGTGTGTTCGCGTCGTCGCTGTAGACCAGGACCCTGGCACTCGACCGCATCGTTCCTCCCGGGATGCCGGCCGGGCCGCCCGCGCGGTCCGGAACCGCCGCCCGGCACGCCCCGACGGGCCCCTCACCACCGTACGTCCCTCCGGGCGGGCGGCGAAGGGGGTGACACGGCGACTCGGCGGGGGAGCGCGGGAACACGAGAACAACCGCGAGAACATGCGAACGGATGTTCAAGAATCTTCACAACGGGTATTCCGGTCTGTTCGGCACCCGCCGGGCGCCCGTGTCCGCCGGACGCGGGCACACGGCCGCAGCTTCACGGCGGTGAGAACCCGATGGCTCCCTGCAAGAGGCCCGACTACCGCACCGGCCACCGCGGCCGGCACTGGACCCACGCCCTGCGCTCCGCGCAGAAGGCCGGTGCCGTCATCGTCACCGACGACACCGAAGAGCCCGTCGCCTACGCGCCCGATCGCTCGGGCCCCGGCCGTTTCAGGCCCTGGATCACCGAGGCCGGCCTCCGTCACGACAGCCACGACGTCCATCCCGAGTGGTGACCGGCGCGTCCGTCCCGCCGTCCCGGGCCGGGGGTCAGGCCCCCTCGGTCCCGAAGGCGCGCAGCAGGTCGGCGGCGACGCTCACGGCGATGGTCGCGGGTTCCTTGCCGGTGATGCCGGGCAGCCCGATCGGGGTCTTGATCCGGTCGATGGCCGCCTCGTCGTGGCCGCCCTCGGTGGCGAGGCGCTTGCGGAACCGCGCCCACTTGGCCGCCGACCCGATCAGGCCGATGGAGCCGAGACCCGGGGTGCGCAGGGCGGCGTCGCACAGGGCGGCGTCCTCGGCGTGGTCGTGCGTCATGATCAGGACGTGGGTGCCCCGCGGCAGCTCCGCGAGGACCTCCTCGGGCAGCAGCGGCGTGTGGTGCACGCGCACCCGGGCCACCGCGTCCGCCAGCACGCCGAGCCGCTCCTCGGCGAGGACGTCGGAGCGGCTGTCGATCAGGTGGAGGTCGAGGTCCTGGCGCGCCAGGACGCGGGCCAGCTCCAGGCCGACGTGCCCGACGCCGAAGACCGCGACCGCCCGTACCACCGGCAGGGGTTCGAGCAGCACCGATACCGTGCCGCCGCAGCACTGCACGCCGTGCCGGTTGGCCACCTTGTCGTTCAGGGCGAAATCGATCAGCTCCGGTTCCGGCGCGGCCGTCGCGATCATCTCCCGGGCCCGGTCGATCGCGACGGCCTCGACGTTGCCGCCGCCGATCGAGCCCCACGTCCCGGCCGGCCCGACCACGAGCTTCGCGCCCGCGTCGCGGGGGGCGTGGCCGCGCACGGCCGCGACGGTCACCAGCACGCCGGGTTCCCGGCGTGCCCGCAACCGCGCGACCGCGGCGACCCATGTCGTGTCAGGCACGGTGCAGCGCTTCGGCGTCGGTACGGGCCGGACCGCCGTCGGCGAGGCCGTCGGGGGCCCGGCCGCTCCCGGACGCGCCGCCCCGCCGGGCCTCCCGGATCGCCCAGTACACCGCTTCCGGCGTGGCGGGCGAGGCCAGTTCGACGCCGGTCCCGGGCGGGCCGAACGCGGCGGCGGCCTGCCGCAGCGCCTCCCGCACCGAGAAGGCCAGCATCAGCGGGGGCTCGCCCACCGCCTTGGAGCCGTACACCGCGCCCTCCTCGGTGGCGTTCTCCAGGAGCGTGACGTGGAACTCCTCGGGCATCTCCGAGAAGCTCGGCAGCTTGTACGTGCTCGCCGCCTGGGTCAGCAGCCGGCCGCGGTGCGGTCCGTCGCCGGTGTCCCAGCGCATGTCCTCCAGGGTCAGCCAGCCCGCGCCCTGCACGAACCCGCCCTCGACCTGACCGATGTCGATCATCGGGGAGAGGCTGTCGCCGACGTCGTGCACGATGTCCACCCGGCGGACGCGGTACGCGCCCGTGAAGCCGTCCACCTCCACCTCGGCCGCGGCGGCTCCGTGGGAGAAGTACTTGAACGGCGAGCCCCGGAAGGTCTTCGCGTCCCAGTGCAGCCCCTCGGTCCGGTAGTAGCCGGCCGCCGAGAGCTGCACCCGCTGGAAGTACGCGGTGCGCACCAGGTCGTCCCAGGCCAGCTCCGTGTCGCCGCCCAGGGCGCGCGCGACGCCCTCGACGATGCGCACGTCCGAGGCGTGGGCGCCCAGCTGGGTGGCGGCCACCCGCAGCAGCCGCTCGCGCAGTTGCTCGCAGGCGTTCTTGATCGCGCCGCCGTTGAGGTCCGTTCCGGAACTCGCGGCGGTGGCCGAGGTGTTGGGCACCTTGTCGGTGCGCGTCGGGGCGAGGCGCACCTTGTGGAGCGGGATGCCGAGCGTGGTCGCGGCCACCTGGATCATCTTGGTGTGCAGGCCCTGGCCCATCTCGGTGCCGCCGTGGTTGATCAGGACCGAGCCGTCCTTGTAGATCAGCACCAGCGCGCCGCCCTGGTTGAAGGCGGTGAGGTTGAACGAGATGCCGAACTTGATGCCGGTGACCGCGAGGGCCCGCTTGGTGTGCGGGTGCGCGGCGTTGAAGGCGGCGATCTCGCGCCTGCGGTCGGCGACGCCGGCGTTCTCCTTGACCTGCTCCCAGACCGCGGAGATCCGCTCGGCCTGGGTGACGGGCTGCCCGTACGGCGTCGTCTGGCCCCGGCCGGGCCGGTAGAAGTTGCGTTCCCGCAGCTCCATCGGGTCCAGGCCGAGCCGGGGCGCGCAGCGGCCCAGGATGTCCTCGACGACCAGCATGCCCTGGGGGCCGCCGAAGCCGCGGAAGGCGGTGTTGGAGACCTTGTGGGTCCTGGCGACGCGTCCGGCGACGCGCGCGTGGGGGATCCAGTACGTGTTGTCGATGTGGCACAGCGCGCGGGCGAGCACCGGTTCGGAGAGGTCCAGGCTCCAGCCGCCGTCGGCGGTCAGGGTGGCGTCGAGGGCCTGGATGTGGCCGTCGGCGTCGAAGCCGATCCGCCAGGAGGCGTGGAACCCGTGGCGCTTGCCGGACATCGTGAGGTCCTGGGTCCGGTTGAGCCGCAGCCGGACCGGGCGGCCGGTCAGCCTGGCGCCGAGCGCGGCGACGGCCGCGAACCCGTGCGGCTGCATCTCCTTGCCGCCGAAGCCGCCGCCCATCCGCAGGCACTGCACGGTCACCTCGTGGCTGGGCAGGCCGAGCACGTGCGCGACGATCTCCTGCGTCTCCGAGGGGTGCTGGCTGCTGCTCTGGACGAACACCTGCCCGTTCTCGTCGATGTGGGCGAGCGCGCAGTGCGTCTCCAGGTAGAAGTGCTCCTGGTCGGAGAACTGGAACTCGCCGGTGAACACGTGCGCGGAGCCGGCGAGGCCGGCGTCGACGTCACCGGTCACCATCAGGGGGCGGGCGCCGTGGAAGCTCTCGGCCTCGATCGCGTCCCGGAGCGTGATCAGGGAGGGGAGTTCCTCGAGGTCGACCTCGACCGCCGCCGCGCCGAGCCGGGCCGCCTCCAGGGTCTCGCCGAGCACCCAGGCGACGGCGTGGCCGTGGAACATGACCGTGTCGGGGAAGAGCGGTTCGTCGTGCTTCATGCCCGCGTCGTTGACCCCGGGCACGTCGGCTCCGGTGAGGACGCGGACCACGCCGGGGACGGCGAGCGCGGCTTCGGTGCGCAGCGCGGTGATCCTGGCGTGGGCCTTCATGACCTGGACCGGACAAGCGTGCAGCACGTCCTTGGTGCGCTGGACCAGGTCGTCGGTGTAGAGCGCGGCGCCGGTGACGTGCAGCGCGGCGCTCTCGTGCGGCACGGAGACGCCGACGGCGGGCTTCTCGGGACGTTCGGACAGATGGCTCATGACGAGACCGCCTCGGTGGTTCGCGCGTACAGCTTCAGCAGGCTCTGGCCGAGCATCGCGGTGCGGTAGCCGGCGCTGGCGCGGTGGTCGTCCATCGGTGTGCCCTCGGTCCGCAGGACCCGGGCCGCGGCGTCGGCCGTCTCCGCCGTCCACGGCTCGCCCTCCAGGGCCGCCTCGGTGGCGAGGGCGCGGATCGGGGTGGCGGCCACGCCGCCGAGGCCGATCCGGGCCGTGCGGACGACGCCGTCCCGGATGTCGAGCGCGAAGGCGACCGCCACGCTGGAGATGTCGTCGAAACGCCGCTTGGCGATCTTGTGGAAGGCCGTGACCGGTGAGAGCGGCAGCGGGACGCGCACCGCGCGGATCAGTTCGCCGGGGCGGCGCACGCTCTGCCGGTAGCCGGTGAAGTAGTCCGCCAGCGGGACCTCGCGCTCGCCGTCGGCGTCGGCGAGCACCACCGACGCGTCGAGGGCGAGCAGGGCCGGCGGGCTGTCGCCGATGGGGGAGCCGGTGCCCAGGTTGCCGCCGAGGGTCGCGCTGTTGCGGATGAGCCGGGACGCGAACTGCGGGAAGAGTTCCGCGAGCAGCGGGACGGAGCCGTCGAGACGGCGTTCGATCTCGGTGAGCGTCAGCGCCGCCCCGATCTCGACGAAGCCGGGTTCGACGCGCAGCTCCCGCAGTTCGGGCAGCCGGTCGACGGCGACGGCGCAATCGGCCCGGCGGGAACGGATGTTCACCTCCACGCCCCAGTCGGTGGAGCCGGCGACCACCACCGCGTCGGGGCGCTCGCGCAGCAGCAGGAGCGTTTCGGCCAGGGTGTCCTTCCGCAGGAAGGCCCTGCCGTCCTGGACGTACTCGGTGGCCACGGGGGCGGGCGGGGCCTGCTCGCGGCGCCGTGCCAGCGGGTCCTCGTCGGCGGGCGTGCCGACGGCGAACGCGGCGTCGCGAATCGGGCGGTAGCCGGTGCAGCGGCACAGGTTCCCGCTCAGCGCGTGCAGGTCGAAACCGTTCGGACCGTGCTCGGCGTCGGCGTGGGCGCCGTCCGCGGGCTCCGCGTGCGCGCAGCGGCCGGGCCGGTAGTACTCGGCGGCCATGCTGCAGACGAATCCCGGCGTGCAGTAGCCGCACTGGGAGCCGCCGCGCATCGCCATCTCCTCCTGCACCGGGTGCAGGACGGGCGCCGTGCCGGGTTCGCCGGCGGTGGCGAGGCCCTCGGAGGTGACGACCTCCTGGCCGTCGAGCGCCGCGACCGGGAGCAGGCAGGCGTTGACCGCCACCCAGTCGGTGGGCTTGTCCACCCCGGGGCGGGCCACCAGGACGGAACAGGCGCCGCACTCCCCCTCGGCGCAGCCCTCCTTGGTGCCGGTGAGGCCGCGCTCGCGCAGGAAGTCGAGGGCCGTGGTGTGGGGCGCGGCCGGCGAAATGGGGGTTTCTTTTCCGTTGATCGTGAGGCGCGCCGCTACCATGCCGGACCCTCGTTCCGGTCCGTGTTCGGTCGATTCATCGTGCTCACCCATTTCAGGCAGATTTCTTTGTCCGGACGCGCCGAATGGAAGAAGGGGGCGCGGAAGGGCACGCGGCGACGGCGTGCCGGGATGCGGTGAAGGAGAAATCCGGAACGCGCCGAGAACGGGCGCGCCGGGACGGCGCGTTCAGCAGCCGTGTGCGATCCGGCCCGGCGCCCAGGCCGTGCGGCGGGCGAGGCGACCGAGGTCAGAGAGGGTGTACATCTGCCGGTCGCCTCCTTTCCGGGGGTCGGGAATCAGGAATCGGGAATCGACGCCCACCGCAAATTAGTGGCGGTCGGCACGGGGGTCAAGGGGCCGGGCCCGGCCTTCCGGAATCCGGACGGATTCTTTTTCGGTGACCGACGCGGCCGGCGGCCGATGTGGTCGGCGCCCGATGTGGCGGTAAGTCGACGCGGTCAGTAGTCGACGCGGTCGCTCTTCGCGTTCCACGCCTCGAACGGCTCGGTGCGGTGGGGCAGGTCCAGGTGGACGATCCGCATCGGCCACGCCCCCTGGGGCTTCTTCTCGAACAGGTCGTAGAACTCGCGGTCGTCGAAGCCGGCCGCCGCGGCGTCGTGGCGGTCGGCGGAGAACACCAGCCGGTCGACGCGCGCCCAGAGCGCGGTGGAGAGGCACATCGGGCACGGCTCGCACGAGGTGATCAGGGTGCAGCCTTCGAGGCTGAAGGTGTTCAGCTCCTTGCAGGCGGCGCGGATGGCGTCGACCTCGGCGTGCGCGGACGGGTCGTTCGTCGCGGTGACCCGGTTGTGTCCGGTCGCGACGACCCTGCCGTCCTTGACGATCAGGGCGCCGAAGGGGCCGCCGCCGCTGTTCACGCTGTCGGTGGCGACGGCGATGGCCTGCCGCATCCACGCCTGCTCGTCCTGGACGGTGCTCACGGTCACGGTTGCTCCTTGTCGAATGCGGTGGGTCGCGGGGCCGCCGGGAGGGCCGCGGCGTCCGCGCGAACGGGGCCGGGGACCCGCCCGTAGGCTTCCACGGGGCGGCGACGCCGGCGCCGGGACGGGCGGTCCCGGCGTGTCGGCCGGACGGCCTCTCCGGCGGGGCTTTCCCGTCCCTCGTGTTCGGGTGTGTGCGAGCAGTACACAGCCGTCCGCCCGGGACCGGCCAGGCGCCGAAGACATGAAATACGGGCAGCCCGGAGCCGATGCTTCGTAAGTTCCTACGAGGGCCGGTACGAGCCGACCCGGTGGGCCGCACCCGGCCGCCCCCGCGCTCCGGCCCCCGGCCCCCGGCTTCCGGTCCACGGAGCCCGGGGCCGGAGGCCGGAGGCCGGAGCCCGGGACCGGGCCGCACCGGCCCGTCGCGTACGGCCTGGCGCTTACGGCCCGTCACGCACGGGCCCGCCGCGTACGGCCCGGCCCCGCGTTCACCGTCCGGAGGTCACCCGGCGGACCGGTTCGGCCGCAGGAGCACCGGGCGCAGCCTGTTGTACCCGCGCACCGACACGGGTCGGAGGGCCTTGAGTTCGTACCCCTCCGTGCCCGCCAGTTCGCCCGCGAACGCCGTGTCGACCAGCACGGTGCCGGGGCGGGCCACCGCGGTGAGCCGGGCGGCGATGTTGACCGCCGCCCCGTAGACGTCGCCGAAGCGGCTGAGGACGGGACCGTGGGCGAGCCCGGTCCGCATGCGGGGCAGATCCGGTTCGGCCCCGGCGCGCGCGGTGAGTTCCAGCGCGATGCCGGCGGCCTCGGAGGCCGAGTCGCACACGAAGAGGACCTCGTCCCCGATGGTCTTCACCACCTGTCCCCCGCCCTCGGCGACCACGTCACCGGTCAGGTTCTCGAACAGGTCGATCACCCGGGAGAGTTCGCCGCCGTCCAGTCCACGGGTCATCCGCGTGTAGCCGACCATGTCGGTGAAGCCCACCGCCCGGTCGCGGATCTCGGCGCCCGCGCGGGGCTGCGCCGCTCCGCCCGCCACCGCGCCTCCCGCCCCGCTCTTCCCCGCTCCCGGCCCGCCGGGGCCCTCCCCCGCCCCGGCGAGCAGCCTCCCGGCGTGCGCCGCGAGGTGCCGGCGCCACACGTGCCTCTGGAGCAGCTCCATCTCCGGCAGCAACGTCGCGACGTGGCGCACCAGTTCCTCTTCGCCCACGGGGCTCTCGGAGCCGCGGTGCGCCATCCAGGCCCAGAGGGTGTCGACCTGCCATTCGGCGAGCCGGGACAGGTGGTGCCCCAGGGCCCGCGCCATCATCGTCTCGTTCTCCTCGGTGATGAGCCCGGCCCCGATGAGCCGCTCCCCCGCGCGCAGCGCGTCGGCGTCGGCGTCGGTGAACACCCGCGCCTCCTCGTCCGCCGCCGGGAATCCGAGCGCGCGCCAGATCTGCACCGTGCGTCCCGGCTCGACGCCGGTCCGCTCGGCGATGTCCCGCCTCGTCCAGACACGGCCGCCGCCGAGCAGCACCTCTTCGACGGTCCGCCGCAGCCGGTCGGCGCCGGACGGGTCCACCGGTCCCCCGTCCGGCCGCGCCGCGCTCACGTGGTGTGCACGATCAGCACGTCGAGGCCCGACTTCCTGGCGATGTCGGCGGGTACGGAGCCGAGGATGCGCCCGGCGAGCGAGCGCAGGCCCCTGTTGCCGACGACCAGGAGGTCGGCCGACGCCTTCCGCGCGATCCCGACGAGCGCGGCGACCGGTTCGCCCTGCACGGCGACCGTCCGCACGTTCGCCGCACCCTGCGCGCGGGCCCGGTCCTTGGCGGTCAGCAGGGTGTCCTCGGCGGGCGCGGAACCCACCACCTGGTACGCCTCCGCCCCCAACTGGTCCTGGGCCACGGCGAGTTCGGGGCCACGCATCGGGAGGTACGCGCAGGCGATCACGAGTTCGGCCGCACAGGCGGCGGCCAGTTTCGCCGCCGTCTCGACCGCCGCGAACGACGACTCCGAACCGTCCGTACCGACCATGACCGTCCGGTAGGCAGTCAAGGCAACCTCCTTACCAGAGAGTAAACTTACTTCCAAGTAAGGTAAGGCGGGAAGGGCCGGCCCGGCAAGGGGGCGGGCCCCGCCGAAGGCTCCCGCGCCGGACCCGGCCGAACCCGCGCCACACCCGGACGCGCGGCGGCCGCCTGCCGCCCCCGCGCCGCTCCGCCCGCCAGACTGGGACGTCCGATGCCCTGTGCGTTACGGAGGTCCCCCATGCCCCTGCACTCCACCGGACCGGGCGGGACGGACACCTTTCCGGCCGTCTGCGCGCACACGCACCTGTTCCCGGGCGCCGGATGCCGCGTCCAGGGGCTGCCCGACCCCTCCGCCTTCGCCGCGGAACCCCGGCCGATCGAGGTGGACCTGCGCTTCTCCGACGGGGTGATCGCCGACGCGAGGCTGACGCCGGAGGACCCGGCGGGTCCCGTGCTCGTCGTCCCGGCGTACACCACCGGCGCCGGGACCCCGGTCGCCGCCCGCGCCTGGGCGGTCCGGAAACTCACCCGGATGGGGTCCGGGGTGGAGCTGACGATCGGCGGCCCCGTCGGGGCGTGAATCCGCCACGGACCCCCCGTCGAACACGCGGGTGATTTGACTGCCGCGTCACCCCGAGGGGCATCCGCCCGGCCCCGCCGACCTCGCGCGCACGGGTTCGCTCCGCAAAGCGCCCGGACGGGCGCGTCCGGACCCCGGCAAAGCACCTCTCCCGCAGGACCTCTCGGACCCGCGGGGCATCTCCGGCACCTCGCGGGTCAAGGAAAATTAGCTTCCGCACATTCGCTTTTTTCCCATTCGCATGAACCGATTCCCCTCGGCGCCACCCTCTCCCCTCCCGAGAGGAGGGGGAAGCGACCCACACCGGACCCCACCTGGGGTTTTTCATTTCCGATCAAAATCAGTCAGACAAAGCAGGTCAACGCTCTGTCTGGGCGGTCGATACAGGGGCAGACGCGGAACAGTTTTCGACATCGACAGGGCACAACCAGTCCCGTGCAAGACGCTCACAGAAGGGAAACAGCTTGCACGGCGGGAACTTCACGCCGCTCGGAGCGAATGCATCTGATCAGACGATATCGTGACGTCACCGCACGCGATCCCTCGACGACGGACCGTGATGCGCGTGTCCCGGGGAGGTACGGCCCCGGGGCCCCGGCACAGGCCGTCGACGACCAGAAAGAAGCCCAGCATGACCCTCGGAGCAGTCAGGAGCCCGATATCGCTCCCCCGGCCGGTCCCCACGGGATCATCCCTCTCCCCCGCCGCGGCGAAACCCCCGGCCCCCCGCTGACGGACCTCCGCCGGTGCGGCGCGCGAGCCTCCGAAGCGCGCTTCACCCCGTCCGTCCCCGTCGGGGCCGAGCCCCCGGCCGGACGGGGCCGCCCCCGGGCGGCCCCGTCCGGCCCCGACCGCTGACGCCCCGGACCGGCGGGCCACCGCACCCGGAGCGGCGAAGGGAGAACTCCCATGACACTGCCACCGAAGGGCGTTCACCGCGAGTACCGCGATGGCCCCACCGAACGGAAGACGGAGCACGGACGCCCGCGGGACCACCGCGGACCGACGGGCCGGCGACGGCTCCCGTGCGCGCACGACCGCACCCGGGGCGACGGCGCCCACCGGGCGGGGAACGCCGGACCGGCGCTCCCCGCGCCCCCGCCGTCCGCCGCGCCGGCCCGGCGTCCGGAGCCCGGTGGAGGGGCGGGGCGGCCGTGAACGGACCACCTGCCTCCCGTTCGGCCCTGTCCGCCCTGAAGCTCGGGTTCGAGGCGTTCCGCGAGGCGAACAGGGGTGCCTACGTCCGGTACGCCGAGAAGTGGACCGGCGACCCGGCGGAAGCGGAGCGGTGCGTCGAGGCGGTGCTCGACGCCCTGGAGAGCCGGTGGGTCGGCGTACTCGGCTCCGACTCCCCCGCCGCCCGCGTCTGGGAGGAGCTGCGCGCCGAAGCCGCGCGCCGGTCGGCGGACTCCGGCGGCCGGACGAGGCGGTTCCACACCGCCCTGCGGGACGACCAGGCCGACGTCGTGCTCCTCCATCACGACCTGGGGCTGTCCGTCGAGCACGCCGCCCACCTCATGGGGCTGGACGTCCCCGACGCGCGCGCCCTGCTGCGCGGCGCCGAACGGGACCTCCGCGCGGAGAGCGACCGCTGACACCGGGCGGCCGCCGCGCGACCGCCCGGCACCGGGCCGGCGCACACCCCGTCCACGGGTGGCGCGCCGGTCCCCCTCCCCCCGCGTCGCACAGGACCCGCCCGGCCTTTGCACCCTTCGGGGTGACTAGCCGTCAGGCGGGCGCGCTCCTAGGATGAGCCCTCGTGTCCGGGTACAACCGGCCCGGACAGGGGTTCAGGGGAGCGTGTATGACCAACGGCGGGGAATCCCGAACGCGCGTCATCGACACCGACCGTGCCAGTGCCGCGCGCATGTACGACTGGCTCCTGGGCGGGACGGAGAACTTCGAGGTCGACCGGGACGCGTGCGCCGAACTCCTGCGGATCGCGCCCAGCACCCAGCAACTCGCGCGCAACAACCGTGACTTCCTCCGGCGCGTGGTGCGTTACCTCGCCGTCGAGAAGGGGATCACCCAGTTCCTCGACCACGGCAGCGGCCTGCCCACCCAGGACAACGTCCACCAGGTCGCCCAGCGCGTCTCCCGGGACGCCAGGGTCGTCTACGTCGACAACGACCCGATGGTGCTCGCCCACGCGCGGACCCATCTCGACGACAACGCGCGCACCATGGTCGTCGACCACGACATGCGCGACACCCAGAAGATCAGGGAGTCCACCGAGGGCTTCCTCGACTGGGACCGGCCCGTCGCGGCCCTCTTCGTCTCCGTCCTGCACTGCATCCCCGACGACGACCGGAGGGGGCCGGCCGCCGTCATAAAAGCGGTGTCCGAACTCCTGGCACCGGGCAGCCACATGGTCATCTGCCAGCTCGTCAGCGAAGATCCGGCCGTCCGCGACGGAGTCACCCGGCTCATGGAGGGCGCGACCGGCGGCAACTGGGGACGCGTGCGGGAGCCCCACGAGGTGCGGCGCTACTTCGACTCCCTGGAGATCGTGGACCCCCCGGGCCTGGTCGACGTGATCGACTGGCTTCCCGACTCGCCACCCCCGCCCAAGGAGCTGCGGTCCACCGACTGGGTGGAGTGGGGCGGCGTGGGGAGCGTCCGGGCGTCCCGGTGATCCCGCCGCCGCGGAGCGGCCGCCCCGTGCGGCCGTCTACTCCGACCGCTCCGCGGCGGCCCGCTTCTCCCAGTGGGCGATGGCGCGTTCCAGCGCGCGCACGCTGCCCTCGCGGTCGTAGAGGTTCGCCCGGACGTTGAGCAGCAGCTTGCGCGTACGGTCGAGCTGGACCTTCTGCGTGATGTAGTGCGCGCCGTCCGCGTGCTCCACGTACGCCAGCTCCTGGTGCTCCCCGTCGGCGAACGCCAGGTGGAAAACGGGGGTGGGCGGGGCGATGACGTGTTCCGGGACGATGCGCACGTTGACCTTCTCGGTCAGGGTGGCCGTGTGGAGGAAACGCATCTGCTCGACCATCATGCCGGCGGTGCCGTAGGGCTGGGAGAGCACGCGTTCGCCGATCAGCGCCGCCAGCCTGGGCAGTCCGCTGTCGAGCATGAGCTGCCGCTGCATCCGGAGGGCGACGATGAGTTCGATGTCGCTCTCGGAGCGGCCGATCTCTATCATCCGGACCAGGGCGCGCGCGTACGCCTCGGTCTGCAGGAGACCGGGCACGACGCGGGGTTCGTAGACGGTGATCTGCCGCGCGGTCCGTTCGAGCCGGATGAGGCGCCGGAGGAAGGCGGGGGTGACGTCGGCGAACTTCGCGAACAGGTCCTCGTTGCCCGCCTGCTGGTGCAGCTGGTCGAGGTGGGCGCGGTCCTCGCGGGAGACGCCGTAGAAGAGGGCGAGGTCGTTCAGGTCCCGGTACTTGACGGGGCTCTTGCCCAGCTCCATCCGGCTGATCTTCGACGTGGAGGCGCGGATGACCCGCGCCGCGTCGGCCAGGGTGTAGCCGCGCCGCTCGCGGTGGGAGCGCAGTTCGTCGCCCAGCATGCGGCCACTCAGACGGTCGCCGGTGGTGTCCTGCAGGGGGACCACCGGCGCGTCGGATTCGGACCGGTGCTTGGGGGCGGCGGGCATGCGGGCTCCGGAGTCGGGGAAATGCCGGTTCGCCCGTCAGGATGCCCGAGGCGAGCCCACCGCCACAAACCATGGCCAACGCCTTACGGGGCGCTCGCCCTAGACGGCGAGGTCGTCGAACTCCTCCCCCTTGACCCCCTCCGTGAAGGCCCTCCACTCGGCCTCCGTGAAGACGAGGGCGGGACCGGCGGGGTGCCGCGAGTTCCTGAGCGCGACTCCGCCGCCGGGCAGCCCCGCCGCCTCGACGCATTCGCCCGCCCCGATGCTCGCCCGCGCCTTCCTCCAGGCGACACCCGCGATCGCGTCCCCGGGAACACCGTTCTCCACCACCGACATGTCCGTCCTCTCCGCTCGACGTCGGGGGCCTTCCGGCCACCGGCGCGGCGCGTTCCCATATGGGAACCGTCCGCCCCGCACATGCAAGGGTAGGAGGAGGCATGCGCGCGGACACTTCCCCGAAAGAGTGCACTTCAGGGCCTACTTCCCCATCATCCTCTCAACGTTCCATACGATTTACAGATGTAACCTCCTCCGCTGTCTCGGAAGAGCCGGAAAAAAATCGGGCGGCGATGTCGAGAAACCGCGCCCGGCTCCGTCCCCGGGGTGAACGCGACCACAATGGGCCGCACCAGGACCGAGGAGAGACACCATGGCCAAGTACCTGCTGCTCAAGCACTACCGCGGCGCCCCGGCGGCGGTGAACGACGTACCGATGGACCGGTGGACGCCGGAGGAGATCTCGGCCCACATCCAGTACATGCACGACTTCGCGGCCCGGCTGGAGGAGAGCGGCGAGTTCGTCGACGGGCAGGCGCTCGCCCCCGGGGGTTCGTGGGTCCGTTACGACGGCGAGGGGCGCCCGCCGGTCACCGACGGGCCGTTCGCCGAGACCAAGGACCTCATCGCCGGATGGATGGTGATCGACGTCGACAGCCACGAGCGCGCCGTCGAACTGGCCGGGGAACTGTCGGCTGCGCCCGGGGCCGGCGGGAAGCCGATCCACGAGTGGCTCGAACTGCGCCCCTTCCTGGCGGCGCCGCCCACCGTCCCGGAATGCCCCCACGGATGAACGAGGCCCTGCTCCGGAGCCTCACACCGGGCGTCCTCGCCGTCCTGGTCCGCCGCGGAGCCGACTTCGCGGCGGCCGAGGACGCCGTACAGGACGCGCTGGTCGAGGCGGTCCGCGTCTGGCCGGCCGACCCTCCGCGGGACGCGAAGGGCTGGCTGGTCACCGTGGCCTGGCGCCGGTTCCTCGACGCGACGCGCGCGGACACCGCCCGCCGCCGGCGCGAGGGCCTCGCGGACGAGGAACCGGCCCCCGGGCCCGCGCCCTCGGTGGACGACACGCTCAGCCTCTACTTCCTGTGCGCCCACCCGTCACTGACGCCGTCGTCCGCGGTCGCGCTCACCCTGCGCGCCGTGGGCGGGCTGACCACCCGCCAGATCGCACGGGCCTATCTGGTGCCCGAGGCGACCATGGCGCAACGGATCAGCCGGGCCAAGCGGACCGTCTCCGGCGCGCGCTTCGACCGGCCCGGAGACGTCGCCACCGTGCTGCGCGTCCTCTACCTGGTCTTCAACGAGGGCTACTCCGGGGACGTGGACCTCGCCGCCGAGGCCATCCGGCTCACCCGGCAGCTCGCCGCCGCCGTCGACCATCCCGAGGTGGCGGGGCTGCTCGCCCTCATGCTGCTGCACCACGCCCGGCGCGCGGCGCGGACCGGGCCCGACGGCGCCCTGGTGCCGCTCGCCGAGCAGGACCGGAGCCGGTGGGACACCGGGCTGATCGCCGAGGGCGTCGGGATCCTGCGGGCGGCCCTCGCCCGCGACCGCCTCGGCGAGTTCCAGGCGCAGGCCGCCGTCGCGGCCCTGCACGCCGACGCGCCCAGCGCCGAGGAGACCGACTGGGTCCAGATCGTCGAGTGGTACGACGAGCTCGCACGCCTGACGGACAGCCCGGTCGTCCGGCTCAACCGCGCGGTCGCCGTCGGCGAGGCCGACGGACCGCGCGCCGGTCTGGCGGCGCTCGCGGAGCTGGACGGCCCGCTGCCCCGCCGTACGGCGGCGGCGGCGTACCTCCACGAACGCGCCGGGGACGAGGGGACGGCGGCACGGCTGTACGCCGAGGCGGCCCGCGAGGCGTCCAGCCTCGCCGAACGCGACCACCTGAACCGCCGGGCCGCCCGGCTCAACGCCCGCCGGGAGGGGTGACGCGCCCGCCGGGTCAGGGACTGGTGGCGGAGACCGCGTACACCTGCGGGAAGGCGGGCTCGGTCAGATCGACGGTGATGTCGGTGGCCGGGCGCGGCTTCTCGCGCCCGACGGTCGTCCCCGCCCAGGCCGTGCCCCCGCCGAAGGACCAGCCGGCGATCTCCGCGTCGCGGTCGCCGACGGTGACCAGCCCCTGCGTGAGCCGCGCGCGGGCGGTCCCGGAGTCCGCGAGGAAGGCGTCGAGGCCGGCGGCGGTCGTCGTGAAGCGGACGTACAGCCGGCTGGTCTTCCAGTTGCTGGTCTCGTAGTAGGCGACGTCCCAGGCGCCGGTGGGGATCGGGACCTCGAAGATCCGGCGCTTCATCTGGGAGGGCCAGTTGGCCTGGAGGCCGGCCACCGAGGACTCGCGCTCCTTGTCGCGTCCGCTGTCCCGGCTCTGGCCCGCGGAGATCACGAGGTAGCCGGCCGGGATGCCGACGAGGAGCACGATGATGACGGCCGTCAGCCAGCGGCGGCGGATCATGTGCCGGCGGTCCTCGGGGAGTCCGCCGCGCGGCGGACGCGGCGGGGCGACCGGAGGGGACGGGGTCATGAGGACGGGTCCTCGGGAGGCCGGACGGCCCGGCCCGGGGCCCCGCTGCGCAGGGCCTGGGCGTAGCGCTCGTACCGTTCGTACCGCTCCACCCGGCGCCGGTTGGCACGGCGGAAGCGGCGGGCGACGAGCCGGGCGAGGTCGGCGGCGCCGACCATGCCGGCCTCGGGGCCGAGCTGCGCGCGGACGAGACGGGCCTCGGGGCGGTAGCCGCGGCCGGTGAGGTGGCGGCGGAAGGAGTCGCGGGCGGGGCCGATGAGGAGGTCGTCGGCGGCGGAGACGCCCCCGCCGATGACGAAGCAGGAGGGGTCGAGGGCGGCGGCGAGGTTGGCGATGCCGACGCCGAGCCACTGGCCGATGTCCTGGAACAGCTCGACGCACATGGCGTCGCCCTCGCGGGCCAGCTCGGTGATGAGCGGGCCGGTGATGTCGGGGACGTGCCCCTTCACCCGCTCGATGAGGCCGTGCGCGACCGGGGAGTCGGCGGCGGCCAGCTCCCGGGCCTCGCGGACGAGCGCGTTGCCCGAGCTGTACTGCTCCCAGCAGCCGCGGTTGCCGCAGGGGCAGCGGTGGCCGCCGGGAACGACCTGCATGTGGCCGAACTCGCCGGCGACGCCGTACTTGCCCCGCTTGACCTGCCCGTCCTCCAGGATCGCGCCGCCGATGCCGGTACCGAGGGTGATCATGACGAGGTGGTCCTCGCCGCGCCCGGCGCCGAAGCGCCACTCGGCCCAGGCGGCGGTGTTGGCGTCGTTGTCGACCATGACGGGGACGGCGAGGCGGCCCTGGAGGGAGTCCCGCAGGGGCTCGTTGCGCCAGGCCAGGTGGGGGGCGAAGAGGACCCGGGCCCGGTCGGCGTCCACCCAGCCGGCCGCGCCGATGCCGACGGCGTGCACGTCGTGCCGGTCGGAGAGGTCCAGGACCAGCTCGACGATGGTGTCCTCGACGACCTTCGGGCTCTTGGACTTGTCCGGGGTCTCCGTGCGGAGCGTCTCCAGGATGTTCCCGTCCGCGTCCACGACGCCGGCCATCACCTTCGTGCCGCCGATGTCGATGCCGACGGTCGGCACCCGGGGCGCCGTCAGGTGGGAGCGCCGCTCCCGGGTGCCGACGGTCCGCAGCACGGTGCCCCGGGCGGAGCCGCGGTGGGCGAGGTCACGGTAGGTACTCATCGGCTTCGATTCTGCCAGGTGGGGTGCGCGGGGCCGTTACGCGGCGGGGGGCCGTTCCAGTTCGTGGCGCAGGTCCTCCAGCTCGGTGCCGCCCGCCATCTGCCGGGTCAGTTCGTCCAGGGTGACAGAGCCCTTGGTGTGGCTGCCCGCCATGGTGCCCCGCTTGAGGAGGACGAAACGGTCGCCGACGAGGTGGGCGTGGTGCGGGTTGTGGGTGATGAGGACCACGCCGAGCCCCTGGTCGCGGGCGGCGGCCACGTACTTGAGGACCACCCCGGACTGCTTGACGCCGAGCGCGGCGGTCGGCTCGTCCAGGACGAGGACCTTGGCGCCGAAGTGGACGGCGCGGGCGATGGCCACGCACTGGCGCTCGCCGCCGGAGAGGGTGCCGATGGGCTGGTCGACGTCGCGCAGGTCGATGCCCATCCGCAACAGGGCCTCGCGGGTGGTGGCGCGCATGAGCCCGACGTCGAGCCGCTTGAGGGGCCCCTTGCCCCGGGTGGGCTCGGATCCGAGGAAGAAGTTGCGCCAGACCGGCATGAGCGGGACCACGGCGAGGTCCTGATAGACGGTGGCGATGCCCCGGTCGAGGGCGTCGCGCGGGTTGGCGAGGGTGACCTCCTCGCCCTCGACGCGGAAGGTCCCGGCGTCGTGCCGGTGCAGCCCCGCGATGATCTTGATGAGGGTCGACTTCCCGGCGCCGTTGTCGCCGAGGACGCAGGTGATCTCGCCCGCGCGGACCTCCAGGGAGACCCCTTCGAGGGCGCGGATGTTGCCGTAGTACTTGCTGACGTCGTCCAGCTCCACCAGCGGGGTCGTCCGCGCCGTCATTTGGTCGCCTCCACGCGCTTGCGGATCCAGGCGTTCAGGAGGGTCGCGAGCAGCAGCATCGCGCCCAGGAAGAACTTGAACCAGTCGGGGTTCCACTCGGCGTACACGATGCCCTTGCTCGTCATGCCGAAGATGAGGGCGCCGACCGCCGAGCCGATGGCGGAGCCGTAGCCGCCGGTGATCAGACAGCCGCCGATGACGGCCGCGATGATGTAGATCAGCTCGTTGCCGACGCCCTCGCCCGACTGGACGACGTCGAAGGAGAAGAGCAGGTGCTGCCCGGAGATCCAGGCGCAGAGGGCCACGCCCGCGTAGAGGCCGATCCTGGTGCGGTGGACGGGGACGCCGACCGCGCGGGCCGCGTCGGCGCCGCCGCCGACCGCGAAGACCCAGTTGCCGAAGCGGGTGCGGAGCAGGATCCAGGTGGCGAGCGCGACGAGGCCGAACCACCACAGGATGGTGACCTTGAACTCGACGCCGCCGAGGGTCAGCTGCGAGGCGAAGAGCTTCCGGGCGGAGGAGAAGCCCTCCATGTCGGCGATGGTCTTGGTGGAGACGGTGCCGCTGATCAGCTTGGTGAGGCCGAGGTTCAGGCCGGTCAGCATGAGGAAGGTGCCGAGCGTGATGATGAAGCTGGGCAGTTCGGTGCGGGTGAGCATGACGCCGTTGAACACGCCGATCGCCAGCGTGACGAGCAGCGAGACGCCGACGCCGACCCAGACGTTGGCCGTCATCTGGTAGCTGAACATGGACGAGATCAGCGCGGAGCTGGTGACCATGACGCCGGCGGAGAGGTCGAACTCGCCGCCGATCATCAGCAGGGCGACGGGGACGGCCATGATGCCGATGGTGGAGGCCGCGTAGAGGACGGTGCCGAGGCTGGAGGCGCGCAGGAAGCTGTCCGCGAAGACCGCGAAGAAGACGAAGACGGCGACCGCGCCGACGACCGAGCCCAGCTCGGGGCGGGCGAGCAGCTTCTTCAGGGGGGTCGTGCGCAGCAGCCGCTCGTCCACGTGGTCGATGCCGGGCGGGGCGGTGGAGCTCATCGGGTGCCCCGATCCGCGTAGGCGACCAGTGCCGGGGCGTCGTCCTTCGTGATGATCTGGGGGCCGGTGAGAACGGGCCGGCCGCCGCCGAGGACGTCGGCGTTGTAGCGGTACAGCCAGAGCAGGTCGACGGCCTCGTACCCCTGGAGGTAGGGCTGCTGGTCGACGGCGAAGCCGAGGGTGCCCGCCTTGAGGGCGGTGGCGACCTTGGCGTTGAGGTCGAAGGTGTCGATCTCGGCCTTGCTGCCGGCGCTCTTCGCGGCCTGGACGGCGGTGTCGGCGAAGGGGGCGCCGAGGGTGACGACGGCGTCGATGTCCTTGTCGGACTGGAGCTTGGCCTCGACGGACGCCTTGACGTCGGGCATGTTGGTGCCGTCGACGTACAGGTTGACGAGTTCGCCGCCGAAGGTCTTCTTCGCACCGGCGCAGCGCTGCTCGTGGCCGACGTTGCCCTGCTCGTGCAGGACGCAGAGCGCCTTCTTCTTCCCCCGCCGGTCGAGCTCCTCGCCGACGGCCTCGCCGGCGACGGTCTCGTCCTGGCCGATGTGGGTGAGGGCGCCGTACGCCCTGGACTGCTCGGCGCCGGAGTTCACGGTGATCACCGGGATGCCGGCCTTGACGGCCTTCTCGACGGCGGCCTTCATGGCGTCGGGCTTGGCGAGGGTGACGATCAGGCCGTCGACGCCCTTGGCGATGTACGAGTCGACCAGCTGCGCCTGCTGCTGGGCCTCGTCGTTGTGGGCGTAGAGGAAGTTGATGTTGTCCTTGACGGCGGCCTGCTTGGCGCCCTTCTGGACGATGTCCCAGAAGGTGTCGCCGTCGCCGGAGTGGGTCACCATGGCGAAGGTCCAGCGGGGGGTGTCGACGGCCGCCCTGCCCTGGGCCTGGGCGGCCTTGCGGGCGTCCTCGGCCCGCTTGCCGCCGGTGCTGCTGCATCCGGCGAGCGCCGCCGTCAGCGCGAGCGCGAGCACGGCGCCGACTGCGGCGCGTACCCCTCCTGTCCGAACCCTGGTCACGAGGCCGTGCCCTCCTTTGTGTCCTTCTGCGTGCATTGCAGTATCGGTCATGCCGGTCGCGGCGCTCGCCGCGGGGCACGCCCGGGGGCGCGGGCGGGTCGCCGGCCGGGCCGGCGCGGGTCCACCGGGGACGGGGAAGGGCGCCGGAGCGCGGGGCACGGAGGGAGCGTAGCCCGGGGCGCCGGTGACGGAAAGCCGTCGGTCCGGCCGCGCCGCCGGATCCCCGGCCGTGCGGACGGCACCGCCCCGCGACGGGGCCGCGCGCGCCGGACCGGCCGGTACGGGGCGGAGCCGGCCGCGCTCCGGCCCGCCGGGGGCGTGTGCCGAAAGGCGCGTCGCCCGCCCGCAGGGCGGGCCCGGCGGTGTCCGGTGCGTGCGATCGCACGGCGGAGGGTCGCCCCGATACCGGATGCATCGGGGTGATCCCGACAACGCGGCTGGGGGCACCCCCGTGCCCGAAGGGCTACGGAGGAGTGCGTGCCGGGCGCGCCGGGCGGACGGGACTTTCGACACACGCCCTACGGGCCCTCCGGCTCGTCCAGGAGGCCCGCGTCGTGGACGAGGAGGGCGATCTGGACGCGGTTGTTGAGGCCGAGCCGGGCCAGGACGCGGGAGACGTACGTCTTGACGGTCGGCACGCTCATGTACAGCTCGGCGGCGATCTCCGCGTTGGAGCGGCCGTGACCGACGGCGACGGCCACCTCCCGCTCCCGGTCGGTGAGCCCGGCGATCCGGTCGGCGGCCGCGACGCGCCGGGGCGGCTCCCGCCGCTCCGCGACGTGGGCCATCAGCCGGCGGGTGACGGCCGGGGAGAGGACGGGGTCGCCCGCGGCGACCCGGCGGACGGCGGCGACGATCTCGGCGGGCGGGGTGTCCTTGAGGACGAACCCGGCGGCGCCGGCCCGCAGGGCGCGCAGGACCTGCTCGTCGGCGTGGAAGGTGGTGAGGACGACGACCTCGGGGGCGCCGGGACGGGCCCGGAGGAGCTCGGTGGCGGTGAGGCCGTCGACGTGGGGCATGCGGATGTCCATGAGGACGACGTCGGGGGCGTGCCGGGCGACGAGTTCGGGGACGTCCCGCCCGTCGGCGCCCTCCCCGACGATGACGAGGTCGTCGGCGCCGCCGAGCATGAGGGCGAGGCCCCCGCGGACCAGGGGGTCGTCGTCGACGATGAGCAGCCGGATGGTCATGGGGGCCACGGTAGCCAGGCGCGCACGGTGAATCCGCCGTCGGGGGCCGGACCGTGTGCGAGACGGCCCCCGGCGAGGGCGGCGCGCTCGGTGAGCCCGATGAGGCCCTGGCCGGATCCGGGCACGTGCGGGGCGGGTCCGGCGGGGGCCGGGTTGCGGACCTCGACGGTGAGGCCTTCGCCGGGGCGGCCCCGGACGGTGACGGTCACCGGGGCGCCGGGGGCGTGCTTGCGGGCGTTGGTCAGGCCCTCCTGCGCGATGCGGTAGGCGGTGCGGCCGGTGGCGGCGGGGACCGCGCCCGGGTCGTCGACGGTGGTGTCGAGGACGACCTCGGCGCCGGCCTCGCGGGATTCGTCGACCAGCGCGCCGAGGGTGGCGAGGGTGGGCTGGGGCCGGTCGCCGTCGCCGTTCTCGCCGGGGGCGCGCAGGACGCCGATGATCTCGCGCAGGTCCTGGAGGGCTTCGTGGGCGCTGTCGCGGATGACGCCGGCGGCGCGGGCGACCTGCTCGGGCGGGGCGTCGGGCCGGAACTCCAGGGCCCCGGCGTGCACGCTGAGCAGGGTGAGCCGGTGGGCGAGGACGTCGTGCATCTCGCGGGCGATGGCCTCGCGGGCGAGCCGCTGCGCCTGGGCCGCGCGCAGTCCGGCCTCGGCCTCGGCGCGGCGGGCGCGTTCCCTGAGGGCTTCGACGAGCTGGCGCCGGGAGCGGACGAGCATGCCCCAGGCGATGACGAGCAGGATGAGGACGAAGCCGAGGACGAGGGAGAGCGCGAGTCCGGTGGTGGGGTCGGGGCGGAGGAACACCTGGGCGGTCGAGGTGGCCACGGCCAGCGCCCCGATCCAGGCGACCTCGCGGAAGGGGCGGCGCACGGCGACGCTGAACAGGCTCGCGAGGAGGGCCCCGGCGGCGACCGGTGCCACGGTGTTCGCCAGGGAGAGGCCGATCGCGAGCCCGGCCGGCCACCGGCGGCGCAGCCAGAGCGCGCAGCAGGCGGCGGCGCCGGCGAGCTGGTCGAGGAGGGTGACGGCCCCGCTGGTGTACTGCGCGCTGGTGTCGGCGGCGACGAGGCCGACGAGCGCGGCGAGCAGGAAGAGCGAGAGGTCCACGATCCAGTCGCGAACGGTACGGCGGGGCCGTCCCGTCCCGTCCCCGCCCGGTTCGGCCAGGTGGGAGGGGAGCAGCCAGCGCTGCCGGTCCGTACGGGTCATGTCCGCAATGTACGCAGCCGGGGGTGGCGCGGGGAGCGTGTGCGGCCGGGGCGGTACCGAAGTCGCGGAGGTCGGTACTTCGGTAGCGGCGGTCGTGGACCGGGGACGGACGCGACCGGTCCCGGGGCCCGGCCATGATCGGCGCATGAAGAGATTTCTGGAGACCACCGGGTTCCTGCTGGCCGTGTTCGGCGTCTGCGGGGTGATCCGCGAACTGACGGACGGCTGGTTCGGGTTCATGGGCCTGACCCGGTTCCTGACGGAGAACGTGGGGTTCCTGGAGGGCCGGGAGGTGTTCGCCGACATCGTGATCGCGGCGCTCGGTGTGGTCGTCATGATCGCCTCGGACCGGGTGCCGGAGTCCTGAGCGCCCGCCGTGCCCGGGGGCGGCGATCGGAGGAGCCGTCGTGAAGGGTTTTCCCGGAGGGGTGGGGGCTTCGGCGGCTCGCACGGAGCGATCACCGTGCCCGGCACGGCGGCCGGTGACGACGCCTTTCAGTAGCTGCCGTACCGGGGGCGTCCCCGGAGCGCGTAGGTGTGGATGGCGACGCCCGCACCGGTGGTGCGGGCCCCGGTGTGCCGGAAGGCGGTGGGACGGACGCCGTCGGTGAAGAGGCGGCGGCCGGTGCCCAGGATGACGGGGAAGACCAGCAGGTGGAGGGTGTCGATGAGGTCGTGGTCGAGGAGGGTGCGGGCGAGTCCGGCGCTCCCGTGCATCTGGATCTCCCCCTCGGTGCGCTCCTTGAGGGCGGCGACCTCGCGGGGGACGTCGCCCCGGAGCACGGTGGTCCCGGCCCAGCCGGGGTCGGTGAGGGTGGTGCCGACGACGTACTTGGGGAGGCCGTTGAGCTTGCTCGCGATCGGGTCGCCGGGGTCGGTCCGCTCCGGCCAGTAGCCCGCGAAGATGTCGTAGGTGCGGCGGCCGAGGAGGAAGGCGGCGGGGCGGGCGAAGACCTCTTCCATGAACCGTCCGAAGTCCTCGTCGCCGTACGGCACGGACCAGCCGCCGTGAGTGAAGCCGCCGCCGGGGTCCTCGTCGGGGCCGCCGGGCGCCTGCTGGACGCCGTCGAGGGTGAGGAACTGGGTGAGGCTGAGCGTGGCCATGGCGGATGTCCTCTCGCTTCTGCGGGCCGTGGTGTTCCGGAAGGGGTGACCGCGCCGCCGGGCGGAACTCATCGGTCCACCCGTGCGCCGGTCCCGGTCCACCGGCCATCGGCCCCGGCCCGCCGGTGCGCCGGTCCCGGTCCACCGGCCCCGGGATCGATGTCCGATTGCCGCCGGTGTTTCGGCGCGCCGCCGACTTCCATGGAACCCACGACCACTCAGTACGACGCACGGAGGTTTCGGGATGTCCACGATGAACGGCACGGCGGTCCTGGTGACGGGCGGCAGCCGGGGGATCGGCGCGGCGACGGCGGTACGGCTCGCCCGGGAGGGCGCCGACGTGGCCTTCACCTACGTCCGGGACGAGGCGCGGGCCGCGGAGGTCGCCGCGCGGATCGAGGAGGCCGGCCGGAAGGCGCTGCCCCTGCGGGCCGACGCGGCGGACGCCGGGGACGCGGCGGGCGCGGTGGCACGGGCGGCGGACGCCCTGGGCCGGCTCGACGTCCTGGTGAACAACGCGGGCGTCGGGCTCCTCGGCCCGCTGGAGTCGCTGACCCTCGCGGACGTGGACCGGGTCCTCGCCGTGAACGTCCGGGCGGTCTTCCTCGCCTCGCGGGCGGCGGCGGAGCGCCTGCCCGAAGGCGGCCGGATCCTCACGATCGGCAGCTGCGTGGCCCGGCGGGTGCCGGGTCCCGGCGCGACCCTCTACGCGACGAGCAAGGCCGCGCTCGTGGGCCTGACGAAGGCGCTCGCCCGGGAACTGGGCGGACGCGGCATCACGGCGAACCTCGTCCACCCCGGCCCCGTCGACACCGACATGAACCCGGCGGACGGCCCGTACGCGGACGGCCAGAAGGCCCTCACGGCCCTCGGCCGCTTCGGCACCCCGGACGAGGTGGCGTCGATGGTCGCGTTCCTGGCCGGCCCGGAGGCGCGGTACGTGACGGGGGCGGAGTTCTCGGTGGACGGGGGGCACGCGGCGTAGCGCCCGGCGGGGAGGGGGCCGCCCGTCCGGGGCGGCGGGAGCGGCGGGGCTCCGGGCCGCCGCACGGGCGCGCGCCGGCCGGTCGTTCCCGGCGGGGCCCGGGGGCGCACCGGCGCTGCCGGGCCGGTGCGCCCCCGTGGACCGGGCGGGGTGTCGTCCCCCGCCCGGCCCACGGAGGCCGGGCGGGACGGGTCAGCCGCCCAGCTCCTGGTGGCGGGCGGTCAGCCGCGCCGCGCCGGCTTCCGTGAGGGAGCCGAAGAGGCGCAGGCGGGAGATGCCGCCGTCCGGGTAGATGTCGATCCGGACGCGGGAGCCGACCACCGGGGCGTCCAGGACGAAGCGGTGGTCGGTGTCGGGCTGGAGGCGGGTCCGGGGCAGGACCTCGGTCCACTCCTCCGAGCCCTCGGCGGCGACGGAGAGGGCGGCCCAGCCCGCGCTGTTGCCCTTGAGGTAGGCGGTGTCGATCTCGACGGCGCGGATCTCGGACTCGGCGGCCAGGGCGTAGCGGATCCAGTCGTTGCCCTTGTCGCGGCGGCGGCGGGTCTCCCAGCCGTCGTCCATCTTGCGGGAGCGGCCCGGCTGGATGGTGTGGGTGGCCGGGGAGTAGAAGCGGTCGGAGGCGTCCTCGACCCGCCCGCCGTTCTCCAGGGCCGCGAGGTCGAAGGTGCCGAGGGCGCCCAGCCAGACCGGGTCGGGGGCGACCTCGCCGTACACGCGGAGGCGGGCGATGCCGCCGTCGGGGTGCTGGTTGACGCGCAGGTGCGTGAAGCGCTGCTCGGCGTCGACGGCGAAGCCGTTGGCGGCGTGGCCGCCGACGGCGGTGCGCGGGACGAGCACCGTCCACTTCACGTCGTCGGCGAGGAGCTCCTCGGGCGAGGGCGAACCGGCGACCGAGGCGCCCTCGACGGAGACGGCCTGCGGGTAGTTGCCCCGGAAGTGGGCGGTGTCGACGACGATGCCCCGGATCACGCCGGGAGCGCCGAGCCGTACGAGGGCCCAGTCGTGGTCGTCCTCGGTGGGGTGCGGCTCCCGCGCGGAGACGCCGCGGCGGCGGCGGGTCTCCCAGCCGTCCATGATCTTGCCCTTGTGGCCGAAGTGCTCGGGGTCGAACGCGGCGGCCCCGGGCGTGAGCAGGTTCTCGCGCTCGGCGAAGAACTCGTCGTTGGCCGCGATCACGCCCGCGCCCAGCCGCCGGTCCGCGAGGTCCGCGTACCCGGTGAAGGGGAAGTCGGCCGTGCGGTAGTCGGCGTACGGGTCGCCGCCGCCGTAGGGGCTCGCGTCACCGGTGAAGCGGGGTATGGACGACACGTCAGTTGTTCCTTTCGAGGAGTCGGCCGGAGGGTTCGGCGAGGGTGCCGCGGTCGGCGATCCGCTCGCCGCGCAGCCAGGTGGAGGTGACGACGCCGCTGAGGGTCTTGCCCGCGTAGGCGGTGATCCGGTTGCGGTGCTGGAGTTCGGCCGGGTCGACGGTGAAGACGGCGTCCGGGTCGAGGACGGCGAAGTCGGCGTCGCGGCCGGCCTCGATGGCGCCCTTGCGGTCGAGTCCGGCGAGCCGGGCGGGGCCGGTGGACATCCAGCGGACGACGTCCTCCAGGGTGTGGCCGCGGCGGCGGGCCTCGGTCCAGACGGCGGGCAGGCCGAGCTGGAGGGAGGAGATGCCGCCCCAGGCGGAGGCGAAGTCGGGTGTCTTGAGGTCGGCGGTGGACGGGGAGTGGTCGGAGACGACGCAGTCGATCGTGCCGTCCGCGAGGCCCTGCCACAGCGCGTCCCGGTTCGACGCCTCCCGGATGGGCGGACAGCACTTGAACTCGGTGGCGCCGTCCGGGATCTCCTCGGCGGTGAGCGTGAGGAAGTGCGGGCAGGACTCGACGGTGATCTCCACGCCCTCGGCCTTGGCGGCGGCGAGGGCCGGAAGCGCGTCGGAGGAGGAGAGGTGCAGGACGTGGACGCGCGCGTCGAGCCGGCGGGCCTGGTCGATCAGGTTCCCGATGGCCGTGTTCTCGGCGTCGCGGGGGCGGGAGGCGAGGAAGTCGGCGTACGCGCCGCCCGTCCGCCGGGGCGCGGCGGCGAGGTGGTGCGGGTCCTCGGCGTGCACGATCATCAGGCCGCCGAAGCCGGAGACCTCGGCGAGGGAGGTCGCCAGCTGCTCCTGGTCGAGTTCGGGGAACTCCTCGACCCCGGAGGGCGAGAGGAAGCACTTGAAGCCGAAGACGCCGGCGTCGTGCAGCGGCCGGAGGTCCTTGACGTTGCCGGGCAGGGCACCGCCCCAGAAGCCGACGTCGATGTGCGCCTTGGTCCGGGCGACGTCCTGCTTGACGCGCAGGTTCTCCACGGTGGTGGTGGGCGGCAGCGAGTTGAGCGGCATGTCGAGCAGGGTGGTGATGCCGCCGGCGGCGGCGGCGCGGGTGGCGGTCCAGAAGCCCTCCCACTCGGTACGGCCGGGGTCGTTCACGTGCACGTGGGTGTCGACCAGACCGGGCAGGACGGCGTCGTCGCCGACGTCCTCCAGCCGGGCGCCGGCGGGAACCCCGGCGTCGTGCGGCAGTACGGCCGCGATCGTCCCTCCGGAGACGGCGACCGAGGCCGGGCGCGTCCCCTCGGGGGTGATGACGCGCGTCGAGCGCAGGACCAGGTTGACGTCCACCCGTACCCCTTCTTCCAGTTGTCCCCGTGCGTTCCACGGGCCGGGGCGACGGCCCGGAGGGCGCACGGGGGGATGCCCCGGAGCAGTGCTCCGGAGAGAAATTCAACGAACTGTTGAAGGAGTCTTCACTTCCGGACGACGTGCCGTCAAGGGTCCGGCCCACGGACGGACACCGGTCGTCGTCGGCTTGGACGTTTCCATGAAGTGGAATGTAAATTTCACAGGGTAGAACGTAGCTCCGCACGGACGGGACGGCGCCGAGCCACCGCCGACACCGGACAAACACCCCCTGACCGGCACCGACGCCGGGACCGGGACCGTGTGCGCCGACCGGCGGCCCGGTAGGCTGCTGCCTTGCCCGCCCGCCTCGAAAGGACCGTGACGTGCCGACGTCCAGCGCCAGCACCACCGACGCCGCCAAGCCCGCCGCGAGCGGGGGCGTCCAGTCCCTGGAGCGCGCCTTCGACCTCCTGGAGCGGATGGCCGACGCCGGGGGCGAGGTGGGCCTGAGCGAACTCTCCGCCAGCAGCGGACTGCCGCTCCCCACCATCCACCGCCTGATGCGCACCCTGGTCGCCTGCGGCTACGTGCGCCAGCAGCCCAACCGTCGGTACGCGCTCGGTCCCCGGCTCATCCGGCTCGGCGAGTCCGCCTCCCGCCTCCTCGGGACCTGGGCCCGGCCGTACCTCGCCCGGCTCGTCGAGGAGACCGGCGAGACCGCGAACATGGCACTGCTCGACGGCGACGAGATCGTGTACGTGGCGCAGGTGCCGTCCAAGCACTCGATGCGCATGTTCACCGAGGTCGGACGGCGGGTCCTGCCGCACTCCACGGGCGTCGGCAAGGCGCTGCTCGCGCACACCCCCGCGGAGGAGGTGCGCGCGCTGCTCGCCCGCACCGGCATGCCGGCCGCGACCGAGAAGACGATCACCACGCCCGAGGGCTTCCTGGACGCGCTCGCCGCGGTCCGCGAGGCGGGGTACGCGGTCGACGACAACGAGCAGGAGATCGGCGTCCGCTGCCTGGCGGTCTCCGTGCCGGACTCCCCCACCGCCGCGGCGATCTCCATCTCGGGCCCGGCGGGCCGGGTCACCGAGGCGGCCACGGAGAAGATCGTCCCCGTGCTCCAGGAGGTCGCGCGCGACCTGTCCGCGGCGCTGGCGAACACGGCGGGCGGCGGGGCGGCGTAGCCCTTCCGGAAGGGTGCGCCGTCCCGGGGACGGCACCCCCCCCGGGGCGGCGCGCCTCACCCGGCGGACGGCGCCGGGGCCGGGTCCGGTGCCGTACGGAGGACCGTCGCCCACAGGAGCAGGGCGGCCAGGCCGAACGCCGCCCCGAGGGCCGTCACCAGCGGCCACCCTCCGGCGGCGTGGGCGAGGGAGGAGCCGAGGGCGCCGATGCCGCTGCCCGCCGAGTAGAAGACCATGTAGCCGCCGATGATCCTGCTGCCCGCCTCCGGGCGGACGGCGTGGATCACGGTCTGGCTGGTGACGTGGACGGCCTGCACGGCGAAGTCGAGCAGGACCGCGCCGGCCGCGAGCGCCCACAGCGACCGCCCGGCCAGCCCGATCGGAAGCCACGACAGGAGCAGCAGGGCGAGACCCGCACCGGTCGTGCGCCGCGCGAGGCCCCGGTCGTTCCAGCGTCCGGCCGCTCCGGCGGCGACGGCCCCGGCCGCCCCGGCGAGCCCGAACGCGCCGATCGCGGTGGGCGACAGCGACCACGGCGGACCGCTCAGCGGCTGCGCCATCCCGCTCCACAGGGTGCCGAACGCCGCGAACACCAGCAGGGCGAGCGCGCCCCGGAGCCGCAGCGCCGGGTGGCGGACGAAGAGGGCGACGGTCGAGGCCACCAGCCGCCCGTACGACGCCTCCCGCTCCCCGGTCCGCCGGACGGCCGCCGGCAGGGCGCGGCGCAGGAGCAGGGCGAGCACGGCGGTGACGCCCGCCGACACCAGGTAGACCGCCCGCCAGCCGGCGAGGTCGGCGAGGACGCCGGCGACGGCGCGGGCCAGCAGGATTCCGGTGACGATGCCGCCGGTGACGGTGCCGACGGCGCGGCCGCGCCGGGCGGGCGGCGCCAGCGCGGCGGCCGTCGCGACCATCGTCTGGGCGACGACGGCGAGCAGCCCGACCACGGCGAGCGCGGCGAGCAGCGCCGCCCCTCCCGGTGCGAGGCCCGCGGCCAGGAGGGCGAGCGCCAGCAGTCCGAGCTGACCGGTGACCAGCCGCCGCCGGTCGATCAGGTCGCCGAGCGGAACGAGCAGCAGCAGGCCCGCCGCGTAACCGGCCTGGGTGATCGCGACGACCGCCCCGAGCAGCGCGGGGCCGAACGCGAACCGCTCCCCGAGGGTCCCCAGGAGCGGCTGGGCGAAGTAGACCGTGGCGACGGAGCTGCCGCAGGCCAGCGCGAGGAGCGGCACGGCCGGGAGGGACGGCGGCGCGTCCGGCATCCCGGAGCCGTCCGTCCCGCCCTCCCCGCGGGGCCGGCCGGAGCACTCGATCGCCATGCGGACGCACCTCCCATGATGGTTGCAACTTGCTACCACGATGACCGTAGCCGTACGAGGTAGCATGTTGCAACCAGATCGCGAGGCAGCCGGAAGGCGCCGGGAGAGGAGGGCGGATGGTCGCCCGTACCCGTTTCGACGACGCCCCCTGTCCCGTCGCCAGGTCGGTGGACGCCATCGGGGACCGGTGGGCGCTGCTGATCGTCCGGGACGCCTTCGACGGCAGCCGGCGCTTCGGCGAGTTCCGGCGGAGCCTCGGCATCGCCAAGAACATCCTGGCCGCCCGGCTGCGGTCCCTGGAAGAGGCCGGGGTACTGCGCGGCACGCCCGCGCCGGACGGCGCCCCCCACCACGAGTACGTCCTCACGGAACGGGGCCGGGCGCTGTTCCCGGTGATCGTGGCCCTGCGCCAGTGGGGCGAGGAGGAGTGCTTCGCCCCCGGCGAGCCCCGGTCCCGCCTGCTGGACCGCCGTACCGGCCGGCCGCTGCGCCCCCTGGAGGTGCGGGCGGCGGACGGCCGGGCGGTGGAACCGGCGGACACGGTGGTGGAAAAGGCAGAAAAGAGAGAAAAGGGGGAGAAGGGAGAGAGGGCGGAGGACGCGACGGGGAACGGGTGACGGGCCCGGGGCCCGGCCTCAGCCCGTCGCCACCGGCTCCGTGAGCCGTCCGTCCCGGACCGCGACCGTGCGGTCCGCCCGGGACAGGTGGGCGCGGTCGTGGGTGACCAGGACCGTCGCCGTGCCCCGTTCCGCCGTGAGGCGGGTGAGCAGGTCCATGACCGCCGCCCCCCGCTCGTGGTCGAGCGCGCTGGTGGGTTCGTCCACGAGCAGGACGGACGGCTCGTTCATCAGCGCCCGCGCGATGTTGACGCGCTGCCGCTGACCGCCCGACAGCTGGTGCGGCCGGCGGCCGGCCAGGTCCGCGAGGCCGACCGCGTCGAGCAGTTCCAGGGCCCTCCCCCGTGCCGCCTTCGGGGCGCGTCCGGACAGGTGCGCCATCACCTGCACCTGCTCCGCCGCGCTCAGCGACGGCAGCAGGTTGGGCTGCTGGAAGACGATCCCGATGTGCTCGCGCCGCAGCTCCGCCCGGGCGGCCGGGGTGAGCGCCCCCGTGTCCGTACCGGCGACGGCGACCCGCCCCCGGTCCGGGGCGACGAGGGTGGCGGCGACCGCGAGCAGGCTGGACTTGCCGGATCCGGACGGGCCGACGACCGCCGTGAGCGTGCCCGCGGGGACGGTGAGGGAGACGGCGTCGAGGGCGGTCAGCCGGCCGTCGCCGTCGGGGTAGGTGAGGGTGACGTCGTCGAGGACGAGGCTCATCGGGCGCTCCGGAGGACGAGGGGGAGGGCGGGGCGGTTCGGGGCGCTCCGGGGGGCGGCGGGAAGGTGGCTCACCGTGCGCTCCCGAGGGCGGTGAGGGGATCGACGGCGGTGATCCGCCGGACGGACAGGGCGGCGCCGAGCGCACCGAGCACGACGATGACGGCGGCCGGTCCGAGGACGGTGAGCGGCTCCAGGACGAAGGGCACGTTCCCCCCGCCGATCAGTGCGCCGATGCCGACCGCGAGCGCGGTCCCGAGGAGGGTGCCGGCGGTGAGCATGAGGACGGCCTGCCCGAGGGCGTCCTTGAGGAGGTACGGGGTGGAGGCGCCGAGCGCCTTGAGGACGGCGACGTCACCGGCGCGCTGGATGGTCCAGACGGTGAAGAAGGCTCCCACGACGAGTGCGGAGATGACGAAGAGGAAGCCGCGCATGAGCTGGAGGGAGCCGTTCTCCGCCTGGTAGGACCCTATGGCGGTGAGGGCGTCGTCGAGGGTCCGTGCCTCCGTGCCGACGGCCTCGTCGCCGGCCGCCCAGTCGGTCCCGTCTCCCCCGCTCAGGGCGATGACGGTGGCCTGCTCGCGCTCTCCGGGGCCGCCGTGCCCGAGCTTCCGCCAGTCGCCGAGGGAGGTCCACACCACGGGGGTGTGGCTGTACGAGGCGTCCCCGGAGACGGCCGCGACGGCGACCTCCAGGGGGCCGAGCCGTACGGTGCCGCCGGCGCCCACGCCCAGCTCCCGCGCCGCCGACTCCGACAGGACCGCCTTCCCTGCGGCGACCAGTCCGGGCGCGAGCCCGGAACCCGGCTCCGCGCCGAAGGCGGAGACGGCGGCGGTGCGGTCGCCCGCGACGGCGTTCAGGGTGCGGATGCCGAGCGGCGCCGCGCCCGTCACCCCGGGCCGCTCCGCCCAGGCCCGCCACTGCTCCTCCGTCACCGTCGAACGGGTGAAGGAGGCCGGCTGCCCGGCCGGCGACGCCGCGAAGGCCAGCCGGTCGGCGGGCAGGCCGGTGATCGCGGAGACGTTCTCCCGCGCGAGTCCGGCGGTCAGCCCGGACAACAGTCCCACGAGCAGGGTGATCAGCACGATCACCGTGCCCATGAGGGTGAAACGCCCCTTGGCGAATCTCAGGTCTCTCCATGCCACGAACATGCCGACCAGAGTGGTCCGCGCACCCCCGCGCGGGCATCGCGCCACGGATGGCTCCGCAATCAAACTTTCGGTTGAGCCCGGACCGTCGCCCGCTGTCTACGCTGGAGGGGTCATGGATCCCCACCCCTCCCTCCACCCCGCCCCGCGCCCCCTCACCCCCGCCCCGTTCGTGCTGCGCCTCTGCCTGCACCTGCTCATGGCGGGTCTGCTCGTCCTGGCGGCGGTGCGGGCGCACTCGGCGGCCGGGACGGTGGCGGCGGCGGTGACCGGGGCGGTCTACGCGGCGGGACCGCGCCTGCCGGCGGTGCGCGGCTCCCGGCGGGCGGCCGCCGGCTGGCTGGGGGTCCTGGGGGCGTCCTGGCTGGCGATGCTCTGTCTGACGCCCGAGGCGCTCTGGGTGGCCTTCCCGCTCTACTTCCTCCAGCTGCACCTGCTGCCCGTCCGCTGGTCGCTGCCCGCGGTGGCGGTGACGGCGGGCGCGGCGATCCTCTCGTACGTGGGGCACGGCGCCGCGCTCAACCCCGGGGTCTTCATCGGGCCGCTGCTCGGTGCGGCGGTCGCGGTGGCGACGGTCCTCGGTTACCAGGCCCTCTACCGGGAGAGCGAGCGGCGGCGCCGGCTGATCGAGGAACTGATCGCGACGCGGGCGGAGCTGGCGGCGGCGGAGCGGCACGCGGGGACGCTGGCCGAGCGGGAACGGATCGCCCGGGAGATCCACGACACGCTCGCGCAGGGCCTGTCCTCGATCCAGCTGTTGCTGCGGGCGGCCGAGCGGGCGCTGCCGCCGGACTCCCCGGCCGCCGGGCACATCGACCGGGCGCGCCGGGCGGCGCAGGACAACCTGGCGGAGGCGCGGCGCTTCGTGCGGGCGCTGTCGCCCTCGGACCTGGAGCACGGTTCCCTGGCGGCGGCCCTGGAACGGCTGTGCGAGCCCGGGGCGGGCTCCGGTCCGTACGGGCCGGGGGCGGGGCCGCGGGTCCGGTTCTCGGTGAGCGGGACGCCGGTGGAGCTGCCGACGCCGTACGAGGTGGCGCTGCTGCGGATCGCGCAGTCGGCGCTCGCGAACACGGTCCGGCACGCCTCGGCCTCGCGGGCGGAGATCACCCTGTCGTTCATGGGCGCGTCGGTGACGCTGGACGTGGTGGACGACGGGCGGGGCTTCGATCCCGGCTCCGTGCGCCCCTCGTCCGAGGGCGGCTTCGGGCTTCCCGCGATGCGTTCGCGGGCGGAGTCGCTGGGCGGCGCGTTCACCGTCGAGTCCGCGCCCGGCCAGGGCACCGCCGTCGCCGTCTCGCTGCCCCTTCCCGCCGGAGGCCCCGGAGCCTCCGCTCCCGCCGGAGGTTCCGCATGACCGTCCGTCTGCTGCTCGCCGACGACCACCCGGTGGTACGGGCGGGTCTGCGCGCCGTCCTCGACACCGAACCGGACTTCACGGTCGTCGCGGAGGCCGCCACCGCCGAGCGCGCGGTGGAGCTGGCCGCCGCCGGGGGCGTCGACGTGGTCCTCATGGACCTGCAGTTCGGTTCGGGGGCGCACGGTTCGGAGGCGACGGCGGCGATCACGGCGGCGCCGGACGGGCCGAAGGTGCTGGTCCTGACGACGTACGACTCGGACGCGGACATCCTGGCGGCGGTGGAGGCGGGCGCCTGCGGCTACCTCCTGAAGGACGCGCCCCCGGAGGAGCTGGCGGCGGCGGTCCGGACGGCGGCGGCCGGACAGTCGGCCCTCGCGCCGGCGGTCGCGCACCGGCTGATGGACCGGATGCGGACCCCGGCGGAGGCGTTGACCAAGCGTGAGCTGGAGGTGCTCCGGCTGGTTGGCGAGGGGTTGTCGAACCAGCAGATCAGCAAGGCGCTGTTCCTGAGCCAGGCGACGGTGAAGTCCCACCTGGTCCACGTCTTCGCGAAGCTGGGCGTGGACTCCCGCACGGCGGCGGTGGCGGCGGCGACGGCACGGCGCCTGATCCGGCGGTAGGGGGCGGACCGCGGCCGGCGGGCGGCCCCGGGCCCCGGCCGGCCGTCGGCCCGGACCTCCGTCCGGCCGGTCCCCCGCCTCCGCCCCGGGTCCCGGGCCCTCCTGACGGCCTTTCAGTCCGTGGTGTTCCGCTCCGGCGGCGGGCCGAAGAGTTCGACGGCCCGGCGGACCCCCGCGAGGCCGTCCGCGAGCGCGCTGACGGAGCCGACGCAGCCCGCGACGATCAGCAGGGAGCGGCGCAGCCGCCGTACCTCCGGAGCACCGGCGAGCGCCATGGCGTCGAGCGCGGCGAGTTCCCCCTCGGCGATCTCACGGTCGGCGAAATCGGCGCGGTGCGCGGCCAGTTCACGTCGGAGCCGAGAGACCGCGCACCGCAGTTCGGCCACCCTGGGGTCCACGACCTCGCCGCCCACTCGCCTCTGCCCCACGCTTCGCAACATGGTTCTCCCCCTCGCACGACACTGTGCGCAGAACTCCACACCGGGAACACTCCGAACGCTCAGGACCGGCCCGCGGAAAGGCGGCCGGGCGCCGCGAGTCGGGCCAGTAAACTCCTTCGCCACCCTCCGCGCCACCCCCCGCAAGGCTGATTCGGGCACCCGTGCCGTCACCCCCGACGGGGTAGGCAGTTCCCATGACGACCGCAGACTATCGAACAAGCGATCGATTTACTGACCGTTCCGCCGGGGTGGCCGGACTCCTGCTCGCCGCCGGGGGCGGGCGCCGGCTCGGGGGCCGCCCCAAGGCGCTCCTCACCCACCGGGGACGCCCCCTGGTCGAGCACGCGGCGGGGGTGCTGCGGGCGGCCGGGTGCGAGGTGGTGCACGTGGTGCTGGGGGCGGCGGCCGACGCCGTGCGGGAGCGGGCCGACCTGCCCGGATGCGTCCTGGTGGAGAACCCGGGATGGGCGGAGGGGATGGGCTCCTCGCTCCGGGCCGGGCTCGCGTCGCTCGCCGCCGATCCGCGCGGGGTGGACGCGGCGCTCGTCCTCCTCGTCGACCAGCCGGGGATCGGGGCGGAGGCGGCGGCCCGGGTCCGGGCGGCCTACGCGTCGCGGGACTCGCTGGCGGCGGCCTCGTACGGGGGGCGGCGGGGCCACCCGGTGCTGCTCGGCGCCGGGCACTGGGCGGGCGTCGCGGAGGCGGCGGCGGGCGACCGGGGCGCACGGGACTACCTGGCGGCGCGCGGGGACGCGGTCACGCCGGTGGAATGCTCCGACGCGGCCGATCCCCACGACGTCGACACCGAGGCGGATCTGGCGCGCCTGGAGTGAGGCCGGGACGGGCGGGTGCCCGGCACCGGGCGCCACGTTCTGTCGATCCGGAGAATCTCGACATCAACAAACGATTGAACTTCCACCATGAGGAAACTAGTATCCACTGTTCAGAAGCGCCTGCTACCCCAGAGGGCGCTCGCGGCCGCATCCCGGCTCCGGCGGCACTCCGTGCCGTCCCGTGACGCCCGGCGGCCGCATGGCACCGCCCGCGAAGTCCGCTGAAGGAAGTGACAGTTCATGTCCGCACCAGCGCCGTCCCCCCTGGTCGTCGTCGATGCCGAGCCCCTGCCGCGCCAGGAGGAGGTGCTCACCGAGGCCGCCCTGGCCTTCGTCGCCGAACTGCACCGGCGGTTCACCCCGCGCCGGGACGAACTCCTCGCCCGCCGGGCGGAGCGCCGCGCCGAGATCGCCCGCACCTCCACCCTGGACTTCCTGCCGGAGACCGCCGCGATCCGCGCCGACGACTCCTGGAAGGTCGCGCCGGCCCCGGCGGCCCTGAACGACCGCCGGGTCGAGATCACCGGCCCGACCGACCGCAAGATGACGATCAACGCGCTCAACTCCGGCGCGCGGGTCTGGCTCGCCGACTTCGAGGACGCTTCGGCGCCGACCTGGGAGAACGTCGTCCTGGGCCAGCTCAACCTGATCGACGCGTACACCCGGAACATCGACTTCACGGACCCGCGCTCGGGCAAGTCGTACGCCCTCAAGCCCGCCGACGAGCTGGCCACGGTCGTCATGCGGCCGCGCGGCTGGCACCTGGAGGAGCGTCACCTCACCTTCGACGGACGCCCGGTGCCGGGCGCGCTGGTCGACTTCGGCCTCTACTTCTTCCACAACGCGCGGCGGCTGATCGACCTCGGCAAGGGCCCGTACTTCTACCTGCCCAAGACGGAGTCGCACCTGGAGGCCCGCCTCTGGAACGAGGTCTTCGTCTTCGCCCAGGACTACGTCGGCATCCCGCGGGGCACCGTCCGCGCCACCGTCCTCATCGAGACCATCACGGCCGCGTACGAGATGGAGGAGATCCTCTACGAGCTGCGCGACCACGCCTCCGGCCTGAACGCGGGCCGCTGGGACTACCTCTTCTCCATCGTCAAGAACTTCCGTGACGGCGGCGCCAGGTTCGTCCTGCCGGACCGCAACGCGGTCACGATGACGGCCCCGTTCATGCGCGCGTACACCGAACTCCTGGTGCGCACCTGCCACAAGCGCGGCGCGCACGCGATCGGCGGCATGGCGGCCTTCATCCCGTCCCGCAAGGACGCCGAGGTCAACAAGGTCGCGTTCGAGAAGGTCAAGGCCGACAAGGACCGCGAGGCCGGCGACGGCTTCGACGGCTCCTGGGTCGCCCACCCCGACCTGGTGCCGATCGCGATGGCCTCCTTCGACGCCGTCCTCGGCGAGAAGCCGCACCAGAAGGACCGCCTCCGCGAGGACGTGTCCGTCGCCGCCGGCGACCTGATCGCGATCGACTCCCTCGACGCGAAGCCCACCTACGACGGCCTGCGCAACGCCGTCCAGGTCGGCATCCGCTACATCGAGGCGTGGCTGCGCGGCCTCGGCGCCGTCGCCATCTTCAACCTGATGGAGGACGCGGCCACGGCCGAGATCTCCCGCTCCCAGATCTGGCAGTGGATCAACGCCGGCGTCGAATTCGAGCACGCCGGGGAAACGGTGAAGGCCACCCCCGAGCTGGCCCGCGAGGTCGCCGCCGCGGAACTGGCCGCCGTCCGGGCCGAGATCGGCGAGGAGGCCTTCGCGGCCGGCAGGTGGCAGCAGGCGCACGACCTGCTCCTGCGCGTCTCTCTCGACGCGGACTACGCGGACTTCCTGACGCTCCCCGCGTACGAGCAGCTGACCGGCTGACCCCGGCCCCCGGCCCGCACGACGCCTTCCGCCCCCGGTGAACGCACGGCTCCGGGGGCGGAGGCGTGCCCGGGGGCGGGCGGCCTCACGGGAGGACGACGCCGAGCGGCCCCAGGACCCGCGCGGTCTCATGGCGGTCCGCCCCGGTCATCGTGCGGACCAGGGCGGCGGAGCCGCCGGGCCAGGTGGCCGCGGCCCGGTCGAAGGCGGCGCGGCGGGACTCCAGGGGGCCCCGCTTGGCGGGAAGCGAGTCGAGGAGGCACAGCGCCCGCGCCGAGGCGGGCACCCGGAGCGGATCGGCCTCCTCGCCCCGGGCCTCCAGCGCCCGCAGGACGTACGCGCCGAGCACCGGGTCGCCGAGGGCGGCGCGCAGCGCGTCCGGCGGGGCGGCGGAGGTGTCCAGGACGGTGAACAGCCTCCGGACGGCGGCCGCTTCGGAGGTGCCGGCGTGGACGGTGCCGAGCGCGTCGAGGAGTTCGGTCCAGGCGCGGGCGGTGTTCACGCGCGCCCGGAGCCAGGCGGTGAGCACGCGCGCGGCGGCGGACGCGGGCCAGGCCCCGGCGGCGGCGACCAGGACGGGCGCGGACCAGGCGGCGGCCTCGGCGGCGTCGGGCGCGGCGACTCCGCGCACACGGAGGAGGTAGCGCAGGGTGCCCGCGCCGCGCGGGGTGAGCCCGAAGGCGTCACCGGCGCGGAAGACCAGACCGGTGGCGGCGAGCCGGTCGAGGACGGCGGCCAGGTCCCGGGCGGGTCCTTCGAGCCGGGCCCGTTCGGCCTCGTCCGGCTCCGGCGTGCCGAGCAGCCGGACCAGCTCCGGCACGGGCGGGACGGCGTACGCGCCGGGGGCGCCGGAAGCGCCGTCCGGCACCGGCACGGGCAGGTCCTCCAGGGCCGGATCGACGTTCCGGTCCTCGTACTCGGCGGCCTTGCGGGCGACGGACTCCGCGGAGCAGCCGCGCCGGTAGACCACGTACAGCAGGTGCGGGGCCTCTCCCCCGTACGGCTCGAACTCCTCCTCCGCCAGCTCCTCGACGGCGGCGAGGAGGACGTCCGCGTCGGCCTCGACGGGCCCCGGCTCGACGGCGGGCGGCGGGGGCACGGGGACGCCGGGGTCCCCGTGGTGGTCGAGGTGTTCGTCGAGGAGGGCGTCGGCCAGGTCGAGGTGGGGGAAGGCGCCGGGTCCGGGCGCGTAGTGCGCGTACGGTCCGGCGAGCTGTTCGGCGAGCCCGGCGGCGGTCCACCGGTCCTGGAGCGCGGCGGCCACCCGGCCGATGCCGGCCGCGACGGCGTGGTCGGTGAGCAGCGGACCGGCGGGCGGGGGCGCCTCGGCGTCCCGTACGTACGCGCGCGTGAGCGCCTCGGTGAGCAGGGCGTCCGCGAGGGCGGTCCGGCCCATGAGACCGGCCCGGTGCACGCCGTCGGGGAGGGGGGCGCCGTCGAGGGCGGGGAGCCTGCGCCGCACGTCCTCGGGGTCGGTGAGGTCGGCGCCGCAGGTCCGCAGCAGGGAGGCGTACCAGCGGTGCCAGGTGAGGTTCCCGGGGTCGCTCATGGCCCGTTCGAAGTCGGGCACGGCCTCCGCGACCGCTCCGGCGATCCGTTCGGCGCACTCCTGGTCGAAGCGGGCGGCGAGCGCCCCGAGCACGGCGGGGCAGAGCGCCAGGTCGCCGGGCGGCAGGTACACGAACGCCGGCAGGTCCTCCACGAGGAGCCTACGCGCCAGCGCGGGCGTCGGCTCGGGCACGCCCGTCCCCCGGTCGGCCCCCCGGAGCGCGAGGAGCCCGAACACCGCCTCGGCGGCACGCGCGAACGCGGGGTCGCGGCGCTCGGGCGCTTCGTCGAGGAAGCCGTCGAGCCCGGTGTTGGTGAGAACGGTCTCGGCCACGCCTACCAGGGTAGTTCGGGGCGGCCGGTTCCGGGCGGCAAGGACCGGGGGGCAGGTGTGTCGCGGGGGCGGGAGGCGGGACTCCTGGGGGGAGATGTGCGGGGCGGACGGCCGGGCCGGAGCGGGGTTCGGAACGGGGGCCGGGGCGGGGGTCAGCGCACCACCACCGTCCTCGGTGCCGAGAAGTCGCCCCAGGTGCCGTCCGGGAGCCGGGCGCGGAGGGTGACGGTGTGGCGGGTGCCCGGGGGGTCGGTGACCGGGAAGGTGTAGGTGGCGCGGCCCGTGGGCGGTTCGGTGCCCCAGACGATGGTGGTGGCGAAGCGGCCGTCGAGGTGCAGTTCGTGGTGGGTGACCGGGGCGCCGGTCCTCGGCGGGGTCCAGGTGAGGGTGATCTCGCCGCCCTTCGCGGCGGTGGCGGTGAGGCCGGTGGGGGCCGTGTTGGGGGGTGCGCCCGGCGCGGGGGCGGTGGTGAGGTCGACCGTGCCGCTGTCCGGGGAGGAGTTCTCGGCGGCGTCGCGGGCCCGGACGGTGAACGCGTAGGCGGTGCCCGGGCGCAGACCGGTGACACGGGCACCGGTGGCGGTGCCCGGGACGGTGTGGATGCGGACGCCCGCCTGGTGGACGTCGTACGCGGTGACTCCGGTGTCGTCCCGGGCCGGGGTCCAGCGGAGGGTGGCCGCGCGGCTGCCGTCGGGGGCGGCGCGGAGGTCCTTCGGGGCGGTGGGGGGCGTGTGGTCCCGGGTGGAGGCGGGGAGGGTGGTCGCGGCGGCGGTGGCGCTGGGGAGGGAGACGTTGCCGGCGGCGTCGCGGGCGCGGACGGCGAAGCGGTGGGGGGTGGCCGGGGCGAGTCCGGTGACGTCGGTCATGAGGGTGGTGGCGGGGAGGTCCTTGACCTTGCGGCCCTCGCGGTAGACCTCGTAGCCGGTGACGGCGCGGTCGTCGGTGGCCGCGCTCCACATGACGTGGACGGTGCTCGCGCTGCCCGCCGTGGCGGTGACGCCGGTGGGCGCGGCGGGGGGCCGGACGTCCCCGGGCTCGGGTCCGGCGGTGGAGCAGGCGGCGAGGACGAGCGCGAGGAGCGGTCCCAGGGCTGCCGAAAGCCTTGGGGGGAGCGGGCGTTGCACGGGCGGGCCTCCGTCCGTCGGAAAGGTCCAGACCTATATCGCACAGGCGGGGCGGCCCCGACAAGGGGGCGCCGTGAAGTGGAGTGTCGGGGGTGCCGCCGACGACCCTCCGCCGGGGGGAGCGCCGGTGGCGGGCTCGGTCGGCGGAGGCGTTGTCAGTGGGGTGCGCTTCACTGGGATCGTCACTCTGCGTAGTCGATTTCTGGGGGGATCATGACGGACCGTACGACCTACGTGGCACTCGCCGGGGTGCGCCGGCGCGGCTGGACCGACGCGATGGTGCGGGACCTGCTCGGCGCGCCCGACGTACAGGGGCGCGATCCGCGCCGCTGGTCCCTCGCGCCGGTGCGCCTCTATCTGCTCGCCCGGGTGGAGGCCGTGGAGCGGACGCCCGAGTTCGCCGGGGCCTCGGCGCTCTCACGGGCCCGCTCCTCCGCCACCGGGGCGTACGCCGCACGGCGGCGGGCCGCCGTCCTGGCCGCGATCCGCGCGGAGCCGATCGAGGTGCCCCGCCTCCCCCTCCCCGAGCTGGAGCGGCGCGCGGTGCTCCACCGGCACGCGCTGGGGGCCCGGAGTCCGGGGCCGGGGCCGGGGAGGGAGGCGGGAGCGGCGCCGGGCCGGGGCGGGCCGCCCGCCGGGGCGCTCGCGCGGTGGCAGGTGAGCTACCTGCGGCACGCCCTCTCGCGGTACGAGGCGCTGCTCGACGGGCTGTACGGCGAGACCGGCCGCGGTGAGGCCGAACGGCTGCTGCGCGGGCGGCTGTACGAGGCGATCGCCGCCGCCTACCCGTCGCTGGCCCGGGAGTGCCGGCGGCGGACGGCGGTGGAGGGGTGAGCGCGCGGGCGCCGGATGCCGGTCGCCGGGGGCGGTCCGGGCCGGACGGGGTGCGCCGGGCCCCGGCGGCGGGCACCGCTCCCCCGGCCGGCCCCGGCGCGCTCCGGCCCCGGGCCCCGCGGCGGGCGCGGGGGCCGGGGCGGGCGCGGGGGCCGGGGCGGCCGGGCGGGGCGGGGGAGCGGGGTCAGTGGACGTGCGCCGCCTTCGCGGCGCGGCTGCCGGAGATCTCCTCGCCGGGCTCCATCGGGGCGGTGACCTCGTCGTCGTTCTGGCGCCGTCCCAGGTGGTTGAAGACCACGTTGAGCAGGACGGCGGCGACACAGCCGGTCGAGATGCCCGAGTCCAGGATGATCCGCGCGGTCTCCGGGAAGGAGTGGTAGAAGCCGGGCTCGGTGATCGGGATGATGCCGACGGCCAGGGAGACGGCCACGATCAGCACGTTGTTGTCCTTCTCCAGACCGGCCTTGACGAGGGTCTGGATGCCGCTGGCGGCGACCGAGCCGAAGAGGACGACACCCGCGCCGCCGAGGACCGGCCGGGGGACGATCGAGATGAGCGAGGCGGCGACCGGCGAGAGGCCCATCAGGACCAGGAAGCCGCCGCCGCAGGCGACGACGAAGCGGCTGCGGATGCGGGTCATGGCGACCAGGCCGATGTTCTGGGCGAAGGCGCTGCACATGAAGCCGTTGAAGAGGGGGCTGAGCGCGGAGCCGAGGGTGTCGGCGCGCAGTCCGGCGGCGATGGTCTTCTCGTCGGCGGGCCGCTCGACGATCTCACCGAGCGCCAGCATGTCGGCGGTCGACTCGGTCATGGAGACCAGCATGACCACGCACATGGAGACGATCGCGGCGAGGGCGAACTGCGGGGCGCCGAAGTGGAACGGCGACGGGAAGCCGACGATGTCCGCCTCGGTCACCGGGGAGAAGTCGGTGACGCCGAACGGTACGGCGATGAGGGTGCCGGCGACGAGGCCGAGCAGGACGGCGATCTGCTTGAGGAAGCCGCGGGTGAAGCGGCGCAGGAGCAGGACGACGACGAGGGTGATGCCGGCGAGGGAGAGGAAGGTGGCCGAACCGTAGTCCGCCGCCTTGGGGTTGGGTCCTTGGGCCCAGCCGAACGCCACCGGGAGGAGGGAGACGCCTATGAGGGTGATGACGGTGCCGGTGACGACCGGGGGGAAGAACCGCACCAGCCGGGAGAACCAGGGGGCGGCGAGGAAGCCGAGGAGTCCGGCGACGATGATCGCGCCGAAGATCACGGGAAGCGCGTCGGTCTTGTTCCCGGTCGTGTCGATGATCGCGAGCATCGGGGCGACGCCGGCGAAGGTGACGCCGTTGACGAACGGGAGGCGGGCGCCGATCTTCCAGACGCCGAGGGTCTGCAGGAAGGTGGCGAGCCCCGCGGTGAAGAGGCTGGCACCGGTGAGGAAGGTGAGTTCGGTGCCGGAGAGGCCGACGGCCGCTCCGACGATCAGGGGCGGGGCGACGACGCCCGCGTACATGGCGGCCACGTGCTGGAGGCCGCTGGTGAGCATCTTCAGTGGGGGGAGCGTCTCGTCGACGGGATGCCTCTCGCGGGCGTCGGGGGCGGAGCCTGCTTCTTGTGCCTTGCGAACCTGGGGCGTGGCGGCCACGGCGGTTCCTCCGGTCGGGTGCACGTCGGCGGTGACGTGGGTGTCAGGGAGGTGGTGCGAGGAGGTGCGGGGAGGTGCGGTGCGGTGTGCGGGAGGTGCGGCCCGCCCGTCGCGCGCGGGATGTCCGGCGGACGGTGCTTCGCGGGGTGGAGCGGTGCCGCCGCGGGAGGAGCGGCGCGCGGACGGGTGCCCGGTGGGGGTGCGGGCACGGCTCACCGTCCCGGGAGGTGCCGTACGTCTTCCGCGTACGGCACCTCCCGGTCGGGCTGCCGCGGACCCGTGCGGGTCCGCGGCGACCGGCCGGGGGCCGTCCCCCCTCGGCCGGACTCCGTGGGGAGGGTCAGGGCCGGGCCGCGACGCGGGCCAGGCGCCGTGCCTCCGTGCGCGCTTCGCGCGCGACGGCGTCCTCGTCGACCGTGAGCAGCCGGCCGTTCTCGACGATCTGCCTGCCGTTGACGAAGGAGGCGGTGACCGGGGCGGCCGCACCGAGGACGAGGGCGGCGACCGGGTCGGCGATCGTGGAGTGGCCGAGGCCGTCGATCCTCCAGAGGACGAAGTCGGCGAGCTTGCCCGCCTCCAGGGAGCCGGTGTCGTCGGCGCGGCCGAGGACCCGCGCGCCGCCGTGGGTGCCGAGGCGCAGGGCCTGGCGGGCGCTCAGCGCGGCCTCGCGGTGGACGCCGAGCCGGTTGACGAGAAGCGCGTTGCGCAGCTCCGTGTGGAGCTCGCCGGACTCGTTGGAGGCGGTGCCGTCGACGCCGAGGCCGACGGGGACGCCCGCCGCGAGCATGTCCGGTACGCGGGCGATGCCGGCGGCGAGGCGCGCGTTGGAGGAGGGGCAGTGGGCCACGCCCGTCCTCGTGCGGGCGAAGGCGGCGATGTCGGAGTCGTTCATGTGGACGCAGTGCGCCATCCACACGTCCTCGCCGAGGAAGCCCGTGGACTCGAAGTAGTCCGTCGGCCCCATGCCGAACAGTTCGTGGCAGAACTTCTCCTCCTCCGCGGTCTCCGAGCCGTGGGTGTGCAGGCGCACGCCCAGGCGGCGGGCGAGCGCGGCGCTCTCGCGGAGCAGTTCGGTGGAGACCGAGAAGGGGGAGCAGGGGGCGACGGCGACCTGGACCATCGCGTCGGGCGAGGCGTCGTGGTGGCGCTTCACCGTCTCCTCGGTGGCGGCGAGCGCGCCCTCGGTGGTCTCGACGGCGAAGTCCGGCGGCAGGCCGCCGTCCTTCTCGCCGCGGTCCATGGAACCGCGGGCCAGGGTGAGGCGGACGCCCGTCTCGGCGGCGGCGCCGATGACGGCGCCGGAGAGGTCGCCGGAGCCCACCGGGTGGATGTAGTGGTGGTCCGCGGCGGTGGTGACGCCGCCCCGGGCCATCATCGCCAGCGAGCCCCGGGCGGCGGCGCGCACCATCCGCTCGTCGATCCGTGCCCAGGCCGGATAGAGCGCGACCAGCCAGTCGAAGAGGTTGTGGTCGGTCGCGAGGCCCCGGGTGATCCACTGGTAGAAGTGGTGGTGGGTGTTGACCAGGCCGGGTGTGACGAGGTGGCCGGCGGCGTCGATCCGCCGGACCACGTTCGCCAGGTCACCGGGGGCGCTGCCGGGGCCGACGGACTCGATCCTGTTGCCCGCGACGACGAGGTGCCCGGAGGCGTACCCGGTGTCGTCCGCGTCGACGGTCGCGATCGCCGCGTTCTCGACGACGATCCGCTGGGGAGCTGTCGAAGGTGCTGCCATGACGGTGCCTCCTTCATTCCTCGGGAGTGGGGCGGGCGCGGCGGGGCCCGGGGTGTGCGCCGGAAGCGGCGTCGTCCGTCCCTGGGGGCGGGACTTTCCGGACACGCCCTAGGAGGATTCGAGTGCCGGGGCCGTGCGGCTCCGGGCGCCGAGGTGGTGGAAGAACAGGTTGAGCAGGACCGCGACGAGCGCGCCCGCGCTGATGCCGGAGCCGAGGACGGTCTGCGCCCAGGCCGGGAAGTCGGCGTAGAAGGTGGGCGCGGCGAGCGGGATGATGCCCGCTCCGAGCGCGACGGCCACCAGGATGATGTTGGAGCTGTCGTCGAGTCCGGCCTCCGACAGGGTGCGGATGCCGCTGACGGCGATCGAGCCGAAGAGGACGATGCCGGCGCCGCCGAGGACGGGCATCGGGACCGTGGAGACGACCGCGCCGAGGACGGGGAAGGCGCCGAGGACCAGGAGGGCGCCGCCGGCGACGGCGACCACGTACCGGGAGCGGACCCGGGTCAGCGAGACGACGCCGACGTTCTGGGCGAAGGCCGAGGTCGGGAAGCCGCCGAAGACGGGGCCGAGGAGGGTGGCGATGCCGTCGGTGCGCAGGCCCCGGGTGATGGTCCGGCCGTCGCTGCGCCGTTCGCAGATCTCGCCGAGGGCGAGCATGCCGGCGCTGGACTCCGTCATCAGGACCAGCATCACGATGCACAGGGAGAGGATCGCGGCGGGCTGGAACTCGGGGGCGCCGAAGGCGAAGGGGGTGGGCAGGGCCGCGACGGGCGCCTCGCGCAGGGCCGTGAAGTCGGCCATGCCGAAGGGGATCGCGGCGAGGGTGCCGACGAAGAGGCCGAGCAGCAGGGCGATCTGCTTGACGAAGCCCTTGCCGAAGCGCTGGAAGAGCAGGATGACGACGAGGGTGAAGGCGGCCAGTGCCAGGTACTTCATGGCGCCGAAGTCGGCGGCGAGCCGGTCGCCCCCCTGCGCCCAGCCGACGGGCACGGGCATCAGGGTGACCCCGATGAGGGTGATGACGACGCCGGTGACGAGCGGCGGGAAGAAGCGCAGGAGTCTGCCGAAGAAGGGGCCGACGGCGAGGCAGAACACTCCGGCGACCATCACCGCCCCGTAGATGGAGGGGAGTTGGTCTCCGGGGGCGCTGGTCTCGGCGATGGCGAGCATCGGGGCGATGCCCGCGGACGAGGCGGCGTTGACGAACGGGAGCCGGTTGCCGGCGAAGCGTCCGAGGCCGAGGGTCTGCAGGATGGTCGCGCATCCCGCGATGAGGAGGCTGGCCGCGATGAGCCGGGTCATGCCGGCCGCGTCCAGGCCGACGGCCTGGCCGATGATGAGCGGAGGGGTGACGACGCCGGCGTACATGGCGGCGATGTGCTGGAGTGCCGCGGGGACGAGCCGCGAGGTGGGGAGCTTCTCGTCCACCGGGTGGCAGTCTGCCGGGGTGGACGGCGGGGTGGAACACGGGCCTTCGGCGGGTGCCGGCCCCATTGCGGGCTGTGCCATGGGATTCCCTCCGGTCCGGTGCGGCCCCCGCCCGGCTGCGGGCGGGCGGGGGCCGGTCACTCGGATGCCGCTTAGAGGTTGGTCATGTCGACCGGGATCTGCGCCGTGGCTCCGTCCCGCAGGACGGTGGCCTCGATGAGGCCGTACATGCGGTCGGCGGCGTAGTAGACCTCGTTGTCGTTCTTCAGGCCGAAGGGTTCGAGGTCGACCAGGAAGTGGTGCTTGTTCGGGAGCGAGAAGCGGACTTCGTCGATCTCCGAGCGGTGGTTGATGATCCGGGCGGCCATCTGGTAGAGCGTCTGCTGGAGGGAGTACGAGTAGGTCTCCGCGAACGCCTCCAGCATGTGCTTCCTGGTCTGCTCGTAGGACCGCTCCCAGTGGGGCATGCGCTGGTCGTCGTCGGTCCAGTTGAAGCGCCAGCGGCCGGACACCTGGGTGGCCAGGATGCGGTCGTACGCCTCCTGCAGCGTCGTGTACTCGTCCTTGATGTAGCCCCAGAACTCCGAGTTGGTGGAGTTCATGACGACGAGGTCCTTGAGGCCGGAGATGACCTCCCACTTCTCGCCGTCGTAGGTGATCTGGGTGACGCGGGTCTCCTGGCCCTTGCGGGCGAAGGAGTGGTTGACCTCGTCGGCGCCGATGAACCGGGAGTTGGCGTCGGAGGAGGCGATGCGCTCCCAGGCGTACTCCTCGATCCGGATGCGGGCCTGCTTGATCGGCTCCTGGCTCGTCACGAAGTGGCGGGCGAGGTGGATGCCGAACTGCTCGGCGGACTCGATGCCGTACTCCTTGGCGAACGCGAAGACGGTGTTCTTCGTCGTGTCGGTGGGGAGGCAGTGGGCGTTGGAGCCGGTGAGGTGGACGTCGCTGAGGTCGCCGGAGAGGGCGACGGAGACGTTCAGGTCCTTGATGTGGTGGGTGGCGCCGTCCCGCGTGATCTTGACGACGCGGTTCTCCGCTTTGCCGTACTGGTTCTGGCCGAGGATCACAGGGTGGGCAGGGCGGGAAAGGGGTGTCATGTCTGCTAGCTCCCTCGGTAAACGGAGTAGCCGAACGGGTTGAGCAGCAGCGGTACGTGGTAGTGCTCGCCCGGGACGACGGCGAACGTGATCGCCACCTCCGGGAAGAACGCACCGGTCGTACCGCTGTCCCGATTCGCGGGGGCGTCCTGCTGCGCCTCGGCTTGCTTGTTCTGCTTGCTCAGGAAGTACGCCTCGGTCTCGAAGTCGAGGCGCACGTGGGTGGTTCCCTCCGGCAGGGCCGGCAGGTCCTTGCAGCGCCCGTCCGCGTCGGTGGCGGAGCCGCCGAGCGCGACCCATTCCGCGCCGGAGCCGGCGCGGGCCGCGAGCGTGACGGCGACGCCCCCGGCGGGACGGCCGCGGCTGGTGTCCAGGATGTGGGTGGACACCGAGGCGGTGGTGTCGGTGCTCATGCGGTGTTCTCTTCCTCTACGAGACGGGCCAGCCGGATGCGGTTGATCCTGCCCAGTTCGGTGCGGACGGTCTCCCGCTCCTCCTCGGGCGAGTGGGCGATCCGCTCGCGGGCCGCGTCGCGCATCTGCTCACCGGTCCTGCCGGTGGCGCAGATGAGGAAGACGTGACCGAACTTCTCCTGGTAGGCCAGGTTGAGTTCGAGCATCTCGGCCCTGAGTTCCTCGGAGGCGCCGGCCATCCCGCTCTGTTCGCGGGAGGAGGTCGGGTCCCCGGCCTTCGGACGACCGATCGGCGGGTGCCCCGCCATCGCCTCGGCCAGGTCCTCGGCGGTCAGCTCGGCCGTGGCGGCGTCGCTGGCGAGGAAGAGGGCTTCGGCGGTGGTGTACGGGCGCCGGGCGAGGATCTTGCTCCCCCACGCCGAGCTGGAGCACACCTCGTGGAGCGCGGCGACGGCCTCGCTGTCCGCCGAGGTGTTGAACCGGGCGAGGCCCGGTGTCGTACCTGAAGTCACGGGAAGCCTCCGTGGCTGTTTTTCGCTGTGCGTCGGACGGGCTGCGGATAGCTAACGCCCTCCGCAACACGACGTCAACACTTTGTTGAAAAGTTGGTCACGCAAAAGCCGTCGCCCCGACATCCGGACGACGGCTTGCGGTCACGCGGGGCCAACTAGTCGTTCTCGACGGCCTTTTCCCTGTTCAGAGCGGTCTCCCGGTTCAGGTAGTTGTAGACGGTGAAGCGGCTGACGCCGAGCGCGCCCGCCACCGTCTCCACCCCGTGGCGCACGGAGAAGGCGCCGCGCGCCTCCAGGGCGCGGACGACCTCCTGCTTGGACTTGCGGTCGAGCTCCGACAGCGCCGTCCCGTACCGCCGCTCCATCGCCGCCAGGATGTGGTCCAGGGACTCCGACAGCTGCGGGAGGCGCACGGCGAGCACGTCCTCCCCCTCCCAGGACAGGACCACGTCGTCGGCCCCGGCCCGCCCGGGGTCGAGCAGTTCGGCGCCCATGGCGTCCACCAGGGGCTTCACCGCGGCGACCAGAGGGTGTTCGTTCACTTCTCGCCCCCCTCGGCGGCGGTGCCGCCCCCGGTCGCGCCGTGCCCGGCGGCGCCCTCCCCGGCCCCGTCCCGCCCGATCACGTTGACCTGGAGCGAGACGCGGGTGGCGCCGGCCGCGAGCGATTCGCGGAGCAGCGCGCCGACGGCGGTGAGCACCGCGTCCGCGCCGCCCTCCGCCGTGTTGCCGAAGGGGCCGACGTCGACCGCGTCGAGGCCGGCCGACTGGATGACCTCACGGGCCACGACCGCGTGCGCCGGGGCCTCGTCGAGGTCGAAGGGCTCGGTCGTGAACTCCACTTTCAAACGCACCATGTCCCCACGCTACGGCCCTTCCCCGGCCCGGCGGGAGCCCCGGACCTGCGGGGACCCCTTGACAAGCACGCCGCCCACCTTGCAGCATTCCGTCAGACAGAAACTTACTTCCGCGATACGGAAGGAGCGCCCACCCCTCATGACCCGCTTCCCAGAAGACGCCGTCACGGACCAGCGCTTCGATGTGAACCTGTCGATCCTCTTCACGGAACTCCCGCTCCTGGAGCGCCCCGCGGCCGCCGCCGCGGCGGGCTTCACCGCGGTCGAGCTGTGGTGGCCCTGGATCGACACCGCCACCCCCCGGCAGAGCGAGCTCGACGCCCTCAAGAAGGCCCTCGACGACGCCGGAACCCGGCTGGTGGGCCTGAACTTCTACGCCGGACGGCTCCCCGGCCCGGACCGCGGGGCCCTCTCCGTGCCCGGGGAGGAGTCGGACCGCTTCCGCGCCAACATCGACGTGGCCGCCGACTTCGCCGCCTCGGTCGGCTGCGGGGCGCTCAACGCGCTCTACGGCAACCGCGTCGAGGGCGTGGACCCGGAGGTCCAGGACGCCCTCGCCCTGGAGAACCTGGTCCTGGCCGCCCGGGCCGCCGACCGCGTCGGCGCGATCCTCCTGATCGAGGCCCTCAACGCGCCGGAGTCGCCGCTCTACCCGCTGGTGAGCGCCCCCGCCGCGATCGAGGTCGTGGACAAGGTCAACGCGGCCACCGGCCTCGGCAACGCCAAGTTCCTGCTCGACGTCTACCACCTGTCGATGAACGGCGAGGACGTGAGCGAGGTCATCGCGCGGTACGCGGACAGGACCGGCCACGTGCAGATCGCGGACAACCCGGGCCGCGGCGCGCCGGGCACCGGCGACCTGCCCCTGGAGCGGCTCCTCGACGAGCTGAGGAAGGCCGGCTACGACGGCTGGGTCGGCCTGGAGTACAAGGCCGCCGACGCCGCCGCGTCCTTCGCGTGGCTTCCGGCCGAGGCCCGCGCGGCCCGCTGACCGGCCGACCCGCGCCCCCTCCCCCGCACCACCAGAGTTTCCCGAGAGGCATCCTCACCATGAGCAGCAACCTCACCGATTCCCCCCGGCCCGCCCGCCCCGCGATCGCCTGGATCGGCCTCGGCATCATGGGCTCCCCCATGTCCGAGAACCTCCTCAAGGCCGGCTACCGGGTCACCGGCTTCACCCTGGAGCAGGACAAGCTGGACCGCCTCGCCGCGGCCGGCGGCACCGCCGCGGGCTCGATCGCCGAGGCCGTCGAGGACGCCGACGTGGTCATCACGATGGTGCCCGCCTCCCCTCAGGTCGAGGCGATCGCCTACGGCCCCGACGGCATCCTGGAGAACGCGAAGCGGGGTGCGCTGCTCGTCGACATGTCGTCGATCACCCCGCAGACCTCGGTCGACCTCGCCAAGAACGCCGCGGAGAAGGGGCTACGCGTCCTCGACGCCCCGGTCTCCGGCGGCGAGGCCGGCGCCGTCGAGGCCGTACTCTCGATCATGGTCGGCGGCGAGCGGGCCGACTTCGACGAGGCCCTGCCGATCCTGGAGGCCCTCGGCAGGACGATCGTGCTGTGCGGGCCGCACGGCTCCGGCCAGACGGTGAAGGCCGCCAACCAGCTCATCGTGGCGGTCAACATCCAGGCGTGCGCCGAGGCCGTGGTGTTCCTGGAGAAGTCCGGCGTGGACCTGGGCGCCGCCCTCGACGTCCTCAACGGCGGTCTGGCCGGCTCGACCGTGCTGACCCGCAAGAAGGACAACTTCCTGAACCGGGACTTCAAGCCGGGCTTCCGGATCGACCTGCACCACAAGGACATGGGCATCGTCACCGACGCCGCCCGCAACGTCGGCGCCGCCCTCCCGGTCGGCGCGGTCGTCGCCCAGCTCGTCGCCTCCCTGCGCGAGCAGGGCGACGGCGGCCTGGACCACTCGGCCCTGCTCCGCGCCGTCGAGCGCCTCTCCGGCCGGCAGGTCTGATCCCCCGCCCCGCTCCCGGGGCCCCCGATTTCCGGCCGGCGGCGGTGCCGACACTTGTCCTGTCGCGCCCAGGCGCCGCCGCCGGCCGGAACACCACACTTCGATTTCAACAAACTGTTGACGTTTTTCGAGCGGCGTACTTACGCTCCTCACCACTTCAGCAGTGCATCCCGTACGGAAGGTCGACCCGACGAAATGACGCAGCGCGTGCTTACGACCGAGTCCGGCGCCCCCGTCGCCGACAACCAGAACTCCGCCACCGCCGGCGTCGGTGGTCCCCTCCTCCTCCAGGACCAGCACCTGCTGGAGAAGCTCGCGCGCTTCAACCGCGAGCGGATCCCGGAGCGCGTGGTGCACGCCCGCGGTTCCGGCGCGTACGGGTACTTCGAGGTGACCGACGACGTCACCGGCTTCACGAAGGCCGCCTTCCTCTCCGAGGTCGGCAAGCGGACCGAGACCTTCGTCCGCTTCTCCACCGTGGCCGACTCGCTCGGCGGCGCGGACGCGGTCCGCGACCCCCGCGGTTTCGCGCTGAAGTTCTACACCGAGGAGGGCAACTACGACCTCGTCGGCAACAACACCCCGGTGTTCTTCATCAAGGACCCGATCAAGTTCCCCGACTTCATCCACTCGCAGAAGCGCGACCCCTTCACGGGTCGTCAGGAGCCGGACAACGTCTGGGACTTCTGGGCCCACTCCCCCGAGGCCACCCACCAGATCACCTGGCTCTTCGGCGACCGCGGCATCCCGGCCTCGTACCGCCACATGCACGGCTTCGGGTCGCACACCTACCAGTGGACCAACGAGGCGGGCGAGGCGTTCTTCGTCAAGTACCACTTCAAGACGAACCAGGGCATCCGCAGCCTCTCCGCCGAGCAGGCCGCCGAACTGGTCGGCAAGGACGCCAACTCGCACCAGACCGACCTGCTCCAGGCGATCGAGCGCGGGGTCAACCCCTCCTGGACCCTCTACGTCCAGATCATGCCGGCGGCCGAGGCGGCGGACTACCGCTTCAACCCGTTCGACCTCACCAAGGTGTGGCCGCACGCCGACTACCCCCTCCAGCGGGTGGGCCGCCTGGTCCTCGACCGCAACCCGGACAACGTCTTCGCCGAGGTCGAGCAGGCCGCGTTCTCCCCGAACAACTTCGTGCCCGGCATCGGCCCCTCGCCGGACAAGATGCTCCAGGGCCGCCTGTTCGCCTACGCGGACGCCCACCGCTACCGCCTCGGCGTCAACCACACCCTGCTGCCGGTGAACGCCCCCCGGGCGACCACGGCGCAGAACTACGGCCGCGACGGCCTCATGGCCACCCGCAACGGCTCGCGCCACGACAAGAACTACGAGCCCAACTCGTACCGGGGCCCGGCCCAGACCGACGCCGCGCTCTCCGCGCCGCTCGCGGTCCACGGCTGGACCGGCACCCACGAGGCGCCCGCGCACGTCAAGGACGACGACTTCTTCCAGGCCGGCGAGCTGTACCGCCTGATGTCCGAGGACGAGAAGGGCCGGCTCGTCGCCAACATCGCCGGCAGCCTCTCGCAGGTGTCGCGCGAGGACGTCATCGAGAAGAACATCGCGCACTTCGCCGCCGCCGACCCGGACTACGGCAAGCGCGTGGCCGAGGCGGTCGGCGCCCTGCGCGAGAGCTGACCCACGGCAGCACCCATGCTGCGTACGGCACTTGACGGGAGGTCAGCGCCGTACGCGGTCCGGAACACCGGCCCGGATGAGGGGTGGCCGGCGAACCGGACAGCGTGAGGACCGCGGCGGCGCCGAGCCAGTGCGGTGGCCAGGGCGACGGCCTCCCCCTCCTGACCTGAAGGAGGGGAGGGCCGCTCCGCCCGCCGGCGCCGCCGCGGTCCCAACGCCCCCCGTACCGGGGAACCCCGAGGCTCCGCCCGGCGGTGCGGACGTCCTGTCGCGCCCGCCCGCCCCGCACCGCCGGGCGGTCAACGAGCGGGAGAGCGCGGAACCAGGTCCACGGACCCCGGTTCCGCGCTCTTCCCCTTTTCTCCCCCCTCCCGGTCCGCCCGCGCCAGCAGGAACGTCACGACGAGCGAGGCCAGGGCCAGGACCACCATCCCGGTCCGCGGCAAGGTGTACTGGGCGAGGCCGCCGCCCAGGGCCGCGCCCACCCCCTGGAACGCGAGCATCCCCGAGGAGTGCAGGCCCAGGGCGTGACCGCCCAGCTCCTGCGGCACCAGGGCCGTCAGCCGCTCCTGGTGCAGCAGCGTCGCCCCGTACCCCACCGCCGACACGGTCACGGCGGCGAGCGCGAGCGGAAGCGCGGGATCGAGGGCGAAGAGGAGGAACGGGGCGGCGAGCAGCGCCTGGAGCGGGAAGCGGAGCCGGCCGCGCAGCCGCGCCGGTACGAAGCGGCCGACGGCCACGTCCCCGGTCAGCATCCCGAACGCGCCGCAGACGAAGAGGAGTCCGGCGCGCTCGGGGGCGTACGGCACGAACAGCGACTCGCAGCCCACGATCAGCCCGTTGGGCACCCACAGCGCGAGGTAGCAGCGGCGCCGGGCGGGCACGGACAGGAGCCGCGCGTTGGTCCGCCGGGTCGCCGCGACCGAGGGCCGTCCCCCGGCACGCGGCGGACGCGCCCCCAGGCCGAGGCGGGCGAACAGGGCGGCGGCGAGGTACAGCCCGGCCCCGGCGAGGACCGCGCCGCGCGGTGAGAGCAGGGCGACGAGGAGCCCGCCGGCCGCGAAACCGCCGATCTGGCAGGCGCCGGCGGCCATGTTCGTCACCGAGCGGCCGAGGAGGTACGCCTCGCGCGGCAGGATCTCGTTCAGGAGGCCGTACCGCACCCCGCCGCCCAGCGAGGCCGCGAGCCCCTCGGCGAGGAGGACCGCGAAGACCGCCCAGGTGGGAAGGGCGGGGACCGCCAGGACGGCCGTGCCCGCGGCGAAGAAGAGGGCGACCCCGGAGAGCGCGGCGCGCGGCGGCAGCCGGTCGGCGGCGGAGAGCAGCGTGGTCGCGCCGAGGAGCTGGGCGAGCGAGGGGCCGAAGAGGGCGAGCGCGGAGAGGAACGGCGAACCGGTGGCGTGGAGGACGAGGGTGGCGAGACCGAGGCCGGCCACCGTCTGCGCGGCGGTGTGGACGGAGCCGGTGAGGAGGAGCGGGGTGAATTCGGGGGTGCGGAAGAGGGTGCGGTAGCGGGCCATGCGGGGAGTCTCGGAGGGGCCCGGCGCGTACCGTTAGCGTTTCGCCGGGGGGCGAAACCCGGACCTGTGGGAAGGCGGCGGCATGGGCTGGTGGCGGATCGGGACCGACTCGCTCGCGGGCGGCCGCTTCGTGGTGTCGCCGCTGGCCGAGACGGTCGCCGCGCTCAAGGTCCTGCACGCGGCCGCCGCGAGCCACCCGGGCGAACGGGCCTGGCTGACCGCGTCCCTGCCCGCCTACCGGGCGCGCCTGGCGGCCGAACCGCTCGACGCCCTGCTCGTGCGGGCCGCGATCGGCCCCACCTGGAACGCGGACTTCCTGACGCCGACGCCGCTGGGCGAGGGCGAGCGGCCCTTCGAGGAGGAGGTGGAGGCCGTCCGCGCCGCCGACCCGGCCGGCGCGGTGCCGCAGCTGGCCGTCGCGCTCGGCGGGCCCGTGCCGGAGCCGCTGCGTTCGGCGCGGGACCTGCCCGGACGGATGGCGGAGGTCCTGACGTGGGTGTGGCGGGAGACGGTGCTTCCGGAGTGGCCCCGCCGGCGGCGGATCCTCGAAGCCGACGTGACGGCGCGGACCGCGCGGCTGGGGCGGGGCGGCTGGGCGGCGGCCCTGGACGAGCTGAGCCCGGGGAGGACGCGCTGGCTGGGCGACGGCCGCCTCCAGGTGAACGCCCGCTCCTACCCGCCGCGTTCGGTCGACGGCGGCCGGCTGCTCTTCGTACCGGTGACCCCGGCCACCGGCTGGGTGTCCTGGGAGGGGTCGGAGCGGTTCGCGGTGGTGTACCCCTGCGCGGGCGTCCTGGCGGACGCCTCGGGCCCGGTCGTGCCGCGGGCGCTCGGCGCGCTGCTCGGACCGGCGCGGGCGGGGGTCCTCGTGCGCCTCGGGTCCCCGCTGTCCACGAGCCAGCTGGTGGCCCTGACCGGGCAGGGCCTCGGTTCGGTGGGCCGCCACCTGAAGGTGCTGCGGGAGGCGGGCCTCGTCCGGCGGGGACGGGCGGGCCGGTCGGTCCTCTACGAGTGGACGGAGGCGGGCGCGGTGCTCGTACGGGCACAGGGCGTACGGGTGCGGGAATGAGCACGGCCCTGCGCGTACGGGCGCCGGGCGCGGGACGGACGGGGAACGGCCCCCGTCCCGGTGCTCGTCGGGACGGGGGCCCCGCCGCGGGGGCGGGAGCGGAGCGGATCAGACCCGGAGGGCCCTGATCGCGGTCGGCGCGTGGCCGGGCTCGGTGGCCAGCTCCTCGAACTCGGTGACGTCGCTCATGTCGGCCGTCCTGCTCATCGCGATGTTGGTGACGCGCTCCAGGATCGCCTCGACGACGACCGGGACCCGGTGCTCGACGGCCAGCTTCCTGGCCTGCTCCAGGGCCTCGCCCAGCTTGTCCGGGTCCTCGACGCGGATGGCCTTGACGCCCAGGCCCTCGGCGACCTTGACGTGGTCGACGCCGTAGACGCCGATCTCCGGGCTGTTGATGTTCTCGAACTCCAGGTTGACCTCGAAGTTGATGCCGAGGCCGCCCTGCGCCTGGCGGATGAGGCCGAGGTAGGCGTTGTTCACGAGGACGTGGACGTAGGGGACCTTGTGCTGGGCGGCGACCGCCAGCTCCTCGATCATGAACTGGAAGTCGTAGTCGCCCGAGAGCGCGACGACCGGGGTGTCCGGGTCGGCGGTCGCGGCGCCGATGGCGGCCGGGACGGTCCAGCCGAGCGGGCCGGCCTGGCCGCAGTTGATCCAGTGGCGCGGCCTGTAGACGTGCAGGAACTGCGCGGCGGCGATCTGGGAGAGGCCGATGGTGGTGACGTAACGGGTCTCCGGACCGAAGGCCCGGTTCATCTCCTCGTACACGCGCTGCGGCTTCATCGGGACGTCGTCGAAGTGCGTGCGGCGCTGGAGGGTCGCCTTGCGCTCCTGCGCGGAGGCGGCCCAGGCGGTGAAGTCGGGGAGACGGCCGGCGGCCTTCCACTCCCGGGCGATCTCCAGGAAGAGTTCCAGGGCGGCCCCGGCGTCGGAGGCGATGCCGTAGTCCGGGGCGAAGATCCTGCCGAGCTGGGTGGGCTCGATGTCGACGTGGACGAACTTCCGGCCCTCGGTGTACGCGTCCAGGTTGTAGCCCGTGTGGCGGTTGGCCCAGCGGTTGCCGATGCCGAGGACGAAGTCGGACTCCAGGAAGGTCGCGTTGCCGTAGCGGTGCGCGGTCTGGACGCCGACCATGCCGGCGGCCAGCTCGTGGTCGTCCGGGATGGTGCCCCAGCCCATGAGGGTGGAGATGACGGGGACGCCGGTCAGCTCGGCGAACTCCACGAGCAGGTCGGAGGCGTCGGCGTTGATGACGCCGCCGCCGGCGACGATCAGCGGGCGCTCGGACTCCAGGAGGAAGCCGAGGGCCTTCTCGGCCTGGGCGCGGGTGGCGCGCGGCTTGTAGACCGGCAGCGGCTCGTACGTCTCCGGGTCGAACTCGATCTCGGTCAGCTGGACGTCGATCGGCAGGTCGATGAGGACCGGGCCGGGGCGCCCCGAGCGCATGAGGTGGAACGCCTGCTGGAAGACGCCGGGGACCTGCGCGGCCTCCAGGACGGTGGTGGCGGCCTTGGTGACCGGCTTGGCGACGGTGGCGATGTCGACGGCCTGGAAGTCCTCCTTGTGGAGCTTCGCGACCGGGGCCTGTCCGGTGATGCAGAGGATCGGGATCGAGTCCGCGACGGCCGAGTACAGGCCGGTGATCATGTCGGTGCCGGCCGGTCCCGACGTGCCGATGCAGACGCCGATGTTGCCGGCCTTGGCACGGGTGTAGCCCTCGGCCATGTGGGACGCGCCCTCGACGTGGCGGGCGAGCGTGTGGCCGACGCCGCCCACGTTCTTGAGCTCGCGGTAGAAGGGGTTGATCGCCGCGCCGGGGACGCCGAACGCCTGGGTGACGCCTTCGCGCTTGAGGATTTCAACGGCCGCTGCGGCGGCGGTCATACGAGGCATGGGAGTGCTCCTGCTTCGGCCGGGCGGATCCAGGAGGTCCCCTCCGCCGGGAGGCCCACCTCACTGTTTCCGTAATGCGGAAATACTGTTCTGCTATACGGAAGCAATGTAGGCGCGGCGGCGAAGAGCCGTCAAGAGAGGTCCGCCCGCCGGGACGGACGGCGCGATCGCGTCGCCCGGAGGGACCGAAGTGGCCGAACGGCCTCCCCCGGGAGGGCGGATGGGGGGACGATGGGAGCGAGCGACAGGGGGTTGGGTTGTGGGCGATTCCGTACCGGTGCGCTGCCCGGAGTGCCTGAGCACGCGGGCGTACGCGGCGCCCGCCTTCCCCTGCGCGTGCGGAAGTCCCGTGGCGGCGCCGGTGGCGGCGGGCGCGGCGGAGCCGATCACGCGCCGGAACTGGGCGGACGAGTGGGTCGCCGTCCGCTGCGGCGCCTGCGGCCGCGAGAACGACTGGCCCCACCCGGAGTTCGCCTGCCCGTGCGGCACGGTCCTGCGGGTGCCGGTCCGGCCGGTGGACGGTGGGGGCGGTACGGCGGAAGGGGGCCGCGCGGACGGCACCGGGCACGGCGCCGCCCCGGTGCCGGCCTCGGAGGCGTCACGACCCCCGGGCGGCCGCGGCCCGGACGGGAGGGACCCCTCCGCCCCGGGGCGCGGGACGGGAGCGGAGCCGGGGCGGTACGCGGCGGGGACGGGACCCGGCGGACCGCCGGCCGGCCGTGACGGCCTCCGGGGCGGACCGTCCTCCGGGGCCGCCCGGCGCCGTGCGGCGGAGCCCGGCTCGGAGTGGTTCGGCACGGCTCCCGGCGGGCCCCGGCCCGGCGGGAACGGTACGGGTGCGACCGGTTTCGGTGCGGGCGGTACGGGCACGGGCGGTGCCGACGGGAGCGGTCCGCGTGCGGAGGGCGCGCGTCCGGGCGGTCCGTCCGGTTCCGGCACCGAACCGGACGGCGGCGCCGGGCGGCGGGGCCCCGGCGTGCCGCCGCCCACCGGGCCGTACCGCGCGTCCGCCGGGTACGGCCCCGCGCACGTCCCGCCGCCCCCGGTGGTCCCGCGCCCGGGACCGGCGCGGGGCGCGTTCCGGCCCGTGACGATCCGGACCGCCCGGGACGCGGTGGCGGCCGCCGCCGGGTACCTGCGCTGGCTCGGGTTCCCCAGCGTCGTCCAGCCCGAGGAGCGTCCCGCGTCCGGGGTGGACCTGCGGGCGCCGGGGCTCGTCGCCCAGGTGGACCCGACCACCCGGCCCGCCGGGCTGCGGGCGGTCGAGTGCCTCTGGCTCAACGGCCTGAACGCGTCCGCCGTGAGCGTGTTCTTCTCGCTCGCCGGCTACACCCCGGAAGCCCGTTCCCGCGCCGCCGAGATCGGCCTGCCGCTCTTCGTGCTCGATCTGACCGGGACCCCGCAGCCGGTCAACCGCGCCGCCGACGACCTGGCCGCGGGCGGCGCCTGCGCGCCGTAGGGCGCGCGGGGGACACGCGAAGAGCACACGGAGGGAACACGGCGAACGCGCCGGGAACGCCCGGGTGGTGCGCCGGGAGCGCGCGCGGAGCGCACCGGCGGCGCTCCGGAAGGCGTGCCGGGCACGCGCCCCTCCCCCCTCCCCCGCACCCTCTCGACATGCGAAATCGGCCATTCACGCGTGACGATCACGCTCCACCGGGCACAACTCCCTTGGGGGTGGGCGTCATGGGGACGGGGACGTGGTGGTTCATCGGGGCGGCCTGGGGCGAACTACTGCTCGCCGCCGCTCTGTTGCGAACGCGCAGCCGGGAGAGCGGAGAGGGGGACACGGACCGCGTGCCGACGCCGCAGGCGCTCGCGCTGCTGCGGGGCGGGCGGCGGGCCGCCGTCACCGTGGCGCTGGTGGCACTGCACCAGCGCGGGGCGGTCGAGGCGGGCCGCAAACATACGATTCGGGCCAACGGCGGGCCGGGCCGGACCCGCGACCCCGTACAGCTCGGTGTGCACGGGTCGCTCCGCCGGGCCCTCGCCCTGGGGGAGCTCGCCCAGCGGCCGGAGGCGCGGCGGGCCGTGGACGCGCTGAGCGGCGAGCTGCGCGGGGCCGGGCTGCTGCGGCCGGTCCCGCGGCTGCGGACCGCGCGGGCGCTGCTCTGCTGCGTACCGCCGACCGTCCTCGCGGGGCCGTTCGCGACCGGGGCGTCCGGCGCGGACCTCGCGGTGGCGCTCGCGGCCGGGGCGCCGGCGGCCCTGGGAGCGGCGGCGCTGTCGCGGCTGCCCGTCACGACCGGGGCGGCGCGGCGGCTGATCGCCGGACTGCGGGAGCGGTACCCGCTGCCGGCCCACCGCCAGGAGGTGACGGACGGGGGCCTCGTCCAGTTGTACGTGGCGCTGTACGGCGACCCGGCCCTCGCCCTGTTCCTGCCCCGCTTCTCGCGGGACGGGGGACTGCTCGACCGGGCCGGGGAGGAGGGGCGGGGCCGCCCGGCGGCCGACGGCCCCGCGCGGTGAGGGCACGTCGCACCGTGCCCGCCCGCACCGTCCCGGGCCATACTGGCGCATGCGCATCAGAGCGGCCGCCGCGTCCGAACTCCCCCTGCTCCAGGACATCGAACGGGAGGCCGGCGAGCCGTTCCGCTCCCTCGGCATGGCGGCGGTCGCCGACGACGACCCGCCGTCCCTGGAGGTCCTGGAGGCGTACCGCCGTGCGGGCCGGGCCTGGGTGGCGGTGGACGACGCCGACCGTCCGGTGGCGTACCTGCTCGCCGGCACGGTCGACGGCGCCGCCCACGTCGAGCAGGTGTCGGTGCGTCCGGGGGCCGCCCGCCGGGGCGTCGGCCGGGCCCTGATCGAGCACCTGGCGCGGACCGCGGCGCGCGAGGGCCTGACGGCGCTGACGCTGACGACCTTCGCCGAGGTGCCCTGGAACGCCCCGTACTACGCCCGGCTCGGTTTCCGCCCGCTCGCGGACTCCGACCCGGCCCTCACCGAGGGGCTGCGCGCCATCCGCCGGGCGGAGGCGGCCCACGGCCTGGCGGCATGGCCCCGCGTCTGCATGCGCCGGGACCTCACCGCCGCGCCCTGAGCCACCGCCGGGCGCGCCCCGGGACGTTCCGTCCGCCGGGCGCGCCCGGGGCCGGCGTCACGTCCCCTCGGCGTACCGTTCCCGCAGCTCCACCTTCCGCACCTTCCCGCTCACCGTCATCGGGAACTCGGTCAGGATCTCCACCCGGCGGGGGACCTTGTAGGGGGCGAGCCGGTCCCGGCAGAAGTCCCTGATCTCGTCCGGGGTGGGCGGGTCGGCCGGGTCGCGCGGGATCACGCAGGCCAGGATCTCCTCGCCGTACCGCTCGTCGGGGACGCCGACCACCTGGACGTCGGCGATCTTGGCGTGTCCGTGGAGGAACTCCTCGATCTCGCGCGGGTACACGTTCTCCCCGCCCCGGATGATCATGTCCTTGATGCGGCCGACGACCCGCACGTACCCGTCGTCCCGCATCACCGCCAGGTCGCCCGTGTGCATCCAGCCGCCCCGGTCGATCACCTCGGCGGTCCTCTCCGGGTCGTCCCAGTAGCCGAGCATCACGCCGTAGCCGCGGGTGCACAGCTCCCCCGCCGTGCCGCGCTCCACCGTCAGCCCGCTCGCCGGGTCCACGATCTTCACCTCGACGTGCGGCAGGACCCGCCCGACCGTGCCGGTGCGGCGCTCCAGGTCGTCGTCGCGGCGGGTCTGGGTGGAGACGGGCGAGGTCTCGGTCATGCCGTAGCAGATCGACACCTCCGCCATGTTCATCTCCGCGACGACCCGTTTCATCACCTCCGCCGGGCACGGCGAGCCCGCCATGATCCCGGTGCGGAGCGTGGAGAGGTCGTACGCCGCGAAGTCGGGGAGGTCCAGCTCCGCGATGAACATCGTCGGCACCCCGTAGAGGGAGGTGCAGCGCTCCTCCTGGACCGCCCGGAGGGTGGCGGCGGGGTCGAAGGAGGGGGCGGGGATCACCAGGCAGGCGCCGTGCGAGGTGGCCGCGAGGTTGGCCATCACCATGCCGAAGCAGTGGTAGAACGGGACCGGGACGCAGATCCGGTCCCGCTCGTCGTAGGCGAGCATCTCCCCCACGAAGTAACCGTTGTTGAGGATGTTGTGGTGGGAGAGCGTGGCCCCCTTGGGGAAGCCCGTGGTCCCCGAGGTGTACTGGATGGTGGCGGGATCGTCGCAGGAGAGCGGTTCCGGGCGCGCCTCCCCCGCCGTGCGGGTGAGGAACGCGTCCCAGCTCGCGTCCCCGAAGTACACGGTCTCCCTCAGGTCCCTCCGTCCCGGGGCGACCTGCTCGACCATCGCCCGGTAGTCGCTCGTCCTGTGGGCGAGCGAGGCGAAGAGCAGGGAGATGCCCGCCTGGTCGAGGACGTACGCCAACTCGTCCGCCCGGTAGGCGGGATTGACGGTGACCATGACGGCGCCGATGCGGGCGGTGGCGTACTGGACGAGGACCCATTCGGCGCGGTTCACGGCCCAGATGCCGACCCGGTCGCCCTTGCGGACGCCGCTGCCGAGCAGGGCGCCGGTCAGCCGGTCCACGTCCGCGGCGAACTCCGCGTAGGTCCAGCGGCGCCCGGCGGGAACGTCGACGAGGACCTCGCGGTCGGGCCAGGCGGCGACGGCCCGGTCCAGGCCGGCGCCGATGGTGTCCCCGAGGAGCGGGGTGGTGGACGTGCCGTGGGCGTACGAGAGTTCCTCCGGCGCGTTCACGCGAGGTCCCCCTCGGCGTACTCGGTGCCGCCGCCCTCGGCGGTGAGGCGGCGCAGCTCCACGCGCCGGATCTTCCCGGAGACGGTCTTGGGCAGGTCGGCGAACTCGATGCGCCGGATCCGCTTGTACGGGGCGAGGACCGCGCGCGAGTGCGCGAAGAGGGCCTTCGCGGTCTCCTCGCCCGGCTCCCAGCCCGCCGCGAGCACGACGTACGCCTTGGGGACGGCGAGCCGCAGCGGGTCGGGGGCGGGGACGACGGCGGCCTCGGCGACGGCCTCGTGTTCCAGGAGCGCGCTCTCCAGCTCGAACGGGCTGATCTTGTAGTCGGACGCCTTGAAGACGTCGTCCGCGCGTCCGATATAAGTAATGTATCCCTCTTCGTCCCGCGCGCCGATGTCACCGGTGCGGTAGTAGCCGCCGGCCATCGCCTCCGCCGTGCGCTCCGGATCGCCGTGGTAGCCGGTCATCAGGCCCACCGGGCGCTCGGACAGGTCGAGGCAGATCTCGCCCTCGTCCGCGTCCGGGCGGCCGGTCACCGGATCGAGGAGGGTGACCCGGTAGCCGGGGCTCGGACGGCCCATGGAGCCCTCCTTGAGCCGCTGACCGGGGCTGTTGGAGACCTGGACGGCGGTCTCGGTCTGGCCGAAGCCGTCCCGGACGGTGACGCCCCAGGCGCGCCGCACGGCCTCGACGACCTCGGGGTTGAGCGGTTCCCCGGCGGCGACGGCCTCGCGCGGCGGGGTCTTGAGCTGCGCCAGGTCGGCCTGGATCAGCATCCGCCACACGGTCGGCGGGGCGCAGAAGCTGGTGATCCCGTTCCGCTCCATCTCGTCCATGAGCCGGACCGGGTCGAAGCGCGCGTAGTTGTGGACGAAAACGGTCGCCTCCGCGTTCCACGGCGCGAAGAGGTTGGACCAGGCGTGCTTGGCCCAGCCGGGCGAGGAGATGTTGAGGTGGACGTCGCCGGGCCGCAGGCCGATCCAGTACATCGTGGAGAGGTGCCCGACCGGGTACGAGGTGTGGGTGTGCTCGACCAGTTTGGGGCGGGCGGTCGTGCCGGAGGTGAAGTACAGCATCAGCGTGTCGTCCGCGCGGGTGACGCCGTCGGGCTCGAAGGCGTCCGGCTCGCGGGCGGCGTCCTCGTACGCCAGCCACTCCCCCGTCCCGTCGCCGCCGACCGCGATCCGGGTGTAGTCGCCGGGGACGTCGTCGAACTTGGCGGTGTCCCCGGCGCGGACGACGACGTGGCGGGCGCGTCCCCGGTCGACGCGGTCGCGCAGGTCGGCGGGGCCGAGGAGCGGGGTGGCGGGGATGACGACGGCCCGCAGCTTCATCGCGGCGAGGACGGTCTCCCACAGCTCGGTCTGGTTGCCCAGCATGACGACGATCCGGTCGCCGGCGCGCACGCCCCGGGCCCGCAGCCAGTTCGCGACCCGGTTCGAGCGGGCGGACATCTCCGCGAAGGACACCTGCGCCCCGGAGCCGTCCTCCTCGACGATGTGCAGCGCGGTCCGGTCGTTGCCCTCCGCGACGACGTCGAACCATTCGAGCGCCCAGTTGAACCGCTCGGGCCGGGGCCACGCGAAGCCCTCGCGGGCCGTGTCGTAGTCCTCGCGGTGGGCGAGCAGGAAGTCCCGGGCGGCCCGGAACTCCTCGGTCGCGCTGGTCTCCGTCATGTGTCCTCCTCGTCGGGGGCGGTCCAGGACATCGTGTAATCAGTGACCCGGGTCCCACCACCCCCCGTCCGGGGAGGAACCCGCGGGCGGTGGGTTCCTCCCCGGACCGGGCGGGGGCCCCTCGGAGGTCACCCTTCCGGGTCGCGGAAGACGATCTCGTACGGCACGCCCGGCCGTCCCGTGATCCGCAGGATCCGCTCGGCCTCGGCGGCGAGGTCGGCGCGCCGGGCCCGGGTGGGGCGCTCGAAGGGCTCGACGGTCAGCGCGGTCCGCTCCCCGCCCTCGTCCAGGTACCAGCACCCGGCGAGGAACCCGTCGAGGAGGAAGACGCGGAGGCCCCGGTTGTTTCTCCAGGTGCGGGAACGGGTCCCCGGCGCGAGGACGCGGGTGCGGTCGGCGTGCGAGAGGAGCAGGTTGTCGTACTCGGGGAGGAACCGGGGCGGAGCGGGGGTGTCCCCGTCGGGGCGGGGCGCGTCGGGCAGGTCGAAGAGTTCGGTGCCGCGCTCGTCCCGGAAGACCAGGAGCCGGGGCCGCAGGCGCTCGAAGGCGGCGCGGAGCCCGGTGAGCCCGCACCAGGTCTGCATGTCCTTGACGGAGGCGGGCCCGAAGGCGCGGAGGTAGCGCGGTACGACTTCGTCGGGGCCGGCGTCCCGCTCCGCGGCGTCCTGTCGCGCGGCGTCCCCGAACCACGCGTCCGTCGTGGTGAGCGCGACCCGTCCGCCGCGTCCCCAGAGGCCGCGCGGGGTGACCTGGACGAGGGGGAGCAGACAGCGGGCGGCGGTGGAGAGGGAGGCGGGGTCGGCGCCGGGCCACTCCCCGAGGAGTTCCCGGCGCAGCTCCCCGGGCGTGCGGGGCCGTTCCTCGACGAACGCGCGGGCGAGGGCGGCGAGCCGGTCGAGGTCGACGCCGGCGAGGCCGCCCCGGGAGACGAAGAGGGCGAGTTCGCGGTCGACGGCACCGGGCTGCGCGAACCGGCGGAGGGCGACGGCGTCGCGCGCGGTGTGGGTGTGCACGGTGGAGCGCAGGGTGACGATGCGGGCGACGGCGCGGGACTCCATCAGCGCGGACAGCGCCTCGGGCCGGAAGCCGTCGAGGCGGGCGGCGAGCGCGTGGTACGGGGGCTTGGTCTCCTGGGCCTGGAGCCCGACGAGATGCTCGACGGCCTCCTCGGCGCCGAGCGGGGAGGGCCGCAGGAGCAACTGGCGTTCGAGGGTGGCGCGGTTGAGAACGCGGGTGCCGAGCACGGGGTGGGTCGTCCTGAGGGCCATGGCGGGCACGCTATCCGCCCATGCGGACAGTTCCGGTCCGCGAGGGAACGGGTCGGACGCGAACAAGTGGGTCCCGCACCCCGGCGGGCGGCGGGCGGAAGGCGACGGGCCGCGCCGGCGGAGTACCGGGGGACCCGGCCGGTCCCCCGGCGGCACGCGCGCGTAGCGTGGGACGCACGTCGGCTCCATAGCCCCTCACCCCCGGAGATCCGCCTGTGACCAGCGCCGCACCGACCCGTACCTCCGTCGTGGAGTCCCTGATGGACCGCTTCCCGGGGATCCCCCCGGAAGCCGTGTTCAAGGAGGACCTGCTGCGCGGCGGGCTCGCCTTCGACCCCTCCGCCCTGTCCGGCAACGAAGGGGGCGAGGTGAAGCCGAAGTCGTACTTCATCTTCTCCTTCGACCACCGGACGCTGCCGGAGCTGGGCGAGGCGGCGCTGAACCGTCCGCCGGAGGAGATCGTGCTGACCGGCGGGCCGTACGGGCTGCGCCGCACGGTGGTGTCGGTGCGGGTCAACCCGTCGTCGCCGTACCGGGTCGCGCCGGACGCCGACGGGGCGCTCGCGCTGTTCCTGGACGGGACGCGGATCGCGGACGTCGGGCTGCCGCCGATGCCGGAGTACTACCGGCACCCGCTGTCGAACGGCAAGTCCGTGATGGAGGTGGCGCCGACGATCCAGTGGGGCTACCTGATCTACCTGACGGTCTTCCGGGTGTGCCAGTACTTCGGCGCCAAGGAGGAGTGCCAGTACTGCGACATCAACCACAACTGGCGCCAGCACAAGGCGGCGGGCCGTCCGTACACCGGGGTGAAGCCGGTGGACGAGGTCCTGGAGGCGCTGGAGATCATCGACCGGCACGACACGGCCCGCGCCTCGACCGCGTACACCCTGACCGGCGGGGCCGTCACCTCGCAGGTCGGCGGCAAGGACGAGGCCGACTTCTACGGGCAGTACGCGCGGGCGATCGAGGAGCGCTTCCCGGGCCGCTGGATCGGCAAGGTCGTCGCGCAGGCCCTGCCCAAGGAGGACGTGCGGCGCTTCCACGACTACGGCATCCGGATCTACCACCCGAACTACGAGGTGTGGGACCGGCGCCTGTTCGAGCTGTACTGCCCCGGCAAGGAGCGCTACATCGGCCGGGACGAGTGGCACCGCCGCATCCTGGACTCGGCGGAGGTCTTCGGGCCGCGCAACGTCATCCCCAACTTCGTCGCCGGGGTCGAGATGGCGCGCCCCTCGGGCTTCCTGACCGTGGACGAGGCCATCGCCTCCACCCGCGAGGGGCTGCGGTTCTTCATGTCGCGCGGGATCACGCCCCGGTTCACCACCTGGTGCCCGGAGCCGACGACGCCGCTGGGCCGCGAGAACCCGGACGGCGCGCCCCTGGAGTACCACCTGCGGCTGCTCGAGGCGTACACGGAGACGCTGCGGGAGAACGGGCTGACCGCCCCGCCCGGCTACGGGCCGGCCGGTCCCGGGCGCGCGGTGTTCTCGGTCAGCTCGTTCATGGACGCGCTGGCGCCGGAGCCCGGCTCCGGGGACTGAGGAGCCCGGAGGGGGCCGTCCGGACGCGTACCCGTTCGGACGCGTACGAAAGCGTGGCCGGGCCCGGGTCCGCGCACCGGACCCGGCCGCCGTCAGAGGCGCAGCTCCTTGGCCTCGAACCGGCCGTCTCCGAGGACCAGGACGAAGGAGACCTGCTGCCCCTCCGAGAGGACCCGGCTCTCGTCCTCGATGTCCTCGGCACTGAACCAGATCTGCTCCTCGGAACCGACGGGGACGACGAATCCGTACCCGCCGAGACGGTTGAAGGAGTGCACGAACCCTTTGCTCCTGTTTTCCACCGCTGCCTCCTCCTCGGCGCCGGTGACGCGGTCGGGGGTGTCCCGGCCGGGGTCCGGACGGGACCGCGTCTCAGAGGAGATCTACCCCGTCCGCCCGCGCTTCGCCCGCCGGTGTGGGGGGTGGACGCGCCCCTCCCGGGAAATATGTAGAATATTCAACAGAGGCCCGGTGCCGGGGATCCCCCGTGCCCGGTACCGGGCCTCGCCGCGCGGTCCGCTTCCCCCGGGTACGCGATCCGCGCCGCGATCCTGGCGATGCGCGCCGCCGTCTCCCGGGGGGAGGCCACCGGCTGGACGATGTGGCTGACGGTGAGCCGCACGACCGTCTCGACGGCGAGTCCGCGCGACTCCTCGTCCACGTCGGGCCAGGCCCCGACCGCGTACGCGTCGAGCATCGCCATGGCCGTGCCGAAGACCGGCTCCGGGCGGGTCGTGAGGTAGGCGAGCAGGTCGTCGCCGCCCTCCCGCGCCGCGACCAGGACGCTCCTGATCAGCGGGTCGTCCACGACCTGCTGAAGCGTGTAGCCGATGCCGGCCCTCGCCGCCGCCTCCAACTCGCCCCGGTGGGCGTCGAGTTCGCGCTCGATCCCGATCAGGAAGCCCTCCAGTTCGCGCTGGACCAGGGCGGTGCCGATGGACTCCTTCGAGCCGAACTCGTTGTAGAGGGTCTGGCGGCTGATGCCGGCGGCCCGCGCGAGGGAGGTCATGCGCAGCCCGCCCCAGCCCTCGGCGGCGACGAGGCGGTGAGCGGCGTCGAGCACCTGCTCGCGCAGCAGAGAGCGGACGCTCTCGCGGAAACGTGTCATCGTTCCCCCACTTTATCCACCGGCCCCCCGCCACGAGCAGGGGTGCGCAAGGGTCTTCGCGACGGCCCGGAGGCCCCGGGCCGCGGCCCTCAGAGGGCACTGCCGCCCGTCACGTCCACGTACTGGCCGGTGATCCACCGGGCGTCGTCGGAGACGAGGAAGGCGACCACGTCGGCCACGTCCGCGGGCGTCCCCAGCCGGTTGAAGACCGAGAGCGCGGCGAGGGCGGCGCTCGCCTCGGGCGTCGCCCTGCGCCGCGCGTTCATGTCCGTCGCGATGTACCCGGGCGCCACGGCGTTGACCGTGATCCCCCGGGGGCCCAGCTCCTTGGCGAGGGCGAGCGTCATCGTGTCGACGGCCCCCTTGGTCATCGCGTACGTGACGGAGTCGGGGAAGGCGTGCTTCGTCACCGCCGAGGAGATGTTGACGATCCGGCCGCCGTCGCGCAGCCGGTCGAGGCCCCGCTGGATGAGGAAGAGCGGGGCCTTGACGTTGATCGCGACCAGCCGGTCGAAGACCTCGGTGGTGAGCTGGTGGATGCGCCCGGAGCCGCTGGCGCCCGCGTTGTTGACGAGGATGTCGAACCCGGGTCCCGCGTCCCGCTCCGCGAGGCCGGCCTCCAGGCCCGCGTAGAAGGTGTCGACGGCGTCCGGCTCCCCCAGGTCCGCGCGGAACGGGAAGGCCCGGCCGCCCTTCTCCTCGATGGCCGCCACCGTCGCGCGGGCGGCCCGCTCGTCGCTGCCGTAGTGCACGGCGACCAGGGCGCCGTCCGCGGCGAGCCGTTCCGCGATGCCTCTTCCGATGCCGCGGCTCGCCCCGGTGACGATCGCGGTCCTGTCGGCCAGCGGGTACATGTCGGTGCTGTCTTCTTTCGGTCGGGGGCGGGCGGGGCCCGGTCAGGAGGGGGCGAGCAGGTCCCGGTACCACGCCGTGTGACGCGCGGCCCCCGTGGCGAAGTCCGGCCCCGGGTCGCGGTCGAAGTCCCGCCAGGGACGGTCGTCGGCGAACCAGTGGTCGGTGGCGAGCAGGGCGAGGTGGTGCAGGGCGACGGGGTCGTCCGCCAGGAGAGCGCGCGCACCGGCGACGTCCGTCGCGGGCCCCCGGCGCGGCACTCCCCGCAGGGCGAGCAACTCCTCGCCCAATGACAGGAGTTTCTCCACGGGAACCGGCGTGGGGTGGTTCACGTGATAGGCGCCGGGCCGGGTGCGGGGGGAGAGTGCCGCGCCGACCAGGGCGCCCGCCAGGCTCTCCACGTCGATCAGGGAGTGCAGCGAGCCGCCCCCGTCGAGCGGACCGGGCAGCGCCGAGAGGAGGCGGACGACGCCGGGCACCAGCTGCCGGTCCCCGGTCCCGTACACCAGATGGGGGCGCAGGACGGTTCCCCCGGCCTCCGTGACGTGGCGTTCGCCCGCCGCGCGGGTGCGGCTGGTCGCCGAGACGGGGGCGATCGGGAGGGTGTCCGGGGCGGCGGCGCGGAAGGGGCCGCGGCCGTGGACGGAGGCCGTGCTCAGGGCGACGATCCTGCTCACCCCGGCCCGTACGGCCGCGTCGACCAGGGCCCGGGTGCCCTCGTCGTTGACCGCGCGGGCCGTCTCCTCGTCCCCGCCGATCGCGGAGGCGCAGTGGAGCAGGACGTCGACCCCCTCGCAGGCGCGGCGGAGGGAGGCGGGGTCCCGGAGGTCGCCCCGGACGGTCTCGACCTCCGGGGCGCCCCTCGCTCCGGCGCCCGCCGGCGGGGCGGGCGCGCGGCGGGCGAGCAGCCGTACGCGGGCGACGTCCGCCGCCGTCGCGGCGGCCGCCACCCGGCCGCCGATGAATCCGGTCGCGCCGGTGATCAGGATGCGAGCGCCCATCGTTCCGTTCCGGTTCAGGCCGTCGACCGGGCGACGGAGCCGATTCCGGCCACCACCGGTTCCCGGGACGGGGAGGGAGAGCTGAGTGTGCAGAGGAAGACGGGGGTCCCGTCCTGCCGTCCGGTGACCCGGACGGCGGGCGGGCCCACGGGGGCGGCCACGACCTCGGGCTCGATCCAGCAGGGGCTGTCGAGTTCGGCGTAGCGCGAGAAGGAGAGCTTCACGGTGACGGGGAGGTAGCCGGTGTCGCCGGTCACCAGCATCGCCGCCTGCCGGGCCGCTTCGAGGAGGAGCATCCCGGGGACGTGGTCGTTCGGGCGGCGGAAGAGCGTGGGGTGGGCGGTGTTGACCCGCAGCCGCCACCGGCCGGGGCGGTCGCCGGGCCCCAGGACGACGTCCTTGGCGTCCTCGCGGCCGACCAGGTGCGGGGCCACGCCGGGTATCAGGGGGACCGGGCGGCCGAGGGCCGCCATCCGCCCGCCCCGCACGCGGCGGTAGGCCGGGGCCGAGGTGCAGCGCGCCGTGCCGCCCCCGGTGGCGAACGGCCGGCCGTCCCGGGTCAGTACGACATCGGTGCGCAGGCCCCGGACCCGGCCGCCGCGCCTGTCGAGCTCGGGGAAGGTGATGTCGGCCGCGATGTCCGAGGAGGCTCCGTCGAGGACGAGCGCGTCGGGATCGGCGGCGTACCACAGCTCCCACATGACGAACTGGTCGTCCACGGGTACCGCGAGTTCGGTGTGAGCGACGAGCATGGTGGCCTGACGTATCGTCTCGGCCACCAGTACGGGGTCGTGACGGCCCCCTGCCACCGGAGAGAAGAAGGGATGCGAGGCAGACCAGCGAGCGGGGACGGAGTAACGGTTCTCCTGCGGTCGTGCCCAGCCCGTGGGGATGATGTCGGCCGGGTCCGCGCGATGGACGAACTCCCCGGGGACGGGTGTCGTCGCCCCTCGACGGCTCTGTTCCATGGCTTCCCCTCGCGTCACGGCACGCCCCGGACGGCAAATCCGCCCGGCGTAGGATACGTACAGCCCGGTTTTCTTTTCAATGCTTCACGTCACACGTTGAGCACAGACAGCGAGACAGCGGGAGGCGCCTTGGCGCAGCAAGCGCGTGCAATCCGTACCCGGCGGATGATTCTGGAGTCGGCGGCCGCCGTCTTCGCGGAGCGCGGCTACGAGCGGACGACCATCGGGGAGATCCTGGTGCGCGCCGGGGTGACCAAGGGGGCGCTTTATTTCCACTTCGCCTCCAAGGAAGATCTCGCTCTCGGCGTGCTGGACGCCCAGATGCTCGACGAGCCGCTCGGCCCGCAGCCCATCAAGGTCCAGGAACTGGTCGACCAGGGCTTCCTCCTCGCCCACCGGCTGCAGCGCGACCCCCTGGTGCGGGCGAGCGTCGCCCTGGCCCTGGACAGCGGCGCCACGGGCGTCGACCGGGCCGCCCCCTTCCGGGCCTGGATCGACCAGGTGTCGGAGGTCCTGACGGTGGCGAAGGTGCGGGGCGAGCTCCTCGTCCACGTGGACGTGACGGACACGGCCGAACTGTTCGCCGGCGCCTTCGCGGGAATCCAGACGATGTCTCAGATTCTTTGCGAGCGGAATGACCTCACTCACCGCGTTCTGGTTCTGCTCCGCCACGTCCTGCCGACCATATGCACTCCGGCCCTGTTGACCCGTCTGGAGATGAGCGAAAGCCGCGCACGCCAATTGGCCGCCGAATACGATGCGAACCGGCTCCGCCGCGAAGAGGGAAATCTCGCGGAAACCCCCGGCACGTAAAACCGACCAGTCGGTTTCTCCAGCGCCCCGACGCCAGAGCGTCGGGGCGCTCTGGCGTCGTGGTACTGAGTGTGCTTTGCTGAGGGTACTCAGTGCCACAAGTGTCTAGGGGAGCTCCACATCATGGGCAAGGACTTCGATCTGTACCGACCTTCGGAGGAGCACGAGATGCTCCGGGAGTCGGTGCGTGCGCTGGCGGAGGCGAAGATCGTTCCGTTCGCGGCGGCGGTGGACGAGGAGGGACGTTTCCCGCAGGAGGCGCTGGACGCGCTGGTGGCCAATGACCTGCACGCGGTGCACGTGCCCGAGACGTACGGGGGCGCGGGGGCGGACGCCCTGGCGACGGTGATCGTGATCGAGGAGGTCGCGCGCGCGTGCGGGTCGTCCTCGCTGATCCCGGCGGTGAACAAGCTGGGCTCGCTGCCGGTGATCCTGTCGGGCTCGGAGGAGCTCAAGCACAAGTACCTCGCTCCGCTGGCCCGGGGCGAGGCGATGTTCTCCTACGCCCTGTCGGAGCCGGACGCCGGCTCGGACGCGGCGGGGATGAAGACCCGCGCGGTGCGCGACGGCGACTTCTGGGTCCTCAACGGCGTCAAGCGCTGGATCACCAACGCCGGCGTCTCCGAGTACTACACGGTCATGGCCGTCACCGACCCCGACAAGCGCTCCAAGGGCATCTCCGCGTTCGTCGTGGAGAAGTCCGACGAAGGCGTGTCCTTCGGCGCGCCGGAGAAGAAGCTCGGCATCAAGGGCTCCCCGACCCGCGAGGTCTACCTCGACAACGTCCGCGTCCCCGCCGACCGGATGATCGGCGCGGAGGGCACCGGGTTCGCCACCGCGATGAAGACCCTGGACCACACCCGCATCACCATCGCCGCCCAGGCCATCGGCATCGCCCAGGGCGCCCTGGACTACGCCAAGGGCTACGTCACCGAACGCAAGCAGTTCGGCAAGCCGATCGCCGACTTCCAGGGCGTGCAGTTCATGCTCGCCGACATGGCCATGAAGCTGGAGGCCGCCCGCCAGCTCACCTACGCCGCCGCCGCCAAGTCCGAGCGCGTCGACGGTGATCTGACCTTCTTCGGCGCGGCGGCCAAGTGCTTCGCCTCGGACGTCGCCATGGAGGTCACCACCGACGCCGTCCAGCTCCTGGGCGGCTACGGCTACACCCGCGACTACCCCGTCGAGCGCATGATGCGCGACGCCAAGATCACCCAGATCTACGAGGGCACCAACCAGGTCCAGCGCATCGTCATGGCCCGCAACCTCCCGTAACCACCACCTCGTCGAAAGGAGACAGGCCGTGACCCTGAAGATCGCTGTCTGTGTGAAGTACGTCCCCGACGCGACCGGCGACCGCGGTTTCGCCGACGACCTGACGACCGACCGCGAGGCCGTCGACGGCCTGCTCTCGGAGCTGGACGAGTACGCCGTCGAGCAGGCCCTCCGCATCCAGGAGGAGGCCGACGACGCCGAGGTCACCGTCGTGACCGTGGGCCCGGACGACGCCAGGGACGCGCTGCGCAAGGCGCTGTCGATGGGCGCCGACAAGGCCGTCCACGTCAACGACGACGCCATCCACGGCTCCGACGTCTTCGCCACCTCCGCGATCCTGGCCAAGGCGCTGGAGAAGACCGGCTTCGACCTGGTCGTCTGCGGCATGGCCTCGACCGACGGCACCATGGGCGTGCTGCCGGCGCTGCTCGCCGAGCGGCTGGACCTCCCGCAGGTCACCCTGCTCTCCGAGGTGTCCGTCGAGGACGGCACCGTGAAGGGCCGCCGGGACGGCGACGCCGCCACGGAGCTCCTGGAGGCCCCGCTGCCGGCCGTCGTGTCGGTCACCGACCAGTCCGGCGAGGCCCGTTACCCCTCCTTCAAGGGGATCATGGCCGCCAAGAAGAAGCCGGTCGAGGAGCTGGACCTGGACGACCTGGGCATCGACGCCGGTGAGGTCGGCCTCGCCGGGTCCTGGACCCTGGTCGACTCCGCGACCGCGCGTCCGCCCCGTACCCAGGGCACGATCGTCACGCACGAGGGCGACGGCGGCAAGCAGCTCGCCGCCTTCCTCGCCGCCCAGAAGTTCATCTGACCCGCCGTCGGCCAGACATCCCACACAGGAGCAACGAATCATGGCTGAGATCCTGGTTCTCGTGGACCACGCCGACGGTGCGGTCCGCAAGCCGGCCCTCGAACTGCTGACCCTGGCCCGCCGCCTGGGCGAGCCCTCGGCGGTCGTCCTCGGCGCCGGCGAGGCCGCCGCCTCGATCGCCGCGACCGCCGGCGAGTACGGCGCGGCCACCGTGTACGTCGCGGACGGCGCCGAGTTCACCGAGCGGCTCGTCGTGCCGAAGGTCGACGCGCTCACGGGGATCGCCCGGGAGAAGGGGGCGGCCGCCGTCCTGGTGACCTCCTCCGGCGAGGGCAAGGAGATCGCGGCCCGCGTCGCGCTCCGTCTCGGCTCCGGACTGATCACCGACGCCGTGGACCTGGAGGCCGGCGAGAACGGCCCGGTCGCCACCCAGTCCGTCTTCGCCGCCTCGTACCAGGTGCGGTCGACGGTCTCGCGCGGCGTGCCGGTCATCACCGTCAAGCCGAACTCCGCCGCCCCGGAGGCCGCCCCGGCCGCCGGCGCGGTCGAGAACGTCACCGTCGCCTTCACCGGCAACGCGGCGAAGGTCGTCTCGCGCACCCCGCGCGTCTCCACCGGGCGTCCCGAGCTGACCGAGTCCGCGATCGTGGTCTCCGGCGGCCGCGGCGTCGGCGCGGCCGAGGGCTTCGGGGTCGTCGAGAAGCTGGCCGACTCGCTCGGCGCGGCCGTCGGCGCCTCCCGGGCCGCCGTGGACGCGGGCTGGTACCCGCACGCCAACCAGGTCGGCCAGACCGGCAAGCAGGTCTCGCCGCAGCTCTACGTGGCGGCGGGCATCTCCGGCGCGATCCAGCACCGGGCCGGCATGCAGACGTCGAAGACGATCGTGGCGGTCAACAAGGACCCGGAGGCCCCGATCTTCGACCTCGTGGACTACGGCGTGGTCGGTGACCTCTTCGAGGTGCTGCCGCAGCTGACGGACGAGATCGGCGCCCGCTGATCCCCGCCGGTACCGGAAAGGGGCGGGGGGGGGGGGGGGGGGGGGGGGCCGGCCCCCCCCCCCCCCCCCCGCCCGCGCCCCCGGCCCCCCCCCCCCCCCCCCCCCCCCCCCCCCGCCACCCCACCCCCCCACCCCCCCCCCCCCACACCCCCACCCCCCCCCCCCCCCCCCCCCCCCCCGCCCCCGCGGCCCCCCCAACCA
>NZ_JBIAUG010000017.1:143592-172034 GCF_042892575.1 Streptomyces sp. NPDC001744
GTCGGGTGGCACTCTGTGCCACCCGACCGCCCCTTTCGCGCGGTGCGGAACCGGTCCCCCTCACATCCAGCCGTCGAGCGGAACCTCCTCGCAGAGCCGGACGACCGGCCTGCGGCCGGACACGCCGACGCCCGACGCGAGCCTGACCCGGACTCCGGGCCGCACCGCGTGCAGCGGTCCGTCGACCCGGCAGCGGACCACGAAGCCCTCCGTCATGTGCACCGGCCAGAGGTCCGCGTCGGCGGCGGCGACCCCGCGCCGTACGGAGATCACGCCTTCTCCGTCGCTGAGTTCGGGTGCGAGGTCGGTCGACCCGCAGGTCGGACAGAGCAGCCGCTGGAACGTGGTGGTGTGGCACCAGCGGCAGCGCTGGAAGTAGAGCTCGGAGTCGGGGGCCGACTCCTCGGCCTGGACGGCGGTCCCGCTCCTCAATCCCGTGTGGAACACGATGCCTTCTCCTTGCACTCGACGGCTCGACCGTGCACGAGGCAAAGATATGGCACTGAGTGCCATCAAATAAAGACCTGAGTTCCCTCAATTGAAGATACCGAGAACCCTGAATGCCGTCCGGCCCCGTTCCGGCGTGCCCGGCCCCCGTCCGGCCCCCGTCCGGCTCCGTCCGGCCCCCGCCCGGCTCCGCCCCGGTGCCCCTCAGCCCTCGCCGAGGCTCGCCTCCACCTCGCGCACCACGCGCCACATCGGGGTGGACCGCTTGGTGATCACCACCACCACGTCCTCCGTCTCCTCGGCGGCCGCGGCCGGGGCGGGCCCCCAGGTGGCGCGCACGAACTCCAGGGCCCCGTCCACCGCCGCGAGCGGATCGCCCTCGCCGCCCGAGCGCAGCCAGTGCCGCAGGGCGTGGTTGTGGGCGGCGACCACGGCCGCCGCGACCACGTTGGCGCGCAGGGTGCCGTCCCTGCGGTCGGCCCAGCGGGCGCGCAGGTGGTCGCCGAGGGTCTTCTCGTACCGCCAGACCACCGACAGCTCGTACGTCCGCAGCCCGGTCACCTCGCGGGTGAGCCGGTAGCGCTGGACGGAGAAGGTGGGGTTCTCGGCGTACATCCGCATGACGAGCCGGGCGGCGTCGCAGACGCGCGCCACCGGGTCGTCGGAGTCGGCGCTCGCCGCCAGGAAGCGGGTCATGTCGGCGAGGCACTGCTCGTGGTCGGGGAAGACCACGTCCTCCTTCGACGGGAAGTACCGGAAGAAGGACCGCCGGCCGACGCCCGCGAGCGTCACGATGTCGTCCACGGTGGTCTGCTCGTAGCCCCGCTCCAGGAAGAGCTGGAAGGCCGCGGCGATGAGGGAGTCCCGCATCGCGGGCTTCGTGGAGTTCGTCGACCCTGTTCCCATGGCCCGAACCTAACACCCGGACGGACCCGGCGCGGCACTAGGTGCCGGAGGAATACGGCACCCAGTGCCCTCGCGGGGGTACGGAGGCTCAGCGGGCGGTCATGCGGAGCGCGCCGTCCATGCGGATCGTCTCGCCGTTGAGGTAGTCGTGCTCGACGACCATCGTGACGAGGCGGGCGTACTCCTCCGGACGGGCGAGGCGCTGCGGGAAGGTGACGCTCGCGGCGAGCCCGGCCCGGACGTCCTCGCCGAATCCGGCCATCATCGGGGTGTCGACGATGCCGGGGGCGACGGTGACGACCCGGATGCCGAACTGCGCGAGGTCACGGGCGGCCGTGACGGTCATGCCGGCGACGCCCGCCTTGGAGGCGGCGTACGCGATCTGGCCGACCTGGCCCTCGAAGGCGGCGATGGAGGCGGTGTTGACCACCAGGCCGCGCTGTCCGTGCTCGTCGGGCTCGTGCCGCGCGATGGCCTCGGCGGCGAGCCGCATCACGTTGAAGGTGCCGAGCAGGTTGACGTCGAGCACCGTGCGGAACAGGTCGAGGTCGTGCGGTCCCTTGCGGCCCAGGACGCGGGCGGAGGGGGCGATGCCGGCGCAGTTCACGGCGAGCCGCAGCACGGCGCCGTCGGCGTCGACCGCGGCGAGGGCCGCGCGGACCTGCTCCTCGTCGGTGACGTCGGCGGCGAGCAGCCGGACGCCCTCGGGGAGCGGTCCGGCGGCGGCCACGGCCTTGTCCAGGTCCAGGCCGTAGACGGCGGCGCCGCGCGCGGCGAGCGCGGCGGCGGTGGCGGCGCCGAGGCCGGAGGCGGCGCCGGTGACGAGAGCGGCGGAGCCGGCGATGTCCATGGAACTCCTCGTTCGTGTCGTGCGGGTGCGACCCCGCCGCCGGGATGGCCGCCGGATCGGACGCGTGCCCGCGGAGGACCGCGCGGTCCGCGCGATCTGCGCCGCCCACCATAGAACCGCGTGCCGCGCTCCCGGAAGCGGAGGCGGCACGCTCCTCCGCCGGGACGCCGGGATGCCGGGACGCCGGGACGCCGGGACGCCGGGCGGGACCGGAGCCGGGACCGGGACCGGTGACGCGGCACCCGGCCGGCCTCCGGGCCCGGAAAGGGAGCGTGGCCCGAATCAGTTGGCCGGATCCCGGCGTCAGTGGAGCGTTAGTGCGACGGCAGCGGGACGTGAGCACCGCGCGCCAAGGTGGAGGGGACCATCGTGGCCGGCGCGCCGGCCACGGACACCAGACCGCGGAGGACCGCCCCGTGCCGGACACCGGCCGGGGGACACCCGCGCGGCCGTCTCGTCCTCCGTACCCGGGCACCCGACCGCGCCCGTGCGGCCGGGGCGTGTGAGAAGGGGCAGGTAGCGGAAGTGTTCACCAAACGGGTGACGGTGACCGTCCACGCGTCCGATCCGCTCAGCCGGGCCGGGCTGATCAGCCACCTGCGGCACCAGCCGTCCCTGGACGTCGTACCGGAGCCGGACGGCGGGGAGCGGGACGGCGGAGCCGGGAGCGCCGGGAGCGCCGGGGAACGGAACGCCTCCGCCCCCGCGGTCGCCGTGATGCTCGCGGACCGGATCGACGACCCCACCACGGCCGAACTGCGGCGCCTGCTGCGCGGCCGGGAGCAGCGCGTCGTCCTCGTCGCGGGCGAGCTGCGCGAACCGGACCTGCTGTCGGTGGTCGAGTACGGGGTGCGCGCCATCATCTGGCGCCACCAGGCCACCGAGCAGCGGCTGCTGAGCGCCGTGCACAGCGCGGCGCGCGGCGAGGGAGAACTGCCGCCGGACCTGGTCAGCCGCCTGCTGAACCAGGTGGGCCGGCTGCGGCGGGCGACGGCGGCGGGCACGGCGGCCGGCGGGACGGCGCCGCTCTTCGGGATGGCCCCGCGCGAGGTGGACGTCCTGCGGCTGCTCGCCGAGGGCCTGGACACCCGGCAGATCAGCGAGAAGCTCGCCTACTCCGAACGCACCGTGAAGAACATCCTGCACGCGCTGATGACGCGCCTCCAGCTCACCAACCGGGCGCATGCCGTCGCGTACGCGCTCCGCGAAGGCTACATCTGATGATCCACGAGATCGACGAGGCGCTGCGCCGCCTCCTCGCCCCCGCCGTCACGGGCGACGTCGCCTTCGACGCGCCGACCCGCGACTGGGCGGCCCGCCGCAACGAACCGACCCTGAACGCCTATCTGTACGACATCCGGGAGGAGGTGACGCGGCGCGAGGGGGGCACGCTGGCCGAGCGGGACGCCCGGGGGATCGTGACGCGCCTGCGCCGGCCCCCGCGCTGGTTCCGGCTCTCGTACCTGGTGACCGCCTGGACCTCGCGGCCCGAGGACGAGCACCGGCTGCTCGCGGGCGCGCTCGCCCTCCTGCTGCCCCACGAGGCGCTGTCGGGGGACGCGGTGCCGGAGTCCGTGCGCCCGATCGCCACGGCCCTCCCGCTCTCGGTCGCGGTGCCGCCGGCCGAGTCGCGGTCGCTCGCGGACATCTGGTCGGCGCTGGGCGGCGAGCTCAAGCCGTCCCTGGACGTCGTGGTGGTCACGCCGTTCCCGGTCGCCCCGGTGCACGAACCGGCGCCGCCGGTCACCGAGGGCGCGGGCCTGATCGTGCGCGGGATCGACGGCGTACCGGACGGCTCCGGGATCCGGATGCCGCGGCGGACGGGGACGGCGCCGGGAGCGGCGGTTCCCGGCGGGAAGGACGGGGACGGGCATGGCCTCCGGCGCTGACACCGGCACCACGGACGCGGACCGCCCGCTCGGGGGCGGCGTGCTCGAACGGATCGCCGCCCTGCGCGAGCGGGTCGCCGCCCTCGTGGAGGCCCGCAGCGCCGGGGACCCCACGGCGGGCGATCCGCTGCGGGGCCTGTACGTCACCGGGGAGACGGCCCGCCGGGCCGCGGCGGGTCCGCCCCCGGCCGTACCGGAGGGGGGCGTCGTGCCGCCGGGCACCGGCGGGACGGACCGGCCGGACGCGCTCGCGCGCGCCTTCGGGCTCTCCCCGCTCGATACGCACCTCCTCGTCGTGGCGCTCGCGCCCGAGGTGGACCGGGGGTTCGAGACGCTCTACGGCTATCTCAACGACGACGTCGGCCGGCGCCGCGCCACCGTGGCGCTCGCCCTCGACCTCGCGGGCACCGGCCCCCACGATCCGGCCGGCCGCGACCGCTTCCACCCGGCCGCGCCGCTGCGTTCCGGCGGACTCCTGGAGGTCGAGGACGAGGACCGGCCGCTGCCGGGGCGGGCGCTGCGCGTGCCGGAACGGGTGGTGGCGCACCTCCTCGGTGACGACGGCCGCCTCGACGCCGCGCTGATCGGCGCGGGGGTCGAGCTGCTGCCGCCCGAGACCGCCGGGACGCCTCCGGGGCCCGCCTCGGTCGGGGCGCGGGTCGCGGCCGCTGGGCCCGTCACCGTGCACCTGCGGGAGCGGGTTCCCGGGTCCGGCGCCGATTCCGTGGTGGTCGCACTGCGGGACGCCGGGCGGCCCGTGCTGCGGTACCGGCCGGAGTCCGTCGACGTCCCGGTGGGGCGGGCGCTGCTGCGCGAGGCCCGGCTGCGCGGCGCCGCCGTGGTCGTCGAGCCGCTGCCGGCGGGGCCGGGGCCGCTGGTGCGCGCGCTGGCCTCGTCCGCCGTGACCGTGGTCCTCGCGGGCACCGACGCACCCGACCCCCGGTGGGCACCGGACGCCGAACTGCTCGCGCTGGACGCGCCGGACGGCACGACGGCCCCCGACGACCTGTGGCAGCGCGAACTCGGTCCCCTGGAGGGCGATTTCGACCTCAAGGAGGTCACCGCTCCGTACCGTCTCAGCGGTGACCAGATCCGCCGGGCGGCCCGCTCGGCGCGGGCGCTGGCCGCGTTCGAGGGCGCCGGCCCGAATCCGGCGCAGGTGCGGCGCAGTGCCCGGCTGGTCTCCGCGCCGCTGCTCGACAGCCACGCGCGGCGGGTGCGGCCCGCCGTGGGGTTCGCCGATCTCGTGCTGCCCCCGGAGCCGGTGGCGCTGCTGCGCGAGCTGACCGGGCGGGCCCGCGACCGGGACCGGGTGCTCGGCGAGTGGCGGCTGCGGACCGGGGGCGGCCGGGGACGCGGTGTCGTCGCGCTGTTCGCCGGTGATTCGGGCACGGGGAAGACGCTCGGCGCGGAGGTCGTCGCGGGCGAACTGGGCCTGGACCTCTACGTGGTGGACCTGTCGTCGGTGGTCGACAAGTACGTCGGGGAGACCGAGAAGAACCTGGAGCGGATCTTCACCGAGGTGGACCGCACGGACTGCGTTCTGCTCTTCGACGAGGCCGACGCGGTCTTCGGGAAGCGCTCGGAGGTGAAGAGCTCGCACGACCGGTACGCCAACCTGGAGAGCGCGTACCTGCTCCAGCGGCTGGAGGCGTTCGACGGGATCGCGGTGCTCACCACCAACCTCCGGGCCAACATCGACGAGGCGTTCACGCGCCGGCTCGACCTGGTCGTGGAGTTCCCGTTCCCCGATCCCGGGCAGCGGGTCTCGCTCTGGCACTCCTGCCTGGCGGGGGCGCCGAGGGAGGCGGACGTGGACGCGGAGATCGACCGCTGCGCCCGGGAGTTCGAGCTGGCGGGCGGCGCGATCCGGTCGGCCGCGGTGACGGCCGGCTACCTGGCGGCGGCCCGCGGCTCGGCGGTGACCGGCGCGGACGTACGGGCGGGGGCGCGGCGCGAGTACCGCAAGGCGGGCCGGCTGGTGCCGGACGCGGGCCTGCCCTGGGCCCCGTGACGGCCGGGGAGCGGACGTGAGGAGGGGGCCACCCGTGCGGGTGGCCCCCTCCTCCGGTCCGGGGCGGGTCGCCCCGCTCCCGGATCACATCACGCTGCCGCCGCGCATCCGGTGGAGCGTCGGCCCGTCGACGACGCCGGTGGCGGGCAGGCCGACGGCCTGCTGGTACAGGCCGACGTACCTGGTGACGTTGTCGTCGTAGCGGGAGGGCTCCGTCTTCCCGGTGGTGAAGTAGGCGATGCCCTGCCGGGCGTAGCCGCGGTCCCGCGTGAGGTCCGTGGGACTGTGCTCGTGGTTGTACGCCCACCAGAAGGCCGCCACCACCCGGGTGGTGTCCCAGCTGCTGCTGCCGGACTTCAGGTTCCCGGCCACGACTCCCTGGACCCAGAGCGAGGTGAGGGTGGCGCGGCCGAGTTCACCCTCCTTGTCGGTCTTGAAGATCGCGGCGGAGTTCTGGTTCGTCTCCTTGCCGGTGTCGACGACGAGGTGCTGGTAGCAGACGAGGGACGCCCGGGTCGGGCCGTCGATCACGCCGTTGGTCCAGGGCGGCCTGAGCGTGCAGCGGTTCTTGCTGCCGAGGGCCGCGAGGCGCGCCTGCGCGAACGCGACGACGTCGTCCTTCGGGTACCCGGCCTTCCACGGTGGCACGGTCACGGCGGGAGCGGGCGGGGCCGGGGGCTGCGCGCCGCCCCCGCTTCCCGAACCCCCGCCGTTGCCGGATCCGCCGGGAGCCGGTCCGCCCCCGGCCGGCTCCCCGGTCGGCGCACCGCCCGGCAGGGCGCCCGCACCGGGGTCCCCCCCGGCGGGCGGCGGCGTCCCCCCGCCCACCGGCGGCGGGGTTCCGCCGCCGGGCTGGTTCCCGCCGGGCGTGGGGACGCCCTCCGGGGGCGGGGGCGCCGCGGGGAGCGCCGTCCCGTCGCCCTGCGGGGCGGGGCGGGGCGCGCCCGTCGACGCGAGGTCCTTGGCCGCGCTGACGACCTTCGGGGAGAAGCCGAGCCAGAGCGCGACGAAGGCGATCACGGCGGTCATCAGGAGTCCGCCCGCCACCACCAGCCAGGTCCCGAACACGGGGCGCTGGTCGAAGGTGGCGTCGAGGTCGAGGGCCGTGTCGTCGCCCGCCCGCCGGACGGCGACGGTGAACCGGTGCGACTCCTCCGAGCCGGTCCACCGCACGGCCTGGGGCCGCACCACGAGTTCGCCGAAGGCGGCCCGGCCCGGGGCGATCTGCACGGCGTTCGGCCGTACGTCGAAGGTGAGCCGGTTCGCCTCGTCGCGCACCACCAGGGAGGCGGTCAGCGGGGTGTTGCCGAGGTTGTCCACGGCGATGCGGGCGCGCCCGCGGAAGCGGCCGAAGAGCGCGGGCGGCAGCACTTCGGCGCGCGTCTCGGTGAAGGGGGTGACGGTCAGCCGCCCCTCCACCACGTCGCGGGCGCCGGAGTTCTCCCGGGGATCGACCCGGATGCCGTACGCGACGGGCCCGGCCTCCACGTCCGAGGAGCGGGGCGGGGCGAACGAGATCTCGGCGGTCCCCTCGCCACCCGGGTAGAGGCGCAGGACGTCGGGCTCCACCCGGGACCAGCCCGCGGGCCTGCCCACCAGGGAGAGCCGGTACTCCTCGACGGTGTCGCCGGTGTTCCGCACCCGCAGGCGGGCGGAGGTCCGGGCCCCTGGCTCGACGGTCACCTCGGCCGGGTCCAGAGAGGTCCACATGGTCATGGGCGAAGGCTAGGGGCGAAGGGGCGGCGTCCGGTTGCCCGAACGTACCTGTTCGGGGGCAGCGCGACGTGCCTCCGCGCGCTCCGGGGCGGTCCAGGGGGGCGGTTCCGGCCGTGACCGGGGCGTGCCCCCGGGTCGTACCTTTACACGCGCGGGCCGCGCCACCAAGGGGGTTCCTCCGCCCGGCCGTACGGCTCCGGCCGGACCGCCCCGCGGAACGGAGGCACGTCGCGGCCGCCGGCGCCGAAGCCCGTGCCCGGCCGGTGCCGGTGCCGGTGCCGGTGCCGAGGGCACGCCTACCCGCCCCGGGCGCGCGGGAACCCCCTGGGCGACCGGGCGAAAGGGCACCGGGGCCTGCCCCCGGGGTTTCCCGCGCGCGCCTCCCCGCCCGCCGGCCCGCCCGGCAGTCTCGTCCCGTGGGTACGGGCCGGTCCGTACGGCCCGGTTCGCACGGGCCGGGTTCCGCGACCCGGTTCGTACGGCCCGGTTCGCGGGAACCGGTTCGTACGGGCGGTGGAGGCGAAGGCCCCCGTCGTCCCCGCACCCCGGCCCTCCCGGGCCCGGTGGTCCTCCGCGGGCGTGCGAGCGGAGGGCGGTGTCCGCGAGGGCAACCGCCACTGCCCTCGTGAGCGCCCCTTCTTCCCTGGTCGCGGCGGTGGAGTCCGGCGAGAGTCGGAAGCGTACGACCACCGGCCGGGAACGCAGGGGAGGGCAAGCGGGATGAGGGCGGCGCACCACGGCGTCACGAGGACGGTCCGGGACGACCGCCCGGCACGGACGCCCTTTCCGGGAAACACCGCACGGCCCGGGGAAATCGTCCCGAACCCCTGAACCGCCCCTCACTTCCTAGGAGCACCACACCCATGCCCACGTACCTGTCCCCCGGCGTCTACGTCGAGGAAGTCGCCAGCGGCTCCCGCCCCATCGAGGGGGTCGGGACCTCCGTCGCCGCGTTCGTCGGGCTCGCGCCCGCCGGGCCGCTCAACGAGCCGGTCCTGGTGACCAACTGGTCCCAGTACGTGGCGGCGTTCGGGGACTTCACGGACGGGTACTACCTCGCCCACTCCGTGTACGGCTTCTTCAACAACGGGGGCAGCGCCGCGTACGTCGTGCGCGTCGGCGGCGGGGACGCCCAGGGCGCCGCGCAGGCCGTCGCCGCCGACGCGCCGCGCGAGCTGGTGGCCGGCGAGGCCGTGGCGCTCGGCTCCTTCCGGGTCGCCGCCCTGACGGCCGGGACCGAGGCCGGCGGGGCGCTCACCGTCGAGGTGCAGGACGTCGAGGGCGAGACCGAGCGCTTCAAGCTGGTCGTCAAGGACGGCGAGAAGGTCGTCGAGAGCTTCGACGCCTCCGCGAAGAAGAGCGCCCGCAACTACGTCGTCACGCAGGTCAAGCAGCGTTCCAGGACCATCGTCCTGGAGGAGGCCGCGGCGGGCGGGCAGCTCACCCGGCCCGACGCGCAGGCCGTCACCCTCGCCCCGCCGGCGCAGGCCCCCGTGCCGGTCGCGGCGCGGGCGGCGGGTCCCGCCGCCCTGGAGTCCGGGCAGTTCATCGGCGACTCCGCCGACCGTACCGGCTTCGGCGGTCTGGAGGCGCTGGACGAGATCAACATGGTCGCCGTGCCGGACCTGATGGCCGCCTACCAGCAGGGCCTCATCGACCTGGAGCAGGTCAAGGCCGTGCAGCTCGGCCTCATCGCGCACTGCGAGCTGATGGGCGACCGGATGGCGATCCTCGACCCGCCGCCAGCCCTGAACGCCCGCGACGTCCGCAAGTGGCGCCAGGAGGTCGCCGGTTACGACTCCCGGTACGCGGCCCTCTACTACCCGTGGATCAAGTCGTTCGACCCGGCGACCGGCCAGACCCGCACGGTTCCGCCGTCCGGCCACATGGCCGGCGTCTGGGCCCGCAACGACTCCGAGCGCGGTGTCCACAAGGCCCCCGCCAACGAGATCGTGCGCGGCGCGGTCGACCTGGAGCTCCAGATCACGCGCGGCGAGCAGGACCTGCTCAACCCGATCGGCGTGAACTGCATCCGCGCCTTCCCGGGCCGGGGCATCCGGGTGTGGGGCGCGCGCACCCTCGCGTCCGACCCGGCGTGGCGGTACCTGAACGTGCGCCGCTACTTCAACTACCTGGAGGAGTCGATCCTCGTCGGCACCCAGTGGGTCGTCTTCGAGCCCAACGACCAGTCGCTGTGGGCCCGCATCCGCCGCAACATCTCCGCGTTCCTGGTCAACGAGTGGCGCCAGGGCGCCCTGTTCGGCCAGCGCGCCGAGGACGCCTTCTACGTGAAGTGCGACGCGGAGACCAACCCGCCGGAGTCGATCGACCTCGGCCGCGTGATCTGCGAGATCGGCATCGCCCCGGTGAAGCCCGCCGAGTTCGTGGTCTTCCGCCTGGCGCAGTTCCAGGGCGGCGGCGGCGAGCTGGAGGAGTAGACCTCCGCCCCGCCGCCCCGCCCGCACCCCTCCCCCGCCCCACCCCTCCGCGGAACCGTGCGGGGCCGTCGCGAGCCGGCCCCGCGGTTCCCACCCGAACAGGAGTGACCCCTCATGTCCCTCGACACCGGTGACGCCCTCACCACCCACAATTTCGGCCTGCAGATCGACGGTGTGATGGTCGAGACCCTGCAGGAGGTCAGCAGCCTCTCGATGGAGCAGGACGTCATCGAGTTCCAGCAGGTCTCGGCCGACGGCAAGCCGATCATCAAGAAGCTCCCCGGCGTGAAGAAGGCCGGCGAGTGCACGGTGACCCGTGGTGCCACGCAGTCCGCCGCCTTCACCGAGTGGATCTCGTCCTCCATCGCCGGCGACATGGGCTCGGCCCGCAAGGACGCGTCCATCATCTTCCTGGACTACCAGCTCAACGAGGTGAAGCGGTACAACCTCCGCAACGCCTGGTGCACCAAGGTGGAGCTGAGCGCGACCAAGGCCGGTGACGCGGCGGCCCTGACCGAGCAGGTCACCATCACCTTCGAAGAGCTGACGCTCGGCTGATGCGACGCGAGGGATCGGCGGGAACGCAGCAGGACCGCCCACACGAGCCGCTCCGCACGGAGTTCGAGTTCGAGCTGCCGCGCGGGTTCGTCGACGAGGCGGGCACCGTGCACCGCAACGGGGCGATGCGGCTGGCCACGGCCAGGGACGAGCTGGTCCCGCTGCGGGACATCCGGGTCCGCGAGAACCCGGCGTACCTGTCCGTGGTGCTGCTCGGCCGGGTCATCACCCGGCTGGGCACGCTCCCGTCGGTCCACGACGGGACGGTGGAGAACATGTTCGCCTCCGACCTGGCGTTCCTCCAGGACTTCTACCGGCAGATCAACGCGGAGGGCCACACCAGGGCCGCCGTCGCGTGCCCGCACTGCGAGGAGTCCTTCGAGGTCGAGCTGGCCGGGAGCCGCCTGGGGGAATCGTGACGTACGCGGCCGACCGGATCGAGGAGGAGACCGCGTACCTCGCCTTCCACTTCCACTGGGGCATGGACGCCATCCTCGACCTGGAGCACGCGGACCGGCGCCGTTACGTGGCGCAGGTGGCGTCGCTGGTGGAGCGGTCGCAGGCGTAGGGCCGGGACCGGGGACGCGGTCGGGGCCCTCGGGCCGGAGCAGGGGCAGGACGGGAAGGGAGGTCGGAGACGGTGGGAATGTTCGAGAAGTGGCGGACGCGGAAGCCGCGCGGTACGGGGGCGGACGCTCCCGTGGAGGCGGGCGCTTCCACGGGGAGCGCGGCCCCCGGGACGGCGTCCGGCGACGCGTGGCGGGCGCTGCCGCCGGTGCAGCGGGTCCTCGACGCGCCGCGCACCGTGGCGGAGCACGGCTTCGCCTCCTCCCTCGCGACCCACTGGAACCCGTCCTTCCAGAGCGACCTGGGCCACGGCGCCCTCCCGGACGCCCCGGCCGGCGTCCTGCTGGACGCGGCGCGGACCGTCCGTCCGGCCGCCGGCAGCGCCGCCCCCGAACTGCCGGGACTGCGGCTGCCGGTGGCACGGTCCGTCGCCCCGGGCACGGACGCGGGACCGGACGCCGGCCCGGACCCGGCCGGCGGGGCCGGAGGACCGCGCGCGGTCCGGGGCGGGACCGCCGCTCCGGTACGGGGTGGCGGCCCGGTGCGCGCGGGGGGCTCCTCCGGCGCGTCCCCGTCCGTCCAGCGTGCCGCCGCGTCCGGGAGCGCTCCGGCCCGTCTCCCGGTGACCCCCGCGCGCGGGGCCGTGGCGGGAACTCCCGGCCCCACCGGCGGAAGGCCCGCACGACGTTCGCCGCTGGTCTCCGCCCCGCCCGTCCGGGCATCGCGCCTCCTGACCCCGGCGGGCACTCCCCGCCCCGCCCTCCCGGCGCCCTCGCCCGCACCCGCGGCCGGGGGGACGCCCACGGCCGCACGGCCCGCCGTCGCACCGGAACCCCCGGCCGCCGAACGGCCCCAGATCGTCCCGGGCCCCGACTCCCCCGCGGGGCCCGGGACTTCCGGCGGCACGCCGGGCGCTCCGGTCCAGCGCCGCCCCGCCGTGCGCCGTTCACGGCGCGCCCCGGGCGCGGACTGGAGCACGACGGCCTCCGCGCCCCAGGCACCCGCGCCGGACCCGGCACCCGCACCGCCGGCCGTTCCGGTCGCGCCTCCGCGTCACGCCGCCCCGGCCTCCCGGCCCCACCCGGCGGACCGGAAGGCCCCGGCCCCCACCGCGTCCCCCGCGTCCCCGGCCGCGTCCGCGCGCCCGGCGGCCGGGAACACCGCGCCCGCGCCGGCGAAGTCTCCGTCGTCCCCGGCCGCCCGGCCGACTCCGGCCGTCCAGAGGAAGCCGGGTCCGGAACCCGTCGCTCCTTCCGCATCCGGGTCCCCGGCGTCTCCGCAGGCCCCGAAGAGGCCGGCGTCCGCCACTCCGCCCGTGACCCCGACGGTTCCGAGGAGCCCGGTGTCCGCCACCCCGCCCGTGGCTCCGACGGCACCGAAGAGCCCGGCGTCCGTCATCCCGCCCGTGGCTCCGAAGAGTCCGGCCCCCACCACTTCGCCCCTGCCCCCGTCGGCACCGAAGAGCCCGGCGCCCGCCACCCCGCCCGTGACCCCGACGACTTCGGACACTTCCGTGCGCCCGGCGGGGCGGGCCCCGCAGGCGGCTCCGTCCGCCCGGACGAACCCGGCGCCCGGCGCCGCTCCCGTACGCCCGGCCGTCCAGAAGAGCCCGGCGCCCGGCGCGCCTCCCGCACGCCCGGCGGCCTCCGCGCACCCGGTGGTCCAGACCGCGAAGGCGGCCCCGTCCCGCCGCACCGGCCCGGCGACCGGCGCCGCCCCCGCGCATCCGTCCGTCCAGCCGCTCCGGGAGAACCCGGCCGCTCCACGGGCTCCGCACACCCCGGCCACCCCGCACGCGTCGAGTTCCCCCGCGCCGTCCCCGGCCACTCCGCGCACCCCGGCCGCCACCGCCCCGACCACCTCTGTGCCGTCCCCGGCCGCCCCGTCCCCCGCCCGGCCCGGACTCGGCGCCCCCGTGCGGCGCACCACCGGCGACGTACCGGCGGCGCGAACGAACCCCGTGCCGCGGCGCTCCCCGATCGGGGCGCCCCTCACGCGGCCGGCCACGGCCCCCGGTCCCTCCGGGGCGGCCCCCGTCCAGCGCGCCACGGCCTCCCCGGCGACACCGCCTCCGTCCACCCCGGCCGCGCTTCCGGTCGTCCCCGTACCGCCTCCGTCCGCCCCCGTACCGCCCGCGCCCGCCCCGGCCGCACCGCGCTCCCCCGGCACCGGCCCCCTCCCGGGCCCGGTCCAGCGGTCCTCCCGGGCCGCCGCCGCGCCCGGTGCACCCGGAGCGGGCGCTCCGGAGACGTCGCGCACGCCCGTTCCCGACCCGTCCCGGCCGGTGCCCGCCGCACCGCGGGCCGGGGAACCCTCCCGCGCCTCCGGCCAGGAGCCGGCCCCGGCGCCCGGCCGCCGGTCCCCGGGCCGTTCCACGGCGCCCGCCGGACCCCCCGTCCCCCTGGTCACCCCCGCCGGCCTCCCCCGCTCCTCCACTCCCCCGGTCCAGCGGCGCGTCTCGCTCCCACTGGCCACCGGCCGCCCGCTGACCCCGCGTCTCCCGGACGCCCCGGGCCTCCCGGGCGCTCCCGCCCCCGCGAACACGGCCCCCGGCCCCCGCCTCCCGCACCGCCCCACGCCCCTCGCCGCTCCGGCCCCGGCTCCCCTCACCGCTCCCGCGCCCCGCGCCGCTTCCGGCGCTCCCACCGCGCCCCGTCCCGTCGTCCCCCTCTCCCCGCGCACGCCCGCACCCGCCGTCCAGCGCGCCGTCCCCTCCTCCCCGGCCCCCCGGCCCGTCGTCCCCCTCTCCGCGCCCGCCCCCGCCGGGCCGGTCGCGCGACCGGTGGTCGTACAGCGCCGGAACGCCCCCGAGACCGCGCCCGCGCCCACACCGGCGCCCGCCCCCGTCCCGCTCCGGCGGACGGCGTCCCGGCGGCCCCCGGCCGCTCCCAACGCCCCCTCCACCCCGGCCGACCCCGCTCCCGTCGCCCGCACCGCGTCCGCACCGCCCTCGGTGCAGCGCGATGCGGAAGCCGCCCCCGACACCGCGTCGCCCACGCAGCTCGACGAGCTGGCCCGTCGCCTGGTCACTCCCCTCTCGCGGCTCCTGCGCGCCGAACTCCGCGCCGACCGCGAGCGGGTGGGCCGCCTCCGGGACCACGGTCACTGACCGCCGGAACCCGCCCCGCCCCGTCCGTCCCGGCCCCCCGTCCCGTCCCTTCCCGCACCGCCGACCCGAGAGAACCGCCTCATGCCCACCCAGCCGGACCCCGCGTCCACCGTCTTCTTCAAGCTCACGATCGACGGCCAGGACCTCGGCCTGTTCAACGGCTGTGACGGCCTCTCCTCCGAGGTGGAGGTGGAGCAGCGCCGGGAGGGCGGCAACAACGGCTTCGTCTGGCAGCTCCCGACCCGCGTCACCTTCTCCACGATCCGCCTCTCCCGCCCCCTCACCGCCGACACCGCCAAGGTCGCCACCTGGATCTCGTCGCTCGCGACCGGGATCACCCGCCCGACGGCGCAGATCGCGGCCCTGCGCGCGGACGGGTCGACGGTCGCCCAGTGGGGCCTGGTCGAGGTGCTGCCGGTCCGCTGGACGGGGCCGACGCTCGACCCGGCCAGTCCGGCGGTGGCCACCGAGACGCTGGAGATCGCGCACCACGGCTTCACCGACGCGGGAGGCGCCTGAGATGGCTCCCCTCATGGGCGTGGCCCGCGGTCTCTCGCGCGCCTCGCTCTCCATCCACCAGCCGCCGACGGACCTCGGCGGTTCCATGGGCGGCCGGATCGGGGAGGTGAAGTTCCAGTTCAACCCGGAACAGCTCCAGTTGAGCCGGTCCGCGAAGTGGCACACCGAACCGGCCGTCGCGTACACGCGCGGCGCGCCGCCGAAGTTCACCGGCAGCGAGCCGGCCCGGCTCCAGCTCGACGTGTTCCTGGACCGGTCCGACGACCCCTCCTCGAACGACGTGCAGCAGCAGGTCGAACTCCTGTTGTCCTGCTGCGAGGTGACCCGGCAGAGCATCGACGCGAAGGCGCCGTCGCCGCCGTGGGTGGAGTTCTCCTGGGGGTCGTTCTCGACCGTGCAGTTCGTCGCGTACGTGACCTCGGTCTCCGCGACGTACACCCTCTTCAGCCCCAGTGGCATACCGATCCGCGCCGCCTGCTCGCTCTCCCTCACCGAGGTCGCCACCGCGACCAAGAAGCAGAACCCGACCTCCGGCGCGCTCTCGGCGCGCCGCGCGCACCGCACGGTCGCCGGGGACTCGCTCGCCTCCCTCGCCTGGCGGGAGTACGGCGACGCGACCCGGTGGCGGGCCATCGCCGAGGCCAACGGCATCGACGACCCGATGCGGCTGCGCCCCGGCACGGAACTGCTGCTCCCGTCCACCACCGACATGCCGGAGACCCAGGGCGCCCCATGAGCGAGAAGACCTTCACCACCGTCCTCCACGTGCAGCTCGACGGCACGCCGCTGCCGGACCCGCTCGCGGTCCGGCTCACCGAGGGCTGGGTGGACGCCAGCGTCAACGTCCCGTCCGCGTTCCAGCTGACGTTCAGCGACAAGGACGGCACCCTCACCGAGAAGTTCCCGTACCTCAAGGTCGGGGCGATGGCGGTGCTCTCGCCGTTCACCGACGGGCGGCTCGGCGAGCCCATGCTGACCGGGGAGGTCACGGCCGTCGAGGTGGACGCGGCGCCGGGCCACGGCCGGTACCTGATCCTGCGCGGTTACGACCCGGGCCACCGGCTGCTGCGCAACCGGCGCGTCGAGGGCTACCCGAACATGACGGCCTCCGACATCGTGCGGAAGCTCGCCGGGCTCAACCGCATCCCGATCGGCAAGGTCGACGCCACGCCGACCGTGTACGAGCTGGCGACCCAGCCGAACATCACGGACTGGGACTTCCTGTCCCGGCTCGCGCGGGAGAACGACGTCCGGCTGTCCCTGGACCCGGCGGGCCGGCTCGTCTTCGCCGCGCTGCCGCCGGCCTCCACCGCGCCCTCCGACACCACGCCGGCCGCCGCCAGCCCGTACGTCCTGGACTTCGGGTCCAACACGCTGCACAGCCGGGTGTCGGTGACCGCCGCCGGGCAGGTCGGGAAGGTCGACGTGCGGGGCTGGGACCCGCGCACCAAGCAGGCGCTGACCGCGCCGACGCCGGCCGCGACGAGCCGGGACATCGTCTCCGACATCACCCCGGCGCAGCTGTCCGCGCTCTTCGGCGCGTCCGAACTCACCGCCACGGGAACGCCGTTCACGACCCAGTCGGAGGTGAGCCAGGCGGCCGCGGCGCTCGCCGACGACGTCACCGGCTCGTTCGCGGAGGTGGAGGTCGCCGTCACGGGCAACCCGGCGCTGAAGCCGGGGCAGCCGGTGGCCGTGAAGGGCGCCGGTTTCCCCTTCGAGGGCCGGTACACCGCGACCGGGGTGCGCCATGTCTTCGCCTCCGGGCGGCAGTTCACCACCTGGCTGACCGTGTCGGGCCGGCAGTTCCGCTCGCTGTACGGGACGGCCTCGGGCGGCGGCGAGCCGGCGCCGCCCATGCCGGGCGTGGCGGTCGCGCTGGTCACCAACACCAAGGACCCCCTCTCCCTCGGCCGGGTCCGGCTGCGCTTCCCGTGGCTGTCGGCGACGTACGAGAGCGGCTGGTGCCGGGTGGCGCAGCTCGGCGGGCGCGGGGGCGGCGGGCTGGTCCTGCCGGAGGTGGACGACGAGGTGCTGTGCGCCTTCGACCGGGGCTCCCTGGAGCACCCGTACGTCCTGGCCGGGCTCTACAACGGCATCGACCGGCACACCCCGGCCACCGACCGGGTCCCGCCCGTCGATCCGACGAGCGGGCGGGTGCAGTGGCGCGCCCTGACGTCCCGCACCGGCCACACGGTGGAGCTGCGCGAGGAGGGCGGCCGGACGCGCGCCTCGCACGGCATCCGGCTGCGCACCTCGAAGGGAGGGCTGAGCGTCGAGCTGAACGAGGCCCGCACCACCCTGACCATCGACAGCGACGGCACGGTCACCATCACGGGCGCGCGGGGCGTCACGGTCGAGTCGGGGACGGACCTGAAGCTCTCGGCGGTGGGCCGGATCGAGCTGAGCGCGGGGCTGGGCGTGGACATCAAGGCGGGGGCGAAGTTCAAGGTGTCGGCGGTGACCCAGGCCGTCGTCAACGCCCCGTCCTTCGTCACCTCGACCGTCCCGATGCCCAACCCGGTCGTGGCGAACCTGCCGTTCTGACCGGCCGTTCCCGCCCCGCCGTTCCGCACGTCCCTTCCGATCCCGACCCTCCGAGGAGGACCTTCCCTTGAGTGAGCACTTCGTCGGCGCGGGCTGGGCCTTCCCGCTGCGCACCGGGCCGAGCGGTTCCATCGCCCTGGTCCGGCGCGACCGCGAGATCGAGGAGTCGATGCGGCTGGTGCTGGCCACGGCACCGGGCGAGCGGCCGATGCGCCCCGAATTCGGCTGCGCGGTGCACGAGCTGGTGTTCGCTCCGGTCAACGACACGACGATGGGGCGCATCCGGTACGCGGTGATGAGTTCGCTCGACCGCTGGGAGCCGCGCATCGAGGTGGAGGACGTCGTGGTCGCCCCCGCCCCCGGGGAGCCGACCACCCTGTACATCGACGTCCGTTACCGGGTGCGCGGCGCCAACAACCCGCGCAACCTCGTCTTCCCCTTCTACGTCATCCCCTCCGAGGACTGAAAGAGCCGCCATGGCCCTGCCCGCACCCCATCTCGACGACCGGCGCTTCCAGCAGTTCGTCGACGACGCCAAGCGCTACATCCAGCAGGCGTGTCCCGAGTGGACCGACCACAACGTCTCGGACCCGGGGGTCACCCTGGTCGAGGCCGTCGCGCACATGGCGGACCAGCTCGTCTACCGCCTGAACCGGGTCCCGGAGAAGAACCACCTGGCCTTCCTCGACCTGCTCGGCGTGACGCTCTTCCCGCCGGCCGCCGCCCGTGCCGACATCACGTTCCGGCTCTCGGCGCCGCAGTCGGAGCCGGTGCTGCTGCCCGCCGGCACGGAGGTGTCGACCGGGCGCACGGAGACGGAGGAGGCGGTCGTCTTCGCGACCACCGCCGACCTGACCGTGGTGCCCTGCACGCTGACGCACCTGCTGCGCCAGGAGGCCGGGGGCGCGCCCGAGGACCGTTTCCCGGCCCTGGAGGGCGGTGAGGACGTACCGGCCTTCTCGCCGCTGCCGCGCGTCGGCGACCTGCTCCTCCTGGGACTCTCGGCGGCCGTGCCGGACTGCGTGCTCGTGCTCGACCTGGACAGCCGGGTGGACGGCGTCGGCGTGGACCCGCGCAGGCCGCCGCTGGTGTGGGAGGCGTGGTCGGCGGCCGACGGCTGGACCGCGTGCGAGGTCGACGAGGACACGACGGGCGGGCTCAACCGGCCGGGCGAGGTGGTGCTGCACATGCCGTCCGGGCACGCGCTCTCGCGGCTCGGCGGGCACGAGGCGGGCTGGGTGCGCTGCCGGGTGGTGGAGCCGGCGGAGGGGCTGCCGTCGTACAGCGAGTCGCCGACGGTACGGGCGGCGGGGGCGTTCACCATCGGCGGCACGGTCCGCGCGGCGCACGCCGAGACGGTGCGGAACGAGCTCCTGGGCGAGTCGGAGGGGGTGCCGGGGCAGCGGGTGCGGCTCGCGCACGCCCCGGTCGTGGACCGGCCGCCGCTGCTGCTCCAGGTCGCGGAGCGCGGGGACGGCGGGGACGGGGACGGGGAGGACCCGGAGTCCGGCTGGTCGGAGTGGACCGCCGTCCACGACTTCGCGTCCTCGCGTCCCGGCGACCGGCACTTCACCCTGGACGCGACGACCGGCGAGATCGCCTTCGGGCCGAGCGTGCGCCAACCGGACGGGACGATGCGGCAGTTCGGGGCCGTACCGCCGAAGGGGGCGGCGATCCGCGCGGCCCGCTACGGCACCGGGGGCGGACGGGCGGGCAACGTGGCCCGTTCCACCATCAGCGTGCTGCGCAGCTCCATCCCGTACATCGCGCGGGTCGAGAACCGCGAGGCGGCGCGGGGCGGGGTGGACGGGGAGACCGTCGAGGAGGCCAAGACCCGCGCGCCCGTCACCCTGCGGGCGCAGGAGCGGGCCGTGACCGCGCGCGACTACGAGGAGCTGGCCCGGCGGGCGGCGCCGGAGGCCGCGCGGATCGCCTGTCTGGCGGCGGACGCGGCCGAGGCGGGCGAGAACGCGGTCCGGGTCCTGGTGGTGCCGCAGGCGGTGCCGGACCGGGGCGGGCGGCTGCGGTTCGAACAGCTCGTCCCGGGCGAGGAGTTGCTGTCCCGGGTGACCGGTTTCCTGGACGAGCGGCGCCCGCTGGGCACCCGGCTCGCCGTGGGGCCGCCGTTCTACCAGGGGGTGACGGTGGTGGCGACGCTGCACGCGTTCCGGGCGGCGGAGGTGGAGCGGGTGCGGGCCGAGGCCCTGGACGTGCTGTACGCGTACCTGGACCCGCTGACGGGCGGGGCGCACGGCGAGGGGTGGCCGTTCGGGCGCCCGCTGCGGGCCGGTGAGGTCTTCGCGGCGCTCCAGCGGGTGCCGGGGGTGGAGCTGGTGGACGAGGTGCTGCTGCACCCGGCCGATCCGCTGACGGGGCGGCGGGGCGAGACGACGGACCGGATCGAACTGGCGCCGTCGGCCCTGCTCTTCCCCTTCGACCACCGCGTCCGTGTGATCGAGGCCCGGTGAGCGGCGCCGCGGAAGGCCCGGGGAACGGTTCCGCGCGGGGCACGGCGGGCCGTTCCGCGCGGGGCACGGTCCCCGGCCTCGCGACCCCGTACCCGCTGGGGGCGGCGCTGCCCGCCGTCTACGCGGAGGACGACTTCGGGCAGCGGTTCGTGTCCGGCCTGGACGTCGTCCTCGCGCCGCTCTTCAACGTCCTGGACTCGCTGGAGGCGTACTTCTCCCCCGCGCTCGCCCCCGCCGACTTCGTGGACTACCTGGCGACCTGGGTCGGCGCGGAGCTGGAGGGCACCGAGCCGCTCGCGCTGCGCCGGCACGCGGTCGCCTCCGCCGTGGCACTGCACCGGGTGCGCGGCACCCGCCAGGGGCTCGCGGCGGCGGTCCGCCTCGCCTTCGGCGTTCCGCCGGAGATCACCGAGAGCGGCGGGGCGAGCTGGTCCGCCCGTCCGCTCGGCCCGTTCCCCGGAGAGCCCGTGGCCGGGCTGCGCGTCGTCCTGCGGACCGCCGACCCGGCCTCCGTCGATCCGCAGCGGCTGCGCGCGGTCGTGGCCGCCGCCCGCCCCGCGCACCTGCCGTTCACGGTCGCGGTGACCACTTCCCGTACGCCCGAAGGAGTTCGACCCCATGAGTGACACGCCCTCGTCCCGCCCCTGCCCGGACTGCGCGAGTCCGGTGCGCGCGGAGAGCCAGTCGTTCTGCGACAGCTGCGGGGCGTTCCTGCGCTGGGACGCCCCGGCCGGGACGCCCCGCGAGGAGCCGGCGCCCGCCCGCCCGTCGGCGGCCCCGGCGGACACCCCGGTGGCGGCCCCGGGGAACGGCCCGGCGGACACCGCGGCGGCGGGCTCCGGGACCGGCCCGGAGGTCGGCTCCGAGGAGGTCACCACGCCCCTGCCCGTGGTGGACCCGACGGCGGAACCCCCGGTACGGGAGACGGGCCGGGGTCCCGTGGAGGAGCGGGCTCCGGAGACGGCGGCGCCCGCCCCCTCCGCGGCCCCCTCACCCGCCCCGGCCTCTCCGGCCTCCGCGCCCGCCCCGGCCTCCGCGTCCTCCTCGTCCTCCTCCGACACGGTGGCCCGTTCGCTCCTGGTCCCGGTCCCGGGAGACCGTCCCCGGGACCCGGCGGTCGCGGCCCCGGTGCTCCCGGCGCGCCCGGAGGCGGCGCGCCCGGTCACACGGGGGGCGGGGGCGGTGGCCCCGGTCCAGGGCGGCACCCCGTGCCCGGCCTGCTCGCTCGCGAACACGCCCGGCCGTCACTTCTGCCGTTTCTGTGCGACGCCGATGGTCCCCGAGCGGCTCTCCACGGCCGAGGGCCCGTACGCGGGCCGGCGCCCCGGCCTCGCCCGCGACCGGAGCCGCTGGGTCGTCCGGGCCCTGATCGCCACCGGGATCGCCGCCGTGGTGGTCGGCGGCGTGTTCGGCGGCCCGCCGGCCGCCCGCGCGGTGCAGGACCACTTCGCCACCCGGGTCCCGGTCCACCCCGTCTCCTGGACGGCCTCCCACGCGGCGCCGGGGCAGGACCCGAAACTGGCGGGCGACGGCTACTCCAACACCTGGTGGGGAACGGGGTACGCGGGCGACTCGGCGGGCCAGTACCTGGAGGCGGCGTTCGCGGAGCCGACCGACCTGCTGAGCCTCCTGATCACCCCGGGCAGCTCGAAGAACACCACCCAGGCGGACGGCCAGGCGACCCCGCGCACCTTCGAGCTCGTGGTCAAGGACGCGTCGGGCGAGGTCCACGTCTCCCAGCACCTCATCAACGACGGCGGCACCCAGCGCGTCGACCTCCGCGTCCGCGACGCCCTCTCGGTCCGCCTGGTCCTCCGCACCGCCTGGCGGGCCGACCCGCGCAAGCAGGTGGCCGTCGCGGAGCTGGAGTTCTTCGGCAGGTCGGTCTCCTGAGGCGGGGCGGGGGCGGGGGCGTCACTTCCAGACGGCGATCGGGTCGCCCTTGCGGGAGTCGGGCACCCACTCGACGTGGGTCGGGCCCTTTCCGTCCTCATCGGTGAGGTAGATGGTGCACGACGTGTAGGTCTTGCCCTTCGGGGCGCTGTCGAAGTCCTTCGTGTCCGTGTCGTCGGCGCCGCACGGCTTGAACTCCGGCGGCACCTTCATGGTGACCTTGCCGTCCGCGCCGACGGTCGGAGTGGGGAAACCGGGCCGGATGCTCAGGGAGGTGAGCCGCCGCTTGTCGCTCCGGACGTCGAGGTCGGGCCACTCGGCGGCTCCGTCCGCGGTCTTGGTGACGCGGTAGTGGACGTAGTACGGCGTCCGGCCGGCGTACTCCCCGGGGTTCTGCAGCACCGACAGGTCGTCGGCACCGCCCTGCTCCACCTTCAGGACGGTCACTTCGAGGTTCTCACCGGTGGCCTTCCCGCCGTACGGGAGTTCCTGCCCGGAGGAGCAGGCGGTGAGGACGGCGGCGGAGAGGGCGATCAGGGCGGCGTGCTTCGGTCGGATCTTCAAGGTGTTTCCCGTGGGTGAGGTGGGGTCCGGTTCCCGGCCGGGCAGGCGTGAGGGCCTGTCCGGCCGGTCACGGTCGGAACCGGACGACGACGGTGGCGGCGGTGACGGCGCCGGAGTGGGTCCGCGCTCGCCGGGGCGGAAGGCGGCGGTCCGGGACCGGGTCCGACGCGTCGCCCGCCCGGCGGTGGAGCCGCCGGGGACCGCCGGACCCGGTCCGGTTCACAGCCCGAAGTGCTCCCGCGTCGACGGCGCCCTGTACAACGCCGTCCCCGCGCCCAGTACGACCGCGGCGGCCGCGAACCCGCCCATCTGCAGGCGCCAGTCGGGGGAACCCGGTTCCCACATGAACAGCCCCCTGCCCACGGCCAGCACCGAAAGGCCCAGGAGCGGGGTGCACCCGAAATGTGCCAGGGGCGGCCCGAAATCGGCTCGGGCGAGCGATCCGATCCCCCCGGCGAGGACGGTCAGGCCGAACAGGAGCCCCACACAGCAGAGGAACAGGCCGACGACACCGCCGATGACCCGGTTCTCTCCGGGCGGGGCGTCCTGCATCCACACCCACGTGGTGTACACGAGGAAGAGCATCCCGCCCGTCACCACCGTGCCGACCAGCAGGGCGTGCACGATGAACGCGATGGCCGGAAGCGGGCGGCGCGGGCTCCGTACCCGAGGCGCCCGGCGGGCGGGGGCTCCGTCGCCGTGGACCGGGGCGCCGGAACCGTGAGGGCTGCGGGGAGCGGGACTGGTCACGGAGTTCTCCTCTGCCGGGAAACACTCGTCGCCGATCCGGACCGGCGTGTCGCGCGCCGGGTTCCCGGCGAAGCCTCGCGGCACGGCCCCGGCACGACATCCCCCACTCTGCCCCGGTCCACTGCACGGTCGATGAAATCCTGCTGAAGGAGCGGGCCCGTCCGGCGGCGGGCCGCCCTCCCGCGCCGCGGAGCCCGCGCGCCGCCGGTACGGACACCGGGACGGGTGGCTCAGCTGTTGGAGAAGAGCACCGAGACGGAGGGATCCGTCCGGACGGCCCAGGTCCGGTCCGGCGGATCGGGGCCGGGTGAGCGGATCAGGGCCGGAGGCCCTCACCCGTTCGTCCCTCGGGCACGGACGCTTCCGGCACGGCGGTCCCACTGCCGTGACCTGCGGCGACGACGACGCGGACGGCGACCGGGCGGCCGACCGGGCGACGTCCCCGGGCGCCGCTCGTGTTGCGGCGACCCACCACGGGCCTTTCCCTCGTGCTCGGAGCACAGCACAGGAGCCGCGCGGACGAGCCGGGCGGGAATCGCTCCGCCCATCGCTCCGCCCGAGGAGAAACCATGCGTCTCGCCCGTACCGGTGCCACGGCCGTCCTGATCGCCGGCGCCCTGGTCCTGCCCGCTTCCACCGCCGTGGCCGCCGAGGGCGGTGGCGCCGCGTCGGGGGACGTTCGCGTCGCCCCGGGGACGGCGTCCCCCGGCGGCACCGTCACCGTCAGCACGACGGCGTGCGGCAAGGAGACCTACGGCAAGGGCGAGTCCGCGGCGGGCGGCACGTTCCACCTGCTCCCGGGCGACCGGAAGGGCGTCCTGACGGGTGAGTTCCGGCTGCCGGAGGACGCCTCCTCCGGTACGGACACCGTGACGCTCAAGTGCCCGCCCCGGAAGAAGGTGACCGCCACGTACCGGATCTCCGGTCGTCCGAAGGGCGCCGTCGACGCCGGCTTCGGCGGGACCGCGGGCAAGGAGAGCGAGTTCGGTCTCGGCTGGCTCCTGGTGGGCGCGGCCGTCGCGGGCGGAGCGTTCGGGATGCGCCGGCGCGCCGCGGGCGCGGGGAACCGGTCCTGACGCGGACCGGCGGCCGACGCCCGCGATACGTCCCGCTGCCGGTCTGGGCCGCGCTCGCCGGGGTGCTGCTGCTCGTCGACACGACGGTCGGCCACGACACCCCGCCACCCGCCGCGCAGGTCCCGCCGCGGGAGGCGCGGGCCGCCGGGGCGGACGTCCCGGACCGCTCCGGTTCCGCGGTCGAGCCGCTCCCCGCGTCGGACCCGGTACGGGTCCGCATCCCGCTCATCGGGGTCGATGCCCGGCTGATGCGCCTCGAACTGGACGAGGAGGGGAGGCTGGAGCCGCCCCCGCCGAACCTCCCGGCCTTCGCCGGCTGGTACGCCCGGGGGACCCCGCCCGGCTCGGCGGGGACGGCCGTCCTGACGGGCCACCTGGACACCCCCGCCGGCCCCGCCGTCTTCTACCGGCTCGGGACCCTGGAGCGGGGCGCCGGGGTCGCCGTCGAGCGCGCGGACGGCAGCACGGCCCTCTTCACGGTCGACGCGGTGGAGGAACACGCCAAGGACCGCTTCCCCGACGACAAGGTCTACGGCGGCTCCGGCGCCCCGGAGCTGCGGCTGATCACCTGCGGCGGCGACTGGTCCGGCGACACCGGCTACCGGGCCAACACGGTCGTCTACGCCACGTTGACCGGCGTGGGCTGAGCCCGTGCCGACGCGTCGTGCCGTACCCCCTCGTCTCGTCCACGAGACGCTCACCGATGCCGGAAACCACCGCCCGGATCATGCCCGCGATCCCCTGGAGACGTCTGCCGGGCGTCACCGAACGGGGAAGCGTCCTCATGCCCGGGAGCGAGGACCGCGCCGCAAGAGCGGAGCGACGGCATTCCCCGTCGCCGCGGAGGTCGGTCCCCGAAGCGCCCACCGGACACCTCGGGGAGCTGGGCGAACCCCACCCACAGGGCGTCGACCCGCTACTTCTCCGCCCGCACCAGCCCCCGGCTGATCACCAGCCGCTGGATCTGGTTGGTCCCCTCGAAGATCTGCATGATCAACGCCTTCCTGGGAGAACCAGCAGGTCACGGGCCCGCGAGGGCCTGTGACCTGCGCACGAGCCAGATCGGCCGATGCGTGCGGATGCACGCGAATGCGGGGTGATGCAGGGAACCCTTCAAGATCATCTCCCAATTTTCTCCCACTCCTCTCCCACCGGCTCACGGGAAAGGCCCCCGCTCTCTTCGAGCGGGGGCCTGGCACTGGGCGGGGAGGGTGACAGAGAAGCCCAGTGCGTTACCTCGGAATCATGGCCACGGGGGCTGGCACTCGGTGGCGCGTTCCGGCGGCGCCAGACTCGGGTGTCCGATACGGACCTTCCCCCTCGCTCTCATCATCTTGGTCGCCTTCTGCACGGCTCTCGCTTCCCCTCTCGCCAGCTCCCCCGGTGCGCGTCGCCGCACCGTGGTCCGCAGCTGGATCCGCATCTTCTGTCTCGATACAGACCGAGCGGTCTGCTTCATGGATGCGCTGCGCAACATCTCTTCACCTGAAAGCATGATTGACATCTAAACTCCTTCGCAGCATGGCGAGATCCGCTAGAGGCCCCCTCAGGCACACGCATATGCCACCTGACCAGGCCAGGAGACAGAAGGCCCGCTCACGGATCAAGCCGCTGTGCGCCCTCTGCCCCGGCATGCGCCAACCGAACATCGACAACTGGTCTTCGTGGGCGTCGATGTAGCGACGAGGGCGGCGTACGGTACGTCTCGCGTACACGGTTGAGGTGTGCAGCGCGCTGCTCCTCGGCCGTGGGCTTCTCCGCTTCGGACGAACAGCCTGTGAGGCACGCGACCGCGAGCGCGGCGGTGCACAGGGCCGTTGTCCAAGTCCCCCTTCTCTACATGATCTTGAGGCTAGGTGGCGGCCTCCCACATCCAGCCCGCCCTCCAGCACGCGCCGCGCCATGGCCCCCGAGGTCGGGTACGGCCCGCACGTTGCCCGATCAGGAGGCCCCGGCCGACACCGCGCGCGGCTCGTGCTGCGACAGCGGTGGGAGGACAGCTCGCCCCGATGGCCGCGATGGAGGCCGACCCGAGGTGATGTGATGGATCGACGACGGCTCGACCCACGACGAGGCGGCCACGCTGGCCAGCATGGATTGCCACCAACGCGATGAGCGAGCCTCGCACCAACCTAACGCAGTCCGGGAGACCGGGCTCTGACTCGACACCCCGGCCACTACCCCCATGCCGGGAGTGTGTAGGGTGCACGCGACCTGCGACGGATGGGCTGTTCGCAGGAGCACAAGGGGTGGGCTGGATGAGAGCGTTGTGGGCTTGCGGGCTGGCGGTGGGCATGCTCGGCCTGGCGGGCTGCACTGGAGCGACGGACGACGCCAAGGACGTACCGCCGCCGAACACGCCCTCCGCGGTGTGGCTCGCCATCACCGGCGATGTCGACATCCCCCTGCCGAAGGGGTCGGATGCTGGGCTCCGCGAGTCCTGCACACCCCCCTCGAACGCCAAAACGCAGATCGGGACAGAGGTCCGGGTGACCGACGACAGCGGCAAGGCTCTGGGGACCGGCGAGCTTCGACGCGGCTTCATCCGGGGCGAGCTCACGAGGAAGACGTGCAGTGTTGGCTTCTCCTTCCGGGTCTCCAGCGCACCCGATAACTACCGGCTGATCATCGGCGAATTCCCACCGATCCCGTACACACGCGAGAACATCCGCCGCGGAGTCTCTTTTATCGAGACGGAACAGGGCACACTCACGCCCAAGGGCTGACGGCCCGCTGAATCCCGAAGGCCCTTGCCTATCCCGGCCAAGAGCACGTCCTGCCACCCGAGCGCAGCTTCACGTGGCATGCGCGCACCTTCTTCCTCGGCACGCGGAACGTGCTGGTCCGGAAGGCGTGATGACGCTCTTTGGAATTTCAAGATCTTCATCATCCACGCCCTCCCCGACACAACCTGCGGCTGATCAGAGCCCTGCCATAATCCGGAGGTGACAAGCGATGCTGTGGGTGCGTCCGCAGACATACCCGACCCGGCTGCGGTATTGGCAAACACCAGCTGGGGCGGCCTGGAGCACGCCATGGGGCTTACCGAGGACGCACCGGCGATGCTGGCCCTACTGCTCGATGCCGACCAGCGCGTGAGGTCCGAGGCGTTGGACCACCTGCACCACGTGGTCCACCACCAGAACACCCTGTATGCCGCGACAGTCCCCGCCGCGCTCTATGTGTGCGCGATCCTCACCGACCCGCGCGCCAGCCTAAGGACTGTCCCGCAAAGATCTCGGTTGCGAGTGCGGAGCTGCCTGCCGAGCTGGCGAGGTGCTCAGCCGGTGGTTCGCGAGGTGTCCAGGGACTGGGCGAAGTCGGCGAGCGTGTGGAAGTCGTTCTCGCGTAGGCCGATCCGCGGGTTGACGTGGTGGAGGAGCCCAGGTCCTTGGTGGTGGGCGGTCACGTACGTCTGATCCAGCTCGCTCTGCTCGTCATCCACCCAGGCGAAGGGACGGCCGCCTGCGTAGCTCACCAACGGTCCGGTCTTCCAGTGGACTCCATCAGGACGCTCTTGGAACAAGGCGTCACCGAAGTCCACAAAGGGAAGTTCCGGAAGGCCCAGGACCGGTGCGATCCACCGGTTCGCGTCGTCCATCCATGTGGTGGCCCAGCACAACTCGAAGCCGAGCCGGAGCAGGATTCGTCCGTGCTCCGGGTTGAGCCAGACCCGCAGGGGGCGCCGTCGGAGCGCAAGGCCCCTGTCGTCCTCATGGGCATCGTTGCGGGGAACTCGGAGTGTGGTGTAGCCGTCGGGACGCCTCTCCGGCTTGGCCGCATAGGGGTTGAGCGGCCCGTCCACGTCGAGGAACAGCAGAGGTCGGTCCACGGTTCCCCCGGGTCTTGCTCACTGTTGACTGCCCCGAGCAGCGTAGCTGCGGGATTGTCTCGGCATGAGGCCGGCCTGCGCGATGATCATGACGTGGCGAGTGTGATCACGGCATCGGAGCCGTCCTGGATAACCCCGTTCGCGGGGCTGAGCCCCCGCTGCTTCGGCAAACTGCTGACCATGCTCCGGCGCCTTACGAGCTACTGAGCTCTTTCAGCGTGGCCACTGATCGAGTGACGCAGGCCGAGTCAGGATGGGGACCGCAACGCACAGGGCTCCCGTGCCGTTGAGGGAGGTGT
>NZ_JBIAUG010000018.1:0-169775 GCF_042892575.1 Streptomyces sp. NPDC001744
CGCCCCCCGGGGGGGCGGGGGGGGCCCCGCCGGGGGGGGTGGGGGGGGGGGGGCGGCGGCCGCCGCCAGGGGGGGGGGGGGGGGGGGGGGGGGGGGGGGGGGGGGGGGGGGGCCGCGCCCCCCCCCCCCCCCCCCCCCGCCTCCGCCAGGAGCGGATCGGCCGAGCCGTTCCACTCGGTCACCTCGACGGGGCGCGGCCACGGGTTCCCGGTGTTGCAGAAGAGCCAGTCGCCGCCGTCGGCTGCCCGGCCCGCGAAGCCGGGCCCGGCCGTGGCCCGGCGGGCGCGCCGGGCGTACTCCAGGAGCAGGGCGGGCAGCGATTCCGCGAGCAGCGTCACCTCCGGGTACCCCCGCAGGGACGGGACGTCGGCGGGCACGGAGACCGCGTATCCCCACTCCCCGGTTTCCGGGTCGAGGCGTATCTGCACCAGGGTGCTGACGCTCTGGCCGTGGACCTCGGCCAGCGGCCAGTACGTGCCGTCGCCGCCCAGCATCCGGTGCACTTCCGGGTCTGTCCCGGCCCCGGCCTCCCGGGGGCGCATCCACAGTCCGGGCATGCCCTCGACCGTCACCCCGCCGGTCTCCCGCAGCACCCGGCGGACGTCCTCGGGCACCGGGACCGGCCACCCGTCCATCTCCGTGTCGTCGCAGCCGGGGGCGATCGTCACGTAGCCCGGGAACTCCTCGGCGAGCGCGCGCAGTTCGGCCGTCGACCGCGCCGCGGCGTCCGCCGGGACCGCGTGCCGCCGCACCGGCCGGCTCAGGAAGTCCCCGGTGACCTCGCTGTGCAGCAGCATCGCCCGGCCGTCGCCCGCCAGGCGGTAGTGGACCACGCTGTTTCCGGTACCGGGTGTGTCGTCCGCGTTGGAGAAGTACGGCTCCCAGTTCACCCGGCACGGGTAGTCGGGCAGGGCCCGCAGGTCGACCAGGTCGGTCAACGAGTCGCCCTCCCCGACCAGTCCGGCGAGTTCCGCGTCGGCTCCTCCCGCCACCTCGATGCTCGCCACCGCCTCGACGGACGCCTTCGGTCCGGGCCGGCCCGGCACGCCGGACACCAGGCGTTCGGCGCGGTCGGTGAGCCAGCCGAGGAAGTCGGGCGCCTCGACCGTCACCTCGCACACGTCGCTCCACTGGTCCGCGCTCACCACCGGTCCCCATCCGGCGGCCCGCGCGCCCACGAGCAGCGAGCCCTCGCCGGTCTCCATGTCCCCCAGACGCCAGAAGCCGTCGAGGGTTTCGATGTGCCGGTGCGGGCCGAACCTGTACGTCTCGCCGGGGGAGCCGGCGAGGCGCACGCCGCCGATCTCCCGCAGCACGGCCCGTACCTCCGGCGGCACCGGCACCCCCCAGCCGTCCATCTCGGCGTCCGTGAAGCCGGCGGACAGCTCGCATCCCTCCACACCCCGGCGGGCCGCTTCCCGCAAGGTCCGGACGACGGCCCCGGCCCGGTCGAATTCCTGCCCGCTCATTGCACACGCTCCCGAATCTGTCCTTGGCGACGGGCCGAAGCGTAACCACCGTCGTCACCGTGCCGAGAGGCCGTGGCCCCGTCGCGGCGGAGCCACGGCGGCCCGTGTACGGCCCGTCCCGCTCGCCCGGGTGGCCCGAGCCCGGCCGCCGACACGCGCGTGCGTACGGCGGGGTTCCCCGGGGAGCCGGGGCGGGCGGACGCCGCCCGCCCCGGCCCTCGCTGCCCGCCCCGGCCCCCGCCCCGTGTCCCCGGGTACCCCGGGCACTCCGCGCCGCCGCGCATACCTCCCCGGAACCCGGGCACGAGGACAACGCCCCGACCGGGGCCGTACGTCGGCCGGGCTCAGCCCCGGCCGACGTACGGCATCGCCGTCGCCATCACCGTCGCGAACTGCACGTTCGCCTCCAGCGGCAGGTTCGCCATGTGGACCACCGTCGCCGCCACGTCCGCCGCGTCCATCACCGGCTCCGGGGCCAGCTCGCCGTTCGCCTGGAGGATGCCCGTCCGCATGCGGGCCGTCATGTCGGTCGCCGCGTTGCCGATGTCGATCTGGCCGCAGGCGATCCGGTACGGACGTCCGTCCAGGGAGAGGGACTTCGTCAGGCCCGTCACCGCGTGCTTCGTCGCCGTGTACGCGATCGAGTGCGGGCGCGGCACGTGGGCCGAGACCGAGCCGTTGTTGATGATCCGGCCGCCCCGCGGCTCCTGCTCCTTCATGGCCCGGAAGGCCGCCCGCGCGCACAGGAACGCCCCCGTCAGGTTGACGTCCACCACCGCCCGCCAGGTCGCCGGGTCCAGGTCCTCGACCGGGACGCCGCCGCCCGCGAACGTCCCCGCGTTGTTGAAGAGCAGGTCCACGCGCCCGTACCGGTCCCGTACCGCCGCGAAGAGGGCCGCCACCTCGTCCTCCGAGGTCACGTCCGTCGGGACGCACAGGAAGTCGCCCGCCGGAAGGGCCGCCGCCGTCTCCTCCAGGGCGCCCGCACGGCGGCCCGCGAGCGCCACCGACCAGCCCGCCGCCGCGAGGGCGAGCGCCACGTTCCGGCCGATGCCCGAACCCGCTCCCGTCACCACTGCGATGCTCATGGGGGCGCAGCGTACGCGAGACGCGTGCCCCGTGAACTCATCCGTCCGACACGTGGATGCCCCGTGGCCGACAGCGCCGTGTCGCCCCGTGCCCGTGGAATGACGTGCGCACAGCAACCGTCAGGGGAGGGGCACATGAACCAAATCCACCAGCACTCCGGGGAACTCCGGGCCGCCGCACGCCACTTCGGGCGGCGGAGATTCCTCACCGCCACCGGGGCCGCCGCCGCGCTCGCCTTCGCCACCCAGCTGCCCGCCGCCGGTTCGGCCGCCGCCGCCGAACTCGACGCCCGGCACGTCACCGAGGACCCCTTCACCCTGGGCGTGGCCTCCGGCGACCCGCTGCCCGGCTCCGTCCTGCTCTGGACCCGGCTCGCGCCCCGCCCCTTCGAGCCCGACGGCGGACTGCCCGCCCACCGGGTCACCGTCCACTGGGAACTCGCCCGCGACGAGCGCTTCCGGCGGCCCGTGCGGCGCGGGGCCGCCACCGCCCACCCGGAGTTCCGGCACACCGTGCACGTCGAGGTCGAGCACCTGGAGCCCGGCCGCGTGTACTTCTACCGCTTCCGCGCCGGCGCCTGGACCAGCCCCGTCGGCCGCACCCGCACCGCCCCCGCCCCCGGCGCCCACAACGCGGCGCTCTCGCTCGCGGCCGTCTCCTGCCAGGCGTACCACGACGGCTACTTCACGGCCTACCGCCACCTCGCCGAGGAGGACGTGGACGTCGTCTTCCACCTCGGCGACTACCTCTACGAGTACGCCGTCAACGCCACCGGCGGCGCCCGCGCCCACACCGACCGCGTCCTCCCGGCCGTCTTCAACCGCGAGACGATCACCCTGGAGGACTACCGGCTGCGCTACGCCCTCTACAAGACCGACCCCGACCTGCGGGCCGCGCACGCCGCCCACCCCTTCGTCGTCACCTGGGACGACCACGAGACCGAGAACAACTACGCGGGCGACACCCCCGAGAACGACGTCCCGCCGGAGGAGTTCCTGCTCCGCCGCGCCGCCGCCTACCGCGCCTACTGGGAGCACCAGCCGCTGCGCCGCCCCCAGCTCCCCGACGGCCCCGACATGCGGCTGTACCGGCGGCTGTCCTTCGGGCGCCTGGCCCGGTTCGACATCCTCGACACCCGCCAGTACCGCTCCGACCAGGCGTACGGCGACGGCTGGCAGGTCCCCGGCCCCGCGTCCGAGGACCCGTCGCGCACCCTGACCGGCGCCACCCAGGAGCGCTGGCTGCTCGACGGCTGGCGCCGCTCCCGGGTCCGCTGGAACGTCCTGCCGCAGCAGGTCGTGTTCGCCGAGCGCCGCGACCGGCCCACCGCCGACTTCAAGCTCTCCATGGACTCCTGGGACGGCTACCCGGCCTCCCGGCGGCGCGTCCTGGCGGGCGCGGAGGCCGCCGGCGTCGAGAACCTGATGGTGCTCACCGGCGACGTCCACGTGGCCTACGGCCTCGACCTCAAGGCCGACTTCCGCGACCCGTCCTCCCGGACCGTCGGCACCGAGATCGTCACCACCTCGATCACCAGCGGCAAGGACGGCGCCGACCGGCCCGCGAACTACGACAAACTGATGCGGGCCAACCCGCACCTGCGGTTCTTCCACGGGCGGCGCGGCTACGTGAAGGTCTCCCTCGACCGGGAGAGCGCCCGCGCCGACTTCCGCACGGTCCCGTACGTGACGACCCCGGGCGCCCCCGTCACCACCGCCGCCTCCTTCGTCACCGAGGCGGGCAACCCGGGGCTCACCCCCGCGTGAGCGGGGCCTCCCCGGGGTAGCGGACGCCGATGCGGTCCCGTACCGCGTCGAGCGTCCGCATCACCGCGAGCGAACCGTCCAGCGGTACCAGCGGGGACTCCGTCCCGCCCGCCCGCAGGCAGCGCGCCACCTCGGCGGCCTCGTACCGCAGGGAGTGCGGGTCGCCCTCCGCCACGAACTCCTCCGGTTCCCGGCCGTCGCGGTGCAGGGTGAACCGCTCCGGGGCGAAGAAGGAGCGCGGCACGTCGATCCGCCCGAGCGTGCCCGTCACCGAGGCCGTCCCCGGCGTGTCCGCGACGATCGAGCAGGACAGCAGGGCCGACGCCCCCGACCCGGACCAGCCCAGGAGCACGCCCGTGTTCAGGTCGACGCCCTCCGGCGAGAGCAGGGCGTGGGCCCGGACCGTGTCCGGCTCCCCGAGCAGCAGCTGCGCGAACGACACCGGGTACACCCCCAGGTCGAGCAGCGCCCCGCCGCCGGTCTCCGGGTCCCGCAGCCGGTGGTCCGCCGCGAACGGGCCCGCGATCCCGAAGTCCGCCTGGACCGTGCGGACCTCGCCGATCGCCCCGTCGCGCACCAGCTCCGCGATCCGCCGGACCAGCGGATGGCAGTACGTCCACATGGCCTCCATCAGGAAGAGGCCCCGGTCCCGGGCGAGCGCGACCAGCTCCTCCGCCTCCCGGGCGTTGAGCGTGAACGCCTTCTCGCAGAGCACCGCCTTCCCCGCCTCCAGGGCGAGGCCGGCCGCCGCCCGGTGCGCGTGGTGCGGGGTCGCCACGTACACCACGTCGACGTCCTCGTCGGCGAGGAGACCGGCCCACTCCCCGTACGCCCTCGGTATCCCGAACCGCTCCGCGAACGCCTTCGCGGGCGCCTCGCTGCGGGACGCCACGGCCACCACCTCGGAGCCGTCGAGCGTCAGCAGATCGGTGGTGAAGCGCTCCGCGATGCCGCCCGTCGCCAGGATCCCCCAGCGCACCTTCTCGCCCGTGTGCCCACCCGTTCCCATGTCCCCGCCCGTCTCGCAGAGGTCTCGACCACGCCGGTCGAGCTGAGAGCATAGGCAAGGTTTCAACGAAATGGAGCGATCGATGCCGGAGAGCGGTCAGAAGACGACGCGAGGGAACAGAGACGAAACGGGGCCCGTCGCTCCCGACGCGCCCGGCGCCCTCGCCGCCGCCGGCGTCCCCGCCGCGGCCCCCGACCCCGCCGCCCCCGGCGTCACCGCTCCCGCGCCCGCCGCCCCCGGCGTCACCGCCGCCCGGCGGACGGGACTGCTCGTCACCCTCGTCCTGGGCGGCCTCACCGCCCTCCCCCCGCTCTCCATGGACATGTACCTCCCGGCGCTGCCCGAGGTCACCGGGGCGCTGGGGGCGCCCGCCGCCACCGTGCAGCTCACCCTCACCGCCTGCCTCGCGGGAATGGCCCTCGGCCAGCTCGTCGTCGGCCCCATGAGCGACAAGTGGGGCCGCCGCCGCCCGCTGCTCGCCGGCATGGTCGTGTACGTCCTCGCCACCGCGGCCTGCGCCTTCGCGCCCACCGCCGGGACGCTCGTCGGCTTCCGGCTGCTCCAGGGCCTCGCGGGCGCCGCCGGCATCGTCATCGCCCGCGCCGTCGTCCGCGACCTCTACGACGGCGTCGAGATGGCCCGCTTCTTCTCCACCCTGATGCTGATCTCCGGCGTCGCCCCGATCGTCGCCCCCCTCATCGGCGGCCAGATCCTCCGGATCACCGACTGGCGGGGCGTCTTCCACGTCCTCGCCGCCATCGGCGTCCTGCTCACCGTCGTCGTCCACCGCTTCCTGGGCGAGACGCTGCCGCCGGAGCGGCGGCACGAGGGCGGGGTGGGCGAGGCCCTGCGCACCATGCGGGGCCTCCTCGCGGACCGGGTCTTCACCGGCTACATGCTGACCGGCGGCCTCGCCTTCGCGGTCCTCTTCTCCTACATATCGGCCTCGCCGTTCGTGGTGCAGGAGCTCTACGGCGCCTCGCCGCAGACCTTCAGCCTGCTCTTCGGCCTCAACTCCGTGGGCCTCGTCGTCGTCGGCCAGATCAACGGCAAGCTCCTCGTCGGCCGCGTCAGCCTCGACAAGGCGCTCGGCTGGGGCCTCGGCACCATCCTGCTCGCCGCGACCGCGCTGCTCCTGATGACCACCGGCGTCTTCGGGAAGGCCGGGCTCGTGCCCGTGTCCGCCGGGCTCTTCGTCCTGATGTCCGCGATGGGCCTCGCCATGCCGAACACCAACGCCCAGGCCCTGATGCGCACCCCGCACGCCGCCGGGTCCGCCTCCGCCCTCCTCGGCACCTCGTCCTTCCTCGTCGGCGCCGTCGCCTCCCCGCTGGTCGGGATCGCGGGCGAGCACACGGCCGTCCCGATGGCCGTCGTCCAGCTCACCTGCGCCGTCCTCGCCCTAGCCTGCTTCCTGGGCCTGTGCCGCCCGTGGCGGGCCGACGCGGGCGCGGTGCCCGCCCCGGCGGCCGGGAAGGCACGGGGCTCCGCCGCCTAGACTGTCTCGGTGAACGCCTCCGCCGACTCCCTGCGCGCCGCCCTCGCCGCCGTCCTCGACGGCCTCCCGCCCCACCGGACCGCCCGGGCCGTCGAGCGGCTGATCGCCAGCTACCGGGGCACCACCCCGACGGACGCCCCCGTGCTGCGCGACCGCTCCGACGTCGCCGCGTACGCCGCGTACCGGATGCCGGCGACCTTCGAGGCGGTACGGGGCGCCCTCGCCGCCCTGCGGGACGCCGCGCCCGACTGGGAGCCGCGCACCCACACCGACGTCGGCGGCGGTACGGGCGCGGCGAGCTGGGCCGTCGCGGAGGCGTGGGGCGGACGGCCGCCCCGTACGACCGTCCTCGACTGGGCCGAGCCCGCCCTCGCGCTCGGCCGCGAGCTGGCCGGCGGCGTCCTGGACGCGGAGTGGCGGCGCGAGCGGATCGGCGGCGCGCTGCGCCTCGCCGACACGGACCTGGTCACCGTCTCGTACGTGCTCAAGGAGCTGACGGAGGCCGACCGGGCGTCGCTGGTCGCCGAGGCGGCCCGCGCCGCGCGGACGGTCGTCGTGGTCGAGCCGGGCACCCCGGACGGCTACGAGCGGATCATCGAGGCCAGGGCCCTGCTCGTCGGGGCCGGGTTCACCGTCGCCGCGCCCTGCCCGCACAGCGGGGCCTGCCCGATCGTGCCCGGCACGGACTGGTGCCACTTCTCGGCCCGGGTGAGCCGCTCCTCGCTCCACCGGCAGGTGAAGGGCGGTTCGCTGGCGTACGAGGACGAGAAGTACGCGTACGTGGCGGCCACCCGCGTCCCGGTGGTCCCGGCCCCCTCCCGCGTCGTCCGGAGGCCGCAGATCCGCAAGGGCCTGGTCCTCCTGGAGCTGTGCGGTCCGGACGGACTCGCGCGCGAGACGGTCACCAAGCGCCACGGCCCCCTCTACAAGCGGGCCCGTGACGTGGAGTGGGGCGACCCGTGGCCGCCGGGGGCGGACGGGTCCTGACGCGACGCCCAGGGCGGTGCCGACCTGCTGGGTCATGGTGGCGATGCCGGTGGCCGTGCCCTGCTCGGCGCCGGGCAGCCCGGAGGCGGCGGTCACCATGAGGCCGACGAGGGCGAGCGTGGTGCCGACGCCGCCCGCCCGCGCCGTGAAGGGCTTCTACCGTGCGCGCCTGGCCGAAGGGGCTCCGCAAGCCCTACGGGTCCTCCGGGGCTCCCCTCAGGGCCGCAGCTCCTGGGTGCAGCACTTCACGCTGCCGCCGCCCTTGAGGAGTTCGCTCAGGTCCATGCCGACCGGCGCGAAGCCCCGCTCGCGCAGCGGCCCGAAGAGGCCCACCGCCGCCTGCGGCAGCAGGACGTTCCGGCCGTCGCTCACCGCGTTGAGGCCGAGGGCCGCCGCGTCCTCGGCCGTCGCGATCAGGGCGTCCGGGAAGAGCCGGGCGAGCACCGCGCGGCTGCCGGGGGAGAAGGCGTCCGGGTAGTACATGACCTCGTCGCGGGCGTCGTCCAGGACGCACAGCGCCGTGTCCAGGTGGTAGTAGCGCGGGTCCACCAGCTCCAGGCCGATCACCGGCCGGCCGAAGAACTCCTGCGCCTCGCCCTGCGCGAGCGGGCTGGAGCGGAAGCCGCGCCCGGCGAGGATCCAGGAGGCGGTGACGGCGAAGTCGCCCTCGCCCTCGTTCACGTGCTCCGGCGTCCGCAGGTCCTCCTCCGCCCAGCCGTTGCGGCGGAACCACGCCAGGTGCGCGGCGGCCTCGGCCGCGCGCTCCGGGTGCGCGAACCTCGCGCCGAGGACCCGGCCCCCGACGACGGTGGCGCCGTTCGCCGCGAAGACCATGTCCGGGAGCGCCGGGTCCGGTTCCAGGAGCTCCACGGTGTGGCCGAGCGCCCGGTAGCGGTCGCGCAGATCCTCCCACTGGGCGAGGGCGAGGGGGACGTCGACCGGTTTGGCGGGGTCCATCCAGGGGTTGATGGAGTACGTCACCGCGAAGTGCGCGGGTGGGCACATCAGGTAACGGCGGGGCGAGGACGCGCGCGGAGTGGTGCGCAAGAGGGGCTCCTCACGGACGGGAGGGGGAAGGACCGGGACACCGGGGCACCGGGATGCCGGGACGGGGTGGACCCCATGGTCCGCCTTCGGGGCCCTCCGCGCAGTGGACCGTTCGGGTGGTTCGCGGACCGCCCGATCAGGCGAGACGTCACGTCTCGCCTGATGCTAGGTTGGGCGCATGTCTAGGACCGGGCCCGCCAAGGCCGCACCCGACGCCTCCCGCCGCAGCGAACGCTCCCGCCGTGCCATCTTCGACGCCGCCCTCGCCCTCGTCTCCGAGAACGGCTACGCGCGGACCACCGTCGAGGGCATCGCCGCCCGCGCCGGGGTCGGCAAGCAGACCATCTACCGCTGGTGGCCCTCCAAGGCGGCCGTCCTCCTCGACGCCTTCCTCGACCTGGCGGCCCGCGTGGACGGGGCGGCCCGGCCCGGCGGGGCCCGCGACGGGGAGGAGGCGGGCGGGGCCCCCGACACCGGCGGGACCTCCGACACCTGCGGGACCTCCGACACCGGCGGGACCCCCGACACCGGCGGCATCCCCGACACCGGCGGCATCCCCGACACCGGCGGCATCCCCGACACCGGCGGCATCCCCGACACCGGCGGCATCCCCGACACCGGCGACCTCGCCGCCGACCTCAAGCACGTCCTCCGCGCCACCGTGGACGAGTTGAACGACCCCGTCTTCGACGTCCCCGCCCGCGCCCTCGCCGCCGAGGGGATCGTGGACCCCGAGCTGGGCGCCCGCTTCACCGGGGCGCTGCTCGAACCCCAGCTCCAGCTCTACGTGCGCCGCTTCGAAGCCGCCCTGGCCGCCGGAGAGGTCGACCCCGGCACGGACCCCCGCCTCGCCGTCGAACTCCTGGTCGGGCCCCTCCACCACCGGTGGCTCCACCGCACCCTGCCGCTCACCCACGCCTACGCCGACGCCCTGGTCGACCACGTCCTGCGCGGCCTCGCCCCGAGGCCCTGACGACCGGACGGGCACCCCGGTTCCGCACTCCGGTCACCCGGAGCGCAGGATGGTGGGACCATGGGCGGAGCCGAACGGGCGAGCACGAGGTTGTGAGGGGATAGATGGGCGACGGCATCGACCGCTACCGCGGCACGGAGGGCAGACTCGCGCAGTGGCTGCGCAGGCGTCCCAAGCGCACCGCGGCCGACGACGAGGGCGACCGGGAGAAGCTGCTCCTGGCCACCGCCGCCGCCGGGCTGCCCCTGGCCCCCGCCGCGTACCCGGTCGGCTACAGCTGCTCCTGCGAGCGGATCGGCTGTCCCACCCCCGGCCGGCACCCCGTCTCCTTCGCCTGGCAGACCCAGTCGACCACCGACCCCGCCCAGATCGAGCGCTGGGCCCGCAACGAGCCCGCGGCGAACTTCATCACCGCCACCGGCATGGTCCACGACGTCCTCGACGTGCCGCTGGCCGCCGGCCGCGCCGCCCTGGAGCGCCTGCTCGCCGAGGGCGTCGAGGTCGGTCCCGTCGCCGAGTCGGCCGACGCCCGCCCCGAGGGCGGACGGATGCTCTTCTTCACCGCCACCCGCGGCACCCCCGAGGACGAGGACGAGTGGTGGCCCTGCGAGCTGGACTGCCACCCGGAGACCATGGACGAGCACCCGGGCCTCCGCTGGCACTGCCGCGGCAGCTACGTCCTCGTACCGCCGGCCCGCCTTCCCGGGGACGAGGACGCCCACCCGGTCGTCTCCTGGCTGCGCGGCCCCGAGCACCCGCTGCCCGACCCGCTGAACCTCCTGGAGACCCTTCAGGACGCCTGCGCCCGCCACGCCGCCGAGCGCGGGGCGGACGGCGACGACGGACACGCGGCCCACGAGATCGCCTGGCCGCTGACCCGCTGACCCGCTGACCCGTACTGACCCGCTGACCCGCTGACCCGTACTGACCCGCTGACCCGTACTGATCCGCCGGCCCACCGTTTCGCGCCGGACCGCCGGGGCCCGGCCGGACGGGGAAGAGCCCCACGGGGCGGGACCGGACGGCGCCGGCCCGCCGTGCGCCGGGAGCGCTACGAGCCCACCGCTCCCACCACGCCCTGGAGCCGGCCCACCACCGTGACCGCCTCCCGGTCCGCGCCCTTCGGCTTCACCAGGGCCGCCTGGCCGGACACCCACTCCCGGGTGACCGTGTCCTTGACCGTGCCGGTCATCAGCGCCTTGACGTCCGCGCTCACCTTGGGCCGGTAGCCCCGCGCCGCCGTCTGCCGCTCGAAGTAGCGGATCGCGAAGAAGACGAACGCGCCGCCGTCCCGGGTCCGCAGCGCCAGCGGCGCGAAGTCCCCCTGGTCGGCGGTCCGGTCGGCGTACTGGGTGGCGAGACCGGGCCGCTCGGCCGTCTTCCGCCGCTGCGCCCGCCACTCCGTGGTGTGCCGGCCCGCCGCGAACGGCCCCTCCCGCCCGTCCTTCAGGTACGCCACGTACTCCGCGCCCAGCTTCCCGGGCGCGACCGCCAGCGCGCCGGTGTCCGCGGCGACCGGCACGGGGTACCCCTCCTCCTCGGCGAACGCGGGCACCTCGCTCCCGGCCAGGACGGCGAGGTGGGCGGCCTCCCACCCCTGCCCGGGACCGTTGCGCACGAAGGCCAGGAGCCAGCGCCGGCCGGTGTTCAGGTTGGAGGCGGCGTCCGCGACGAACCAGCGCGGCCAGCCCGCCTTGCGGGGCAGCAGGAAGCGCGCGTCCGTCAGCTCCAGCGGCTTGTGCTCCGTGTTGCCGTCGGGCGCGAGGACCGCGCGGGCCCGCAGACCCGCCTGGTTGATCTCCCCGAACGGACCGGTGACCCGGTCCGCGTCCAGGGCCGGGTCGAGGGCCTTGTCGGCCCGGTTGAAGGCGCTCGTGAAGTCCGCGAGGGCCCGCGCCGCCTCGGCCTCCGTCGCCGGCGGCACCAGCGCCGTCTCGCCGTGCACCGTGACGCAGCCGCTCGCCGTCAGGGCCAGGACGGTCACGGCGGCGGTCACCGCGAGCAGCCCCGCCGACCGCCGCTCAAGCGGTCTTCTCGGTGCTCGCCCCAGCCTCAGCCTTCTCATCGGTCGCCTTCTGCTTCTTCAGCCGCGTGGACGCACCCGACCCTATCGGGGCCAGGAACAGCGCGAGCGTGGGGACCAGATACAGCGCCCACACCGTGACCTGAAGGACCGTCGGGTCCGGCTGGAAGTTGAGGACGCCCTTCAGGAGCGTGCCGTACCAGCTGTCCGGCGGGATCGTCTCCGAGACGTCGAACGCCTTGTCCGCGAGGCCGCCGAGGAAGCGCGCCTCCTGGAGGTCGTGCACGCCGTACGCGAGGACGCCCGCCGCCACCACGACCAGCATCCCGCCGGTCCAGGTGAAGAACTTCGCCAGGTTGATCCGCACCGCGCCCCGGTAGAACAGCCAGCCGATCAGGACCGCCGTGAGCAGGCCGAGGAGGACCCCGGCCAGCGGCGCGTACGTGCCCTCGGAACCGCCCGAGGAGGCCGCCCGTACCGACGCCCACACGAAGAGCGCCGTCTCCAGGCCCTCGCGGCCCACCGCCAGGAAGGCGGTGGCGACCAGCGCGCCCGTGCCCATCCGGAGGGCCGCGTCCAGCTTCCCGTGCAGCTCCGACCTGAGGTGCCGGGCCGTGCGCCGCATCCAGAAGACCATCCAGGTCACCAGGACCACCGCGACGATCGACAGCGAGCCGCCGAGCAGCTCCTGCGCCTCGAAGGTCAGCTCCTGGGAGCCGAACTCGAGCCCGGCGCCGAAGGCCAGGGCGACGCCGACGGCCACGCCGACGCCGGCCCAGACCGGCTTCAGCGCGTCCCGCCGCCCGGTCTTCACCAGGTACGCGATGAGGATGCAGACGACCAGGCTGGCTTCGAGGCCCTCGCGGAGGCCGATCAGATAGTTACCGAACACGTCGGCTCCCTCCCAGGAATGCGTGAACCGGAGTGGTGTGGACCGGAGTGGCGCGGACCGGGACGGTACGGGCCGGGGTGGGCGCGGGCCGGGCTCACGAGAACAGGGCCCGGCCCCACCAGTCGCCGGTGTCCCGGACGCCCGGCGGTATCGCGAACACCGCCGAACCCACGTGCTGGACGTACTCGTTGAGGGCGTCGGAACGGGCCAGCGAGGTCTGCACCGGCAGGAACCCGGTGCGGACGTCCCGCTGGTACGCGAGGAAGAACAGCCCCGCCTCCAGGCGCCCGAGACCGTCCGTGCCGTCCGTGAACGAGTAGCCCCGGCGCAGCATCGCCGCGCCCCCGTTGCTGTCCGGGTGGGCGAGCCGGACGTGCGCGTCCGGCTTCATCCCCTTCAGGAACGGCTCGTCGTGCTCCTTCGCCCTTCCGGCCGGGGCACCCTCGCGCTTGTCGCGGCCGAAGACGTCCTCCTGCTCGGCGAGCGAGGTCCGGTCCCAGGTCTCGATGTTCATGCGGATGCGGCGGGCGACGAGGTACGAGCCGCCGGCCATCCAGGCCGCCGGGCCCCGCGCGTCCTTCCCGGAGACCCACACGTGCTCGTCGAGGCGGGCGGTGTCGGTGCCCGCGATGTTGCGGGTGCCGTCCTTGAAGCCGAAGAGGTTGCGCGGGGTCTGGGCGTCCGGGGTCGTCGAGGACGTCTTGCCGAAGCCGAGCTGGGACCAGCGCACCGCGACCCGGCCGAAACCGATCCGGGCGAGGTTGCGGATGGCGTGCACCGCGACCTGCGGGTCGTCCGCGCACGCCTGGACGCAGAGGTCGCCGCCGCTGCGGGCCGGGTCCAGGTTGTCGCCGGGGAAGCGGGGCAGGTCGATCAGGGCCCCGGGGCGCCTGTCCTTCAGGCCGAAGCGCCCGTCGAAGAGCGAGGGCCCGAAGCCGATCGTGAGGGTGAGCCGGGAGGGCTTGAGGCCGAGGGCCTCGCCGGTGTCGTCCGGCGGGGCCTCCGGCAGACCGCCGTACGCCCCCTCGCCGACCTCGGAGCCGGCCGTCATCCGCTCGGCGGCCCGCGTCCAGTCCTGGAGCAGCCGGACCAGCTCCGCCCGGTCCCGCGTCTTCACGTCGAAGGCCGCGAAGTGCAGCCGGTCCTGCACGGCGGTGGCGATGCCGGCCTGGTGCGAGCCGTGGAAGGGCACGGCCGGACCGCCGTCGGCGACCGGCTCCGCGCCGCCCCCGTCCCGGGTCAGCGCGACGGCGCCACCGGCCGCGGCGGCACCGAGCGCGAGCCCGGCGCCGCCCCAGCCGATGACCGTGCGGCGGGAGGGCGCGGCGGTCTCCCGCGCGGCGGTCCTGTCGCCCCTGTCAATGGGCTCGCTCATGTCGGGGCCTCCGGTCACTTGACGACGGCGGCGGCCAGCTTGGAGAGCGGCTCGGCCAGCGCGTTGACGCCGTCCGACAGCTCCTTGCGCTGCTCCTTGCCGACCTTGTCGTACGGGGTGAAGTCGTAGCCGCTCTTGTCCGCGCGGTACTTGTCGAGCAGCGCGTTCAGGGCGGCGAACTGCTTGTCGAGCTCGGCGACCAGCGCGGGGTCGTTCTTCGACGCGACCGGCTTCAGCAGGCCGAAGGACATCTGCGCGCCCTCGACGTTCGCCTTGAAGTCGACCAGGTCGGTGTGGGAGTAGCGCTCCTCCTCGCCCGTGACCTTGCCGCTCGCGACCTCGTCCAGGAGCTCCTTGGCGCCGTTGGCCATGGAGGTCGGGGTGATCTCGGCCCTGCCGACCCGCTTCACCCAGTCCGCGAGGTCCTTGTCCAGGGCGTCCGCGAGCTCCTTCTCCCGGGTGTCGATCTTCTTGTCCTGCCAGAGCGCCTTCTCCAGGCGGTGCCAGCCGGTCCAGTCCTTCGCCGGGTCCTGGCCGTCCTCCAGGCCGTCCTCGCGGACGTCCACCTTGGGGTCGATGTCGCCGAAGGACTCCGCGACCGGCTCGGTGCGCTCCCAGCCGACGCGGGAGACGGCGTACGCCTTCTTCGCGGCCTCGACGTCCCCGGCGCGGACGGCGTCGGTGAAGACCTTCACCTTGGGGAGGGTCTCCTCGGCCTGCGCCAGGACGTACTGGCGGTAGGCGGCGACGGCCGCGTCCATCTCGGGGGAGCGCCCGGCGGCGGCGGTACCGCCGGTGACCTTGACCTGCTGCCGGATGCCCGCGCCCTTCATGCCGGGCTTGCAGGTGATCGCGTAGTCACCGGGCTTGATCTCGGCGGTGAGCGTGGCGCTGGTGCCGGGGCCGATGTTCTCGCGCTCGGTGACGATCCGGTCGTCCGGGTGGAGGACGTAGACCTCGGTGACCTTGGAGCCCCGGTTCTCGACGGCCAGCTTCACGTGTCCGGCCGGGAACTCCTTCTTCGACACCTCGCAGGAGTCGTCCTTGGCGACGACGGTGATCGCGCCGTCCTTCGCGTCGCCGCCGCCCTTCTCCGCGCAGCCCGTGACGGCGGTCAGGGCCGCGGCGGTCGCTGCGGCGGTGACGACGGAGAGGCGGACGGCTCGCATGGGGGCTCCAGGGACGGCGGGACGGGGAACTGAGGCGGACCTAACTTAGCGGAGGCTTACCGTGGTCATACCGGTCCGTCCAGTGATCCGGCTCTCATCCCCGGCACATCGGACACGGAGAGGTCACGGGGGCTCCAAGAAGGGTTCAGGCCGCGGTCAAGGAAGGGTCAAGGGGGGTGGACGGGCGGGGGTTCCGGCCCGTCGGCGGCGGGCGTCCGGCCGCCGTCCCGCGCCGCCCGTATCCCGGATGCCGCCCTGCCGCCGCGTGACCGGGTGGTTCAATTCCGTCATGAACGCGACCGCCACTGACATCGACGTCCTGCGGGTCTTCTGCGCGGGCGACGGCCGGCACGGGAACGCCCTGGGGGTCGTGCGGGACGCCCGTACCCACCCCGACGAGGCGTCGCGGCAGGCGCTCGCCAAGGAGCTCGGCTTCAGCGAGACGGTGTTCGTGGACGACCCGGAGCGCGGGACCGTCGACATCTACACGCCCGGCCTGCGGCTGCCGTTCGCCGGACATCCGCTCGTCGGCGCGGCCTGGCTCCTCGACCTGGAGGTCGTCCACCCGCCGGCGGGCGAGGTGTGGGTCCGCGGCGACGGGGAGTTCACCTGGATCGAGGCGCGCGCCGAATGGGCCCCGCCCCGCACCCTGCGCCGGTACGCCTCCGCGGCCGAGGTCGAGGCGCTGGAGGTGCCCGAGCCCGGCGAGTGGATCTACGCCTGGGCCTGGGAGGAGGAGGCGGCGGGCCGGATCAGGGCGCGGGCCTTCCCGGGGCGCGGCGACGGCATCGACGAGGACGAGGCGACCGGGGCGGCGGCGCTGCTCCTCACGGCGGAGCTGGGGCGGGCCCTGAACATCACGCAGGGCCGGGGCTCGCAGCTGCTCACGGCCCCCGGCCCCGACGGCGTCGTGGAACTGGGCGGGCGCGTCCGCCTGGAGGGCACGCTCACCCGCTGACCCCGCCCCGTACGGGCGTCACGCGCTCAGCGGGAACTCGCTCCCGAGCCGGCGGAGGACCGCGCTGTTGAAGCCGAAGGCGCGCCGGCACTCGTCCACGATCCGCTGCTTCTCCAGGTCGTCGGCGTCCACCCCGTCGAGCAGCTCCCGGTAGGCCCGCTTGAAGGCGGCCGGGTTGGGGATCTCCTCGAAGACGTAGAAGCGGACTCCGTCGCCCCCGCGCGCGAAGCCCCAGGCGCGCTCCGCGCGGTCGCGGATGACCTGGCCGCCCGACAGGTCGCCCAGGTAGCGCGTGTAGTGGTGGGCCACGTAGCCGGCGGGCCAGTCGCGGGCGCACTCGGCGACCCGTTCGGCGTACGCCGCGGTGGCCGGCAGCGGCGCGAGGCCGGCCCGCCAGTCCGGGCCCCGCAGATGGGCGAGGTCCCGTTCCAGGGCGGCCGTGCGGAACAGCTCGGGCCGGACGAACGGTCCGGCGACCGGGTCCCCGCGCAGCGCCTCCGCGCCCTCCTCCAGGGCCCGGTAGACGAACCAGAGCTGCTCCGTGTAGCGCGCGTAGGCGTCGACGCCGAGGCGCCCGCCCAGGAGGTCGCCCATGAAGGACGACGTCTCCGCTTCGGTGTGCTGATCCTGCGACGCCGTGCGGATGAGCGTCGAGAAGGGCGTGTCCAAGGCGTACCTCCGGGCCGGGGGGACGGGTACCGGTGACGATCCTGTCGACTTAGGCTTACCTAAGTCAACCGGTTCCCGACGTCCTGTCGGCAAGAAGGGCTACCCGCTTTCCGGGTCAGGGCAACGTCAGGATCTCGGCCCCGGTCTCCGTCACCACGAGGGTGTGCTCGAACTGGGCCGTCCGCTTGCGGTCCTTGGTCACCACGGTCCAGCCGTCGTCCCACATGTCGTAGTCGTGGGTGCCGAGCGTCAGCATCGGCTCGATGGTGAAGGTCATGCCGGGCTGGATGAGGGTCGTGTGGTGCGGGGAGTCGTAGTGCGGCACGATCAGACCGGAGTGGAAGGACGTGTTGATGCCGTGCCCGGTGAAGTCGCGCACGACGCCGTAGCCGAAGCGCTTGGCGTACGACTCGATGACCCGCCCGACGATGTTGATCCGGCGGCCCGGCTTCACCGCCTTGATCGCCCGGTTCAGGGCCTCACGCGTCCGCTCCACGAGCAGTCGCGACTCCTCGTCCACGTCGCCGCAGAGGTAGGTGGCGTTGTTGTCGCCGTGGACGCCGTCGATGTACGCCGTGACGTCCAGGTTCACGATGTCGCCGTCCCGCAGCACCGTGGAGTCCGGGATGCCGTGGCAGATCACCTCGTTCACCGAGGTGCACAGGGACTTCGGGAACCCGCGGTAGCCGAGGGTGGACGGGTAGGCGCCGTGGTCGCACATGTACTCGTGCGCGACCCGGTCGAGCTCGTCGGTGGTCACCCCCGGGGCGATGTGCTTGGCGGCCTCCTCCATCGCCCGCGCGGCGATGCGGCCGGCGACCCGCATCCGCTCGATGGTGTCGGAATCCTGCACCTCGGGACCGGTGTACGGGGCCGGGGCGGGCTTCCCGACGTACTCGGGGCGGCGGATGGAGCCCGGAACGGAGCGGTGGGGGGAGAGTTCCCCCGGTACGAGAAGCGACTGGCCAGACATGCCAGCGAGTGTAACGACCGGGTCCGGGGCACCATGATCTCCGGAGGAAGGAGCCGACGATGGCCCTGTTCAAGAAGCGCACCACGGGCAAACCGGGCGAGTGGTACTACTGCCTGGAGCACAAGAAGGTCGAGGAAGGCCCCGACTGCCCCGCGAAGAACCGTTTCGGCCCGTATCCCGGCCGTGCGGAGGCCGCCCACGCCCTGGAGACCGCCCGCGAGCGGAACCTGGAGTGGGAGACCGACCCGCGCTGGCACGACCGCGCGGGGAAGGACGAGGACCCCGAGTAGGAACCGGGTAGGACCCGAGTGACCCGAGCAGGACCGAGCAGGAACGGCACGGAGGCCCGGGGGCCCGGCCCCGGGCACCCGCCCCGCCCGCGCCGGGGCCCCGCGTCCGGGGCCGTCCGGGGCCGGGCCGGGGCCCCGCGCGGGCTCAGGCGGCCCCGGTGGTCTCCGTGCGGGCCTTCTCCGCCGCCGCCTGCTGCGCCCTCCGGCGCAACGAGTCCGCGTCCGTCCCGGAGTCGTACGTCATGAGCTTCGGCAGCGCCAGGCAGAGCAGCCCCACCGAGGCCACGCAGGCCACTCCGCCCGTCCAGATCGCCGTCCGGGTGCCGGTCCAGCCCGCCATCACGCCCGCCCGCACCTGCCCCAGCTGCGGGCCGACGCTGTAGGACAGCACCTCGATGCCGGCGAGCCGGCCGCGCAGCTCCTCCGGGATCGTCTGGTTCCAGATGGTGGAGCGGCCCAGACCGCTCAGCATGTCGCCCGCGCCCGCGAAGGCCAGGCACAGCAGCACCAGCCAGACGTTCCCGAACAGGCCGGCCGCCGCGATCGCCAGGCCCCAGGCCGCCGCCCCGCCGGCCACCAGCAGGCCGTGCCGCCGCACCTTGGAGGTCCAGCCGCTGGTCAGCCCCAGGACCAGCGAGCCGACCGACCCCGCCGCGTACATCAGGCCGAGCGACCAGTCCGCGTCCAGGTCGTCCGCGAGGAACGGGAAGATCGCGTTCGGGAAGGCGAAGAACATCGCCGCCATGTCGATCGCGTACGTGCCGAGCAGCACGGGCCGCGACCAGGCGTACCGGGCGCCCTCCGCGATCCCCCGCAGCGACGGCTTCTCCGCGTCGTGCGCGGGCGGCGCGGGGGAGAGGCCCCGGCACATCAGGACCGAGACCGCGAAACCGCCCGCCGTCACCGCGTACGCGGGCGCGTGGCCCGCGTACGCCACCACCAGGCCCGCGATCGACGGGCCCGCGATGGCGCCCGTCTGCCAGCGCAGCGAGTTCAGCGCCGCCGCCGCCGTCTGATGCTCGTGCGGCACGATCCGGGCGAACAGCGAGTCGAGCGCGGGCCGCTGGAGCCCCGCGAGCGCCGACACCCCGGCCGCGACCACGTACAGCGGCCAGAGCATCGGCTCCGGCAGCAGCGCGTTGACCAGCAGGACCACGGCGAGCGCGCCGAGACCCGCCTCGGTCCACAGGATCACCCGCCGCCGGTCGACCGCGTCCGCGAGCGCCCCGCCGTACAGGCCGAACACCACGAGCGGCACCAGCTCGACCGCGCCCATCGCGCCGACCGCGAGCGGCGAGTCCGTCAGCTCCTTGATCTGCAGCGGCAGGGCGACCATCGCCATGGCGCTGCTGAAGAACGTCACGAGCCCCTGGACCCACAGGAGCCGGAAGTCGCGCGAGGCGCGCCAGGGCGCCAGGTCGGGCAGAACGGCGGAAAACTTCGAGAGCACGGAGGACACGAGGGGCCATGTTCCGTACGGGAGGTGCCGGAGGCAACCGGATAAGCGGGGAGGTCCCGTACGGGAGGTGCCGGAGGCGACCGGACGAAACGGGGAAGGCCCCGTTCGGCGGTCCGTGGGGAGACCGTGCCGGGTCCCGTCCGGCGGTCCGTGGGGAGACCGTGCCGTGCCGGGGCCTACCAGCGCGGCGGCGGCGGCGCCGTCAGGCGGTCCACGAGCTCCGCGAGACGGTCCCGGAGACGGCGGCCGCCGCGCGGCGACGGCACGCTGTTCTCCCCGGCCGCCGCGCTCACCAGGTGCTGCACGGTGTCCAGGTCCACCTCCGCCCCCTCCGCCACCGTCAGCGTCTCGTGCGCGAGCCCCCGCACCTCCGTGTCGCCCCCGTCGAGGGCCAGCACCGTCGCCCCCGCCCGCCGGGCGTCGTGCACCCGCTGGAGCAGCCCCGCGTCCGGCCGCTCCGGGGCCACCACCAGGAGCGTCGCCCCGCGCCCCGCCGTCTCCAGCCGGCCCAGACCGACCGCCAGGTGCGCCGGGGCGCCCGGCCGCACCCGGTGCCGCACCAGCGTCGGCGCCAGCTCCGGAAGTCCCGACCAGGCGGACTCGTCCACCAGGTGCGCCGCCAGGTGCCAGGGCTCGTACTCCTCGGTGCCGACCAGGAGCAGCCCGCCCCGGTGCGCCGTCACCGAGGAACGGAGCGTCCCCGCGAACCGGCGGGCCGCCCCCGGCCACTCCGTCCCGGCGAGCACGTCCCGCAGCAGCGCGACCCGTACGGCGTCCATGCGCCCGCATCCTGCACCACGCCGGGCCCGCGTGCGGCCCGATTCCGAGGGTTCCACCCGTACGGGTCCCACGGGCGCCCCGGGGACCACGGGGCGTCGCGCGCCCCGGACCCCGGGGGTCTCCCGTACGGGTACGGCCCGGCCGCCCCGCCGCTGGGTAATGTCGGGTCCATGACTTCGCATTCCCCCAGCGCGCCCCAGGACCCCGCCGCCCCCGCCGCCCCCACGGCCTCCGAAGCGTCCCAGCGGTCCAAGGCGCCCAAGGACCCGTGGGACCTCCCCGACGTCTCCCACCTCGTCGTCGGCGTCCTCGGCGGCACCGGCGAACAGGGCCGCGGCCTCGCCCACCGCTTCGCCCGGGCCGGCCAGAAGGTGATCATCGGCTCCCGCTCGGCCGAGCGCGCGCGGGAGGCGGCCGGGGCGCTGGGCCACGGCGTCGAGGGCGCCGACAACGCCGAGACCGCCCGCCGCAGCGACGTCGTGATCGTCGCCGTGCCGTGGGACGGCCACGCGGAGACGCTGGAGTCGCTGCGCGAGGAGCTGGCCGGCAAGCTCGTCGTGGACTGCGTCAACCCCCTCGGCTTCGACAAGAAGGGCGCCTACGCCCTCAGGCCCGAGGAGGGCTCGGCCGCCGAACAGGCCGCCGCGCTCCTCCCCGCCTCCCGGGTCACCGCCGCCTTCCACCACCTCTCCGCCGTCCTCCTCCAGGACGCCTCCGTCGAGGAGATCGACACCGACGTGATGGTCCTCGGCGAGGAGCGCGCCGACGTGGAGATCGTCCAGGCCCTCGCCGGCCGCGTGCCCGGCATGCGCGGCGTCTTCGCCGGCCGGCTGCGCAACGCCCACCAGGTCGAGTCGCTCGTCGCCAACCTGATCTCGGTCAACCGCCGTTACAAGGCCCACGCGGGCCTCCGGATCACCGACGTCTGAGGCGGCCGGGGCGGGGCGCGCGGGCGGGAGGGCGAGCCGGAGAACGGAAGCTTCCGGGCATGGGGGACACTGGACGGGCACCGTCAGCCGTACCCGGACAGGAGCCGACCCCCATGCCCCGCCTCGCCCTCTACGCCTCCGTCGTCTGCGTCCTCGCCGTCGTCGCGGCCGTCGTCTCCTTCGTCGAGGGCAGCTTCCTCGGCGTCGTCTGGATCCTCCTCGCCGGCCTCTCCTCCAACATGGCCTGGTACTACCTCCGCCGCGCCAGGGTCGAGAAGGCCGCCGCGCGGGGCTGATCCGCCTCAGGCCCCGCAGAACTCCGGCGTCCCCTCCCAGAACCGGAACAGCCGCGCGCCGCAGTACCGGCTCGCCTCCGGCACCCCGAGGGCCCGCATCAGCGCGTCGATCGCGTCGAAGAACGCCCCGTTGACCGCCGGGACGAACAGCAGGGCGATCACGACGAAGAAGCCGTACGGCGCGTACGGCTCGATCCGCCGCTTCAGGCCGTACGACAACCAGGGCTCCGCGACCCCGTACCCGTCGAGCCCCGGCACCGGCAGGAAGTTCAGGAGCGCCGCCGTCACCTGGAGGAACGCCAGGAACGCGAGCGCGTACCGGAAGGCCGGCGGCACGCCGTCCAGCGCGTCCAGCCAGAACGGGGCCGTGCAGACCAGCGCGAAGAGCACGTTGGTCAGGGGACCCGCCGCCGAGACCAGGCTGTGCTTCCAGCGGCTCCCGATCCGGCCCCGGTCGACGAAGACCGCGCCGCCCGGGAGGCCGATCCCGCCCATGATCACGAAGAGCACCGGGAGCACGACGCTCAGCACCGCGTGCGTGTACGCCAGCGGGTTCAGGGTCAGGTAGCCCTTGGCGCCCACCGTGACGTCCCCGCCGTACAGGGCCGTCCGGGCGTGCGCGTACTCGTGCAGGCAGAGCGACACCACCCAGGCCGAGGTCACGAAGAGGAAGACCGCCAGACCGGGCAGGGCGGCGAAGTCCGTCCACACCGCCCAGCCGGTGACGGCCATGACGGCGAGGATCGCCAGGAAGACGGGGCTGATCCGCCGCTCGTGGCTCCGGGTGGTGGCCGTGGTCATGGTGGGGGCTCCCAAGGGGACGGGGACGGGTCGGTACGGGGGCGGGTCGGGGTCGGGGTCGGTGCGGGGTGGTGTGCGGGGAACGTACCGGGGGCGGACCCGGTTCCGGGCCCCGGCTTTCGCCTGCGGGGCCTCCGTCTCCGCCCCCTGGCGTCCGGCCTCCGCCTCCGGCGTCCGGCCTCCCCCCTGGCGTCCGGCCTCCGCCCCGGGGCCCCGGCCCCCGCCCCCCTGGCGTCCGGCCTCCGCCCCGGAGCCCCGGCCCCCGCCCCCCCGGCGTCCGGCCTCCGCCCCGGAGCCCCGGCCCCCGCCCCCCGGCGTCCGACTTCCGCCCCCGCCCTCCGCCCTCCGCCCTCCGCCCTCCGCCCCCGTTTCCGCTCCCCGCGGAGAGCGGGTTCGCGGACTCACGGAGAATGGGCCCGTGCGCTACTCCGTCCTCGGCCCCACCCTCGTCCACGCGCCCGACGGCACCGGCGTGCCCGTCGGCGGCCCCCGGGTCCGCGCGCTGCTCACCGTCCTCGCCCTGCGGGCGGGCCGCGCCGTGCCCGTGGCGGACCTCGTGGACGAGGTCTGGCACGGCGACGAGCCGCCCGCCGACGCGGTCGCCGCGCTCCAGGCCCTCGTCGGACGGCTGCGCAGGGCCCTCGGCCGGGACCGGGTGGTCTCCGCCGACGGCGGCTACCGGCTCGACGCCCGGCCCGAGGACGTGGACGCCCACCGCTTCGAGCGCCTCACCGCCGGGGGCGTGGCCGCGCTCGGCGCCGGCGACCCGGCCCGCGCCGCCGCCCTCCTCGACGGGGCCCTGGCCCTCTGGCGCGGTCCCGCGCTCGCCGACCTTCCGGACCGGGGCGCGGAGGCCCCCCGCTGGGAGGCCCGCCGCCTCGACGCCCGCCGCGCCCGGCTGGAAGCCGCCCTGGCCCTCGGGGACGCGCCCGCCGCCCTCCCGGGCCTGACCGACCTCTGCGCGTCCCATCCCCTGGACGAGCCCCTCCAGGCCCTCAGGATCCGCGCCCTCCGCGACACCGGCCGGGCGGCCGAGGCCCTCGCCGCCTACGAGGAGGTCCGCCGCGCCCTCGCCCGCCGCCTCGGCACGGACCCGTCCCCGGCCCTGCGGGCCCTCCACGCGGAACTGCTCGCGCCCGCGTCCGTTCCGGAGCCGGAATCCGTACCCGTACCCGTACCCGCGTCCGCCGCCGCTCCCGCGCCCCTCCCCGCCCCCGCTCCCGTCCCCGGCAACCTGCGCGCGCGGCTCACCAGCTTCGTCGGCCGCGACGAGGAGATCGCCGCCCTCCAGGAGGACCTGCGGACGGCCCGGCTCGTCACCCTGCTCGGCCCCGGCGGCGCCGGGAAGACCCGTCTCTCGCAGGAGGCGGCCGAACGCGGCGCCGGAGCCTGGCCGGACGGCGTCTGGGTCGCCGAACTCGCCCCCGTCACCGCTCCGGAGGCCGTGCCCGAGGCCGTCCTCGCGGCCGTCGGCGCCCGCGAGACCGTTCTGCGCGGCGCGGGCGCCGAGGAGCTGCGGGCCGGGAACGACCCCCTCGCCCGGCTCGTCGAGCACTGCGCCGGCCGCCGGATGCTGCTGCTCCTCGACAACTGCGAGCACGTGGTCGGCGCCGCCGCCGGGCTGGCCGAGACCCTCCTCGCCCGCTGCCCCGGGCTGCGGATCCTGGCGACGAGCCGGGAGCCGCTGGGGGTGCCGGGGGAGGCGGTGCGGCCGCTGGGACCGCTGCCGACGGGGACGGCGCTGCGGTTGCTGGGGGAGCGGGGCGCGGCGGCGCGGCCGGGGTTCTCGGTGGGGGAGGACCGGGAGGCGGCGGAGGAGGTGTGCCGGCGCCTGGACGGGCTGCCCCTGGCGATCGAACTGGCGGCGGCGCGGCTGCGGATGCTGTCGGTGCGGCAGATCGCGGACCGGCTCGACGACCGCTTCCGGCTGCTGACGGCGGGGGCGCGGACGGTGCTGCCGCGCCAGCAGACGCTGCGGGCGGTGGTGGACTGGTCGTGGGACCTGCTCGACGGGGCGGAGCGGGCGGTGCTGCGGCGCCTCGCGGTGTTCACGGGCGGGTGCGACCTGGCGGCGGCGGAGGCGGTGTGCGTCGGCGACGGCACCGGGGACGTGCTGGACGCCCTGGGCGCGCTGGTCGACAAGTCGCTGGTGGTCGCCTCGCCGGGCGAGGCGGGGATGCGCTACCGGCTGCTCGAAACGGTGGCGGAGTACGCGCGGGAGCGGCTGGAGGAGGCCGGGGAGCGGACCGCGGTGGAGCGGCGGCACCTGACGTACTACCGGGAGCTGGCCCGCCGCACCGACCCCGAGCTGCGCGGACCGGGGCAGGTCGCCGCCATCGCCCGCTTCGGGGCCGAGTACGGCAACCTCCGCACCGCCCTGCGCCGGGCCGTCGACGCCCGCGACGAGGACGAGGCGCTCGTCCTCGTCCACTGCCTGCTCTGGTACTGGCAGATGCGCGACCTGCGCACCGACGCCCTGTACTGGACCGAGGCCGCCGCGGCCCTCGGACCCGACCCGTTCGCGCCGCCCGCCGCCCCCGTCGTGCCCCTGTACGAGCCGTGCACGGCCGCGCCGCCGCCGCTCTCCGAGGAGCAGCGGTGGGAGGCCCGGCGCGGGGTGAGACTCGTCGAACTGATCAACATGAGCCACCAGACCGGCCGCTGGACCAGCCCCGAGGGCGTGCGGCGGCTGCGCGAGATGACCGCCGTGTACGACCCCGGCCTGCCCCAGTCCTGCCGGCTGCCCGGCACCTACGCCTTCTTCGCGCTCCTCCTCGCCGGGGAGGCCGACCGGCTCGGCGAACTGCTCGACGTCACCGTCGACGCCTGCCGCCGGTACGGCTACGACTGGGACCTCGCCAACGTGCTCCAGCTGCGCGCCAACATGCTCGCCAACCGGGGCGACCGGGCCGCCGAGGCCATCGCCGACGCCGACGAGAGCCTGGAGGTCTTCGTCCGGTTCGGTGACGCCTGGGGCGCGGCCGAGGCGCTCTCCTCCCGCGCGGAGGCCAGGGAACGGCGGCTGGAGTTCGAGGAGGCGGCCGCGGACTTCACCGCCGCCATCGGCTACGCCGAACGGATCGGCGCCCAGGCGCAGGTGCTGCTCCTGCGGGCCCGGTACGCCGGCACGCTCGTCGAGTCCGGCCGGCTCGACGAGGGCGAGGCGATCCTGCGCGAGATCCTGGACGGCGACCACGGCCTGGGCCACGAACCCCGGGTCGGCGCCCGCATGTTCCTCGGCGTGGCGCTCGGCCGCGCGGGGCGCACCGCCGAGGCCCGCGAGCACCTCCTGACGCTGCGGAAGGAGTTCGACACCGAGACCCTCGCCCTCTTCGAGGGCTTCACCCTCGGCGGCCTGGGCTGGCTGGACGTCCTGGACGGCCGGTACGGCTCCGGGCTCGTCCTCGCGGCGGAGGCGTACGAGCGCTCCCTGGAGCCGCTGTCCATGATGATCGGCCCGCAGATGCCGGCGGCGCACCTGACCGTCGCCGCCTGGGCGCTCGCGGGGCTCGGCGGACCGGAGGCGCGGACCGGCGCGGTGCTGCTCGGGGCCAGGGACGCGCTGGTCCCGCCGGGGCACCTGCTGTCGCCGGCGGAGCGGGAACAGCAGGAGCGGGCCACCGCCCTGGCCCGGTCCGTGCTCGGCGACGGGGAGTTCGGGGCGGCACGCGCCGAGGGCGACGGCCTCTCCCTGGAGGAGGCCGCCGCCCTGCTCGGACGCGCCGCCGACGCGATCAGAGGACGCGCCGAGTCCTGATCCCCGAGGGGGCCGATCCCGAGGGGGGTTCTCGCCGCCGGCTCAGGTCTTCCTGCGGAACTTGGCGACCGCGAGGGGTGCCGTGACGACCGTGATCAGGACCGACCAGCCGAGCGTCATCCACACCGAGTGGGCGACCGGGCCGCCGTTGACCAGGTTCCGCGCGGCGTCCGCGAGGTTGGAGAGCGGGTTGTAGTCGGTGAACGTCTCCAGCCAGCCGGGCATCGAGGTCGGCGGGGCGAAGATCGACGAACCGAACTGGAGCGGCATCAGGACCAGCATGGCCATCCCCTGGACGGCCTGCGCCGTCTTCACGGTGAGCCCGAGCAGGATGAAGATCCACATCAGCGAGGCGCCGAAGACCATCGACAGGCCGATCGCGGCGAGGAGGCCGAGGACCGAGGTCTTGATGTCCAGGCCGAGCAGGAAGCCCATGCCGAGCAGGATCGCGGTGGCGACCAGCATCCGGCCGACCTCGACGACGATCTTGGCGATCAGGACGGAGGACCGGGCGATCGGCATCGTCCGGAACCGGTCCATGACCCCCTTCTTGAAGTCGTCGTTGATGCCGACCCCGACGGCCATCGCGATGTTCATGCCCATCATCGCCATCAGACCGGGCGTCACGTAGTTCACGTACGCGTCGTTGTTGCCCTTGCCGGCGATCGCGCCGCCGAAGACGTACACGAACAGCAGGATGAAGATGATCGGCATCAGGACGGCGTCGAACATCGACTCCGGGTCCTGCTTGATCTGGAGGGCGTTGCGGCGGGCCAGGGCGCCGATGTGGCGCAGGTTGGCCCGCAGGCCGATCCGGCCCTCGTCGGGCAGCGTCCGGGCCCGGTCCGCGCCCGTGTCCGGGCCGTCCGCGGAGGGCTTGGAGAGCTGGGTGGTCGTGGTGGTGGCGCTCATGCGGCGACCTCCTCGGGAAGCGCGTCGGACGCGGACGTCTTCTGGCCGGTGATCGCCAGGAACACCTCGTCCAGACTGGGCAGGTGGGTGCCGATGTGGGCGATGCCGAAGCCGCGCGCGCCGAGCAGGCCCACGACGGCGGTCAGCTGCTCGTCGGCGAGGATCGGCACGTACAGCGCGCCCTCGTCGGTGACGACGGTCGCGCCGGCGACGCCGTCGAGACCGGTCTCGCGGAGCGCGGCGGCCATGGCGGTCAGGTCGGCCGGGTCCACCGGGCGCACCTTCAGGGTGCGGCCGCCGACCCGGGCCTTGAGGTCGTCCACCTTGCCGTTGGCGATGACCCTGCCGCGGTCGATGACGGTCAGTTCGCTCGCGAGCTGCTCCGCCTCCTCCATGTACTGGGTGGTGAGCAGGACCGTGGCGCCCTCGGAGACCATCCGCTGCACCTCGTCCCAGACCTCGTTGCGGGTGCGGGGGTCGAGACCGGTCGTCGGCTCGTCCAGGTAGAGGACGGCGGGGTTCCCGATCATCGAGGCGGCCAGGTCGAGCCGCCGGCGCATGCCGCCCGAGTAGTTCATCGCGGGCCGCCCGGCGGCCTCGGTGAGGGAGAAGCGCTCCAGGAGCTCGTCGGCACGGCTCCGGGCGTCCTTGCGGGAGAGGTCGAGCAGCCGCCCGATCATGTAGAGGTTCTCCCGGCCGGACAGCTTCTCGTCGACCGAGGCGTACTGGCCGGTGAGGCCGATGGTGCGGCGCAGCTGGCGGGGCTGGCGCACCACGTCGTACCCGGCGACGAAGGCGGTCCCGGCGTCCGGGACGAGCAGGGTGGACAGGCAGCGGACGAGCGTGGTCTTCCCGGCGCCGTTGGGGCCGAGCACCCCGAGGACCGTGCCCTCCCGGACGTCCAGGTCGACCCCGTCGAGGGCCTTCGTTTTGCCGAAGTGCTTCACGAGGCCCCGGACCTCGACGGCGTTGGTGTGTGATCGCGTCATGTCCCTCAGGAAACAGGACGCCACCGACAGTCCCCCGACAGACGGCCGACAGCCCGCCGACGGGGCTGTCGGCGGGCTGTCGGCGGGGGCGTTCCCGAGCTTCCGGGAGGACCCCGGACCCCTAGGTCGTGTCCGGAAAGTCCCGCCTGGGTCGCGGCGCCCGGCACGCACGCTCACCGCGTTGCCGAAATGCCCCAGTAGCTCCGCTACGAGGGCGTCCCGGTGCCTTGCGATCGCACGCACCGGACGCCGCGACCCCTGCCCTCCGGGCAGACGGCGCTACGTTCCGGACACGACCTAGTGGAAGGTGTGCTCCTCGGCCGGGAACGCCCCGCCGGAGACGTCCTCGGCGAAGGCGCGCGCGGCGTCGCCGAGCGTCTCGCGGAGGTTCGCGTACTGCTTGCTGAAGCGCGGCACCCTGCCGCCGGTCAGACCGGCCATGTCGGTCCAGACGAGGACCTGCGCGTCGGTCCCGGCACCGGCGCCGATGCCGATGGTCGGGATGTCCAGCGAACGGGTGACCTCGGCGGCCAGTTCGGCCGGCACGAGCTCCAGGACGACCGCGAACGCGCCCGCGTCCTGCGCCGCCTTGGCGTCGCGGAGCAGCCGGTGGGCGGCCTCGTCCGAGCGGCCCTGCACCCGGTAGCCCATGGTGTTGACGGACTGCGGGGTGAGGCCCAGGTGGGACATGACGGGGATGCCCGCCTGGACCAGCAGCTCGGTCTGCGGCAGCGAGCGCTCGCCGCCCTCCAGCTTGATCGCGCCGACACCGGCGTCCTTGACGAGCCGGGTGGCGTTGCGCAGGGCCTGGACGGGCCCCTCCTGGTACGAACCGAAGGGCAGGTCCCCGACGACGAGGGCCCGCCTGGTCCCGCGCACGACGGCGGCGGAGAGCAGGGTCATCTCGTCCATCGTGACGGGCACGGTGGTGTCGTAGCCGAGGTGACAGTTGCCCATCGAGTCGCCGACGAGGATCACGGGGATGCCGGCCTCGTCGAAGACGGAGGCGGTCATCGCGTCGTAGGCGGTGAGCATGGGCCACTTCTCGCCGCGCGCCTTGGCGGCGGCGATGTCGTGGACGGTGATGCGGCGGGTGCCCTTCCCCCCGTACAGCGACTTGTTGGTGCTGCCGCTGTGGTCGGCGGGCGGGTTCTGGGCAGCCTGAAGCGTCATGGCGAACGGCTCCTTGTCGTCATCTCGAGGCGCCCTCACGGCGTCCCCGGACCGCATCCATGGTGGCACTTCGGCGGGCGGGCGGGGAAGTGGGCCGCAGTGGCGCTGTTCACACCGCCGTCATGGACGGGCCCGGCCGCCGGACGGCCGGGGACACCACGGGGGCTCCGCCCCGCCGCCCGGCGCCGGGGCGCGGACCCGTACGCATGTGCGCGTTCTGTCACAACCGTCGCGTAACGGCCTTCCGCAGGAACCCGCCACGCGCGGGCGTCGTCCCTGGGTGAGTACCGCCGTCCCGTGATCGCCTAGGGTCGCGGCGAGGCGGTACGGCGCACGGCGGCAAGGCAGCAGTGAGGACAGGCGATGACGCGGGTGGACATGACGGAGACCGAGTACGACGGCGCGAACGGCGGGCGCTCCCGGTTCCGGACCGCCCTCGCCCGGCTCCGCCGGGACCGGGGGATCTGGCGCCGGGGCATCCTGCTCGCGCTGGTCTCCCTGGCGCTCACCCTCCTGATGGTCTTCCACGCCGACATCCCCAACCGGGTCGGCAACCTGGGCAGCCTCACGGAGACCTTCCTGCCCTGGTGCGGCGTCTTCCTGCCGGTCCTGCTCGTCCTCGCCCTGCTCCGCCGGTCCGCCACCGCGCTGATCGCCCTGCTGCTGCCGGGCGCGGTGTGGCTGAACCTCTTCGGCGGCCTCGTCGCCGACAAGTCGTCCTCCGGCGGCGACCTGACCGTGGCCACCCACAACGTGAACGCCGACAACCCGGACCCCGAGGGAGCCGCCCGGCAGCTCGCCGGCTCCGGCGCCGACGTGCTCGCCCTGGAGGAGCTGAGGGGCGAGATGGTCCCGGTCTACGAGAAGGGCCTCGCCGAGGCGTACCCGTACCACTCCGTCCAGGGCACCGTCGGGCTCTGGAGCAAGCTCCCGCTGCGCGCCGCGCAGCCCGTGGACATCCACATGGGCTGGACCCGCGCCATGCGCGCCTCCGTCGTGACCCCCAAGGGCGAGCTGGCCGTGTACGTCGCCCACCTGCCCTCCGTGCGGGTCAGGATGGACGCGGGCTTCACCGCCAACCAGCGCGACACCAGCGCCAACGCGCTCGGCGAGGCCATCTCCCACGACCCGCGCGAGCGGATCATCCTCCTCGGCGACCTCAACGGCACCATGAACGACCGCGCCCTCACCGCCGTCACCTCGCAGCTCCGCTCCACCCAGGGGGCCGCCGGCGACGGCTTCGGCTTCAGCTGGCCCACCTCGTTCCCGATGGCCCGCATCGACCAGATCATGGTCAAGAACGTCGAGCCCGTCTCCTCCTGGGCGCTGCCCGCCACGAAGAGCGACCACCTCCCGATCGCGGCCCGCGTGAGGCTCTGAGCCCGCCCACGGGCGCCCGGCCCCGCCCGGCCCGCGCCGGGCTTTCCGGGGGCCCGTACGGGCCCGAGGGAGTCCCGTAGGGGCTCTGAGCCGACCCGTACGGGACTCCGGCCCCGTAGGGAACTTCGGGACCCCGTACGGGACTCGGGGATCCCGTACAGGGCTCCGGGGACCGCGTACGGGGCTCCCGCGCCCCCCGTACGGGTCCCCGGACCCCGTACGGGTCCCCGGACCCCGTACGGGCTTCCCCGTCCGGTCCCGTCCCGCAGCCCCCTCCTCGGCCCCCGCAGCCCCCCTTGCCCCCCGATCGTCCCCCTCGAAGCCGCCGGGAACATTTCACCTGCGACACTTTGTTCCGCAGAAGAACTAACTTCCGGAAAGGCTCCCCATGCCCCTGGCGCTGTTCGCGCTCGCCGTCTCCGCCTTCGGCATCGGCACCACCGAATTCGTGATGATGGGCCTCCTGCCCCAGGTCGCCGACGACCTCGGCACCTCCGTCCCCACCGCCGGACACCTCGTCTCGGCGTACGCGATCGGGGTGGTCGTCGGCGCCCCGCTGCTCACCGCGCTCGGCTCCCGCCTCCCGCGCAAGCGGATGCTGCTCCTGCTGATGGCCCTCTTCACCGTCGGCAACCTCGCCTCCGCCCTCGCCCCCGGCTTCGGCTGGCTCGTCGCGGGCCGGGCCCTCGCCGGCCTCCCGCACGGCGCCTTCTTCGGCCTCGGCGCGGTCGTCGCCGCCCGCCTGGTCCGCGAGGGACGGCAGGCGCGGGCGGTGGCCACCATGTTCCTCGGCCTCACCGTCGCCAACATCCTCGGCGTACCGGCCGCGACCCTGCTCGGCCAGCACCTCGGCTGGCGCGCCACCTTCCTGGTGGTCTCCGCGATCGGCCTGCTCGCCATGGCCGCGCTCGCCCGCCTCGTCCCGCACATCCCCTTCGACGAGCGGCGGGGCCTGGGCCGCGAGGTGCGCGCCCTCGGCCGCCCGCAGGTGCTGCTCGGTCTGCTCACCGCCGTCTTCGGCTTCGCGGGCGTCTTCGCCGTCTACTCCTACCTCGCGTCGATGACGACCGAGGTGATGGGCTTCGGCGACTCCACCGTCACGATCGTCCTCGCCCTCTTCGGGCTCGGGATGACCGGCGGCGCGCTCGCCGCCGGGCCCCTGACCGACCGGGCGCTGCGCCCCACCCTGTACGGCTCGCTCGCCGCCCTCGTCCTCGCCCTGGTCGCCTTCCGCTTCACCGTCCACGTGCCCTGGCTGGCCCTGGTCACGGTCGTGGTGCTCGGCGCGGTCGGCTTCATGACCACCACCCCGCTCCAGATGCTGGTCATGAACAAGGCCAAGGACGCCCCGACGCTCGCCTCCGCCTCCAACCACTCGGCCTTCAACCTCGCGAACGCGGGCGGCGCCTGGGCGGGCGGCGCGGCCGTCGCCGCCGGCTGGGGCTGGACCTCCCCGGCCCTCGTCGGCGCGGCCCTCACCGCCGCCGGCCTGGTGATCGCCGTGGTGGCGGGCCTGCTCGACCGCCGGGCACCGGAAGGATCCTCCCGCGTCGTGACGGGAAGCGCCCCGGGAGCGGCCGACCCGGTCGCCGGCCGGCAGGAGGCCCCCGCCGGCGGTTCGTGACGGAAGGCCCGGTCCCGGCGGAGCCCTCCGCCGGGATCCTGCCGTCCGACGGCCACCGGCACCTCTCCGAGCCCCGCCCTCCGACGGACGGCCGCCCGGCGGGCGCGCGGAGCACCCGCCGGGCGACCGTCCGGCCCTGGAGCGGCCCGTCCTCGACCGTCCGGCCCTGGACGGGCCCGCCTTCGTCCGTCCGGTCCCGACGGACCCGTCAGGACCGGCCCGTCAGGACCGGCCCGTCAGGACCGGACCGTCAGGACCGGACCGTCAGGACCGGACCGTCAGGGCCGGTCCCGTTTTCGACCGGCCCGTCAGGACTCGGCGTAGACGCTCACGCAGAACGCCCTGATCTGCTCGTCCGACAGGTGCTGCGCCAGCTCGGCCTCGCTGATCATGCCGACGAGCCGCTTGTCCTCGATGACGGGAATCCGCTTGATCCGGTGGCTCTGCATCTCCTCCAGGACGGTGCCCACGTCCGCGCCCGCCTCCACCCAGCGCGGAGTGCCCTTCGCCATCTCGCCGCAGGTGACCTTGGCCGGGTCGTGACCCATGGCCACACAGCCGACGACGATGTCGCGGTCCGTGATGATGCCGCAGAGCCGCTCGTTCTCGTCGGCGATGGGCAGCGCGCCCACCTTCAGGTCGCGCATCAGCTGCGCGGCGCGGTCGAGCGTCTCGTGGGCCGGGATCCAGCGGGCCCCGGAGTGCATGATGTCCTTCGCCGTGGTCATGGGGTCGCGTGCCTTTCGTCGAACGTCGTCGTACGAGTCCCCGAGCCCCCTCATTGTCGGCGCGCGGCACGGCCCCCGCGACCGCAGCGGGTCACGGGGGCCGTGGAGCCGTACGGGGGCCGGACGGTCAGGCCCCGCGCTCCTTCAGCATGTCCGCCATCAGCAGCATCTCGGACTTCTGCGCGTCGACCATGCCCTGGGCGAGCGCGCGTTCGGCGCCCACGGAGCACTTCCGTACGCAGCCCTCGGCCATGTGGACCCCGCCCCTGTGGTGCTCGGTCATGAGCTTCAGGTACAGGACCTCGGCCTCCCGGCCCCCGGCCCTCCGCAACTCCTCGATCTGCTTTTTGGTCGCCATGCCCGGCATGAGCGCCCCGTCCAGCGGGCCGGTGCCGCCCGAGCCGCCCATGCCCATCCAGGTCATCGGCTCGACGCCGGACTCGTTCTTGGGCAGCCCCCACAGGTCGAGCCAGCCGAGCATCATGCCCCGCTGGTTGGCCTGCGTGTTGGCGATGTCGTACGCGAGCCGGCGCACGGCCTCGTCCTTCGTCCGGTCCCGGACGATGAACGACATCTCGACGGCCTGCTGGTGGTGGACCGCCATGTCCCGGGCGAACCCGGCGTCCGCAGACGTGGAGACGGGGGTGGCGGGGGCCTCGTCGCGGTCCGCGGAGGCGACGGTGACGGCGCCCCCGGCGAAGAGCAGCGCGAGGACGACGGCGGTGACCGCCGCGCCCTGCGTGCGGCCCACCCTCACTGCCCCATCCCCGCACCGCCCGCGCCGCTCGCGTCGAGACCGCCCGTGCAGGCCGCGCCCGGCTCGGGGGTCTGCGGCCCCTGCACGTACTTGGTGAAGAAGGCGTCCACGCGCGGGTCGTCCGCGCCGTCCACGGTCACCTGCTTGCCCCAGGCGGACAGCATGATCGCCCCGGTCTGGTCGTCCACGGGGCTCATCAGCGAGTACTTGGTCTTACCGACCTTGTCGGCCAGCTTCTTCACGTCGGCCTCGGGGGCCTTCTTGGTGTAGGTGACCCAGACGGCGCCGTGCTCCAGCGAGTGGACGGCGTTCACCTCGGGGATCGCCTTCGTGTAGACGTCGCCGTCGCAGTTCATCCACACCGGGCTGTGGTCGCCGCCGACCGGCGGCTTCATGTCGTACTTCACGGCCGTCTCGACGTGGTTGCGGCCCAGCTTGGCCGGGTCCCAGCTCTTCTCGGCGGAGATCGGGGCCTTGGCGGCGGCTTCCTTCTGCTCCCGCTCGTCGGACTTCTTCATCAGGACGAAGGAGCCGAAGCCGACGAGGCCCAGCACGACGACGGCGGAGACGCCGATGGTGATCAGACGGTTGCGGCGCTCACGGGCCTGTTCGGCGCGGCGCATCTCCTCTATTCGGGCGCGGCGGTCGGCGGTGGCGGAACGGTTGGCGGCCATGGTGGTGTCGTCCTTCTTCGGGAAGTCTTCGGGAAACCCGCGGAGGGGTCCCGGGAGTTCTTCGGGGATTCTTCGGGAACGGGCGGTGTCCGGGGACGGCTGGGGTCCGGGGACGGACGTGCGGACGGGGGCGGGAGGCCCGTCGCCGCTATGTCCGGAGAACTTGAAGGACGTGCAGGTCCGGCGCGCGCGGCCGGACGCCCGAACGGCGCGCCGGCCCGTCGCCGGAGGCCGGGGCGAGGCGCGGAAGCCCGTCCGCCGCGTGGAGCGGGGGATCGAGCGGGGGCGCGCCGAGCACCGCGGGGGAGGGGGAGGGGACGAGTGAGCAGCCGTTCCGGTCGTGAGGACAGACGTACTCGGCGGAGACCGGGCTCACCGTCGACGCCCGCTGTTCCGCCCGGGCCCCGTGGCGGGCTTCCGGACCCGTCCCGGAACAGAGGAAGAGCATGGCGAGGAGCGTCGCCACGGCACTCACCAGCGCCGTGGGACGTGCGTGCCGGAACGGGCGTACGAGCCGCGGTCCCCCCATGGGGGCAGATCGTAGTGGGCGAAGGCCCCCCGTGGGCCGAACGGGGTACCCGCGGGTACCGGCGGGCGGGCGGGGAAAGGGGGGAACGGGGGCCCGGAGCCGTCCCTCCCCCGTTACCCGGGCCACCGTTGAGCGGGCAGTATGGGTGTGCAACGTGCGCGAAACCATGTGGTGGGATGCTCAGGTGCCCCCGACGAACCCGAGGCGGTGGGATCAGGCGGCCCGACCAGCGAGGATGGGTGTGGAAATGGACAAGCAGCAGGAATTCGTGCTCCGTACGCTCGAAGAGCGCGACATCCGCTTCGTGCGCCTGTGGTTCACCGACGTGCTCGGCTTCCTCAAGTCGGTGGCCGTGGCCCCCGCCGAACTGGAGCAGGCGTTCGACGAGGGCATCGGATTCGACGGCTCCGCGATCGAGGGCTTCGCCCGCGTCTACGAGTCGGACATGATCGCCAAGCCGGACCCGGGCACCTTCCAGATCCTGCCGTGGCGCGCGGAGGCCCCGGGCACGGCCCGGATGTTCTGCGACATCCTCATGCCGGACGGCTCCCCGTCCTTCGCGGATCCGCGCTACGTCCTCAAGCGGGCCCTCGCCAAGACCTCGGACCTGGGCTTCACCTTCTACACCCACCCCGAGATCGAGTTCTTCCTCCTCAAGGACAAGCCGCTCGACGGCTCCCGGCCCACCCCGGCCGACAACTCGGGCTACTTCGACCACACGCCGCAGAACGTCGGCATGGACTTCCGCCGCCAGGCCATCACGATGCTCGAATCGATGGGCATCTCGGTGGAGTTCTCCCACCACGAGGGCGCCCCGGGCCAGCAGGAGATCGACCTCCGCTACGCCGACGCGCTCTCGACCGCCGACAACATCATGACCTTCCGCCTGGTCATGAAGCAGGTGGCCCTCGAACAGGGCGTGCAGGCCACCTTCATGCCCAAGCCGTTCTCGGAGTACCCGGGTTCGGGCATGCACACCCACCTCTCCCTCTTCGAGGGCGACCGGAACGCCTTCTACGAGTCGGGCGCGGAGTACCAGCTCTCCAAGGTGGGCCGCTCCTTCATCGCGGGCCTCCTGAAGCACGCCGGCGAGATCTCCGCCGTCACCAACCAGTGGGTCAACTCGTACAAGCGCATCTGGGGCGGCTCCTCCCGCACGGCGGGCTCGGGCGGCGAGGCCCCCTCGTACATCTGCTGGGGCCACAACAACCGCTCGGCCCTCATCCGCGTCCCCATGTACAAGCCGGGCAAGACGGGCTCCTCCCGCGTCGAGGTCCGCTCCATCGACGCGGGCGCCAACCCGTACCTCACCTACGCGGTCCTCCTCGCCGCCGGCCTCAAGGGCATCGAGGAGGGCTACGAACTCCCGGCGGGTGCCGACGACGACGTCTGGGCCCTCTCCGACTCGGAACGCCGCGCGATGGGCATCGAACCCCTCCCGCAGAACCTCGGCGAGGCGATCGCCCTGATGGAGAAGAGCGAACTGGTCGCGGAAACCCTGGGCGAACACGTCTTCGACTTCTTCCTGCGCAACAAGAAGCAGGAGTGGGAGGAGTACCGCTCCGAGGTCACGGCGTTCGAGCTGCGGAAGAACCTGCCGGTGCTGTGACCCCCTCGGTCGGCGCGGCCCGGGGCCGGCGGCCGTGCGCCGCCGGCCCCGGGCCGTTCCGCCGTCCGTCACCATGGTGGGCATGACCGACGGAATAACCTGGCTCGCCGCTCCCCGTGCGGTCGCGTACGGCGGCTACGGCGTGGTGCTGGCGCGCGGCCTGGACGAGGAAGGGCTTGCGTCCCGGCTCGCGGAGGCGGCGTACGGGGACCGGCGCACCGTGCGTCCGCTGGGCGAGCTGACCGGCGTGGACCTGATCGAGGAGCTGGAGTACGCGTACGACTCCGAGGAGATGGCTCTGCGCCTCGGCCGGGACGGCGCGTGGGTCTTCGCCGTCATGTACGGGCTCTGGCAGGGCGAGTTCGAGAGCCTGGAGCCCGTCTCGCGCGGCGGTGCCCACGTCTTCCACCTGGAGTTCGAGGAGGAGAACGGCAAGCCGGTACCGCCGTTCTTCCGGTACTTCCACGACGGGCGCGTCATGTGCGACCTCAACCTCCACCTGGACCGCTCGTGGGGCTCCGCCGGTGTGGAAGGGGACCCCGGCGTCGCCCCGCACGTCGAGCGGCTGCTCGCGGAGGCCGGCCTGCCCGACGAGAGCCTTCCTCCCCGTGGCGTCCACCGCACCTCACTGCACGTCCTGGAACGGCACTTCGGTCTCTCCCTGCCCCGCGCCCGGGTCCTGGAGGAGTCGCTTCCCGCCGTGGTCCTGGAGACCGGCTGAGGGGGACCCTTCTAGGCTTCCGCGCATGAGCAACAGCGTCCCCGGAGCCCGGTCGACGTCCCCTCTGCACTCAGTCTCCGTGGCCGGGGCCGTCGTGCGTGAGGACGGGCGATTGCTGGCCATTCGCCGGGCCGACAACGGTACGTGGGAGTTGCCTGGCGGTGTTCTCGAACTCGGCGAGACTCCCCAGGAAGGGGTCGTGCGGGAGGTGCTGGAGGAGACCGGGGTCCGGGTCGAGGCCGGGCAACTCACCGGGGTCTACAAGAACCTCGCCCGGGGGATCGTCGCCCTGGTGTTCCGGTGCCGGCCCGTGGGCGGGGATGAGCGGACCTCCGACGAGGCCGTCGCCGTCGAGTGGCTCACTCCCGCCGAGGTCCGGGAGCGGATGACAGAGGTGTACGCCGTGCGGCTTCTCGATGCCATGGAGGGGGCCGGGCCCCATGTGCGCGCTCATGACGGACAGCGGTTCGTTTCGTAGGGAAGCGGCGGTTTAACCGGTGGGCTTCGGACCGGTCTTCTCCGTACGGTCCAGGCATGTGCACCTACTCCTTCTATTACAAGCTGCACTACGCGTGCGTCTCCTGCCGCGTCAGTTTCAAGCGGTACTCCCATGACGCCGCGCCTCCGTGCCCCCGCTGCTCCGAACCGATGCTGTGCGCCGGGCACGACTTCGCGGCGCCGCGCCGCAGCGACCGGAAGGCGTGGTCGGTCGTCGCGGTCGTGCTCCGGGCCGGGCTGCGGTACGAGGGGTTCGAGGCGTGCGGGTGCGGGCGGGAGCCGAAGTTCCGGCCCCGGACCCGGGCCCAGGTGCGGGCCCGGCGCATCGCCGCCGCCCGGACCGGCGTCCCGCTCGCGGAGGCGCTCGGGCGGGTCGAGCCGTCGGAGCCGTGCTGAGGCCGATGGTGCTCGCCGCGTGGCGTTGTCACAGGGCGGTGGCATGCTCACCGCGTGAGGAATTGGGTTCGGTCCATGGGCGGGCCGCTTGTCGCGGTGCCGGTGTCGGAGTTTCGGAAGTGGAGCGGGTGCACGGAGGACGGCGTTCTCGTCGGAAGTGGCGAGGCGCCGGACGACTATGACAGGGCTTGCGCGGTGGAGGGCCTCGCCGGGGTGATCAAGGGGAACGTCCTCGTACTGGGGGACGAGCCCGCCACCACGCTTTACCTGTCCGGGCGGCAGGCTTTTGTGCGGTGGCTCAGGGCCGGTTCCGAGGAGGAGGCGGTCGCCGCCGCCGAGGCCCTGCTGGGCGATCCCGGTACCTCCTGGGAGGAGTGCGGCGTCTGGGAGACGGACGGGGCCGCCGTACTCATGGACTCCGCCGACGCCGGGGCCGATCTCGGGGTGCGGTACCCCGGTGACACGCGGATGCCGGAGCAGGCCGATGTCGACATACCGGCGGGTCGGTGGCGGGTCGGCGCCCACCAGTCGACAGGCGGGGACACCGGGGTCGGTGTCGTACGGCTCCTGCCCTGGTAAAAGCCGTTGCCCGGCGTCCCGGCGGCCGATCAGACTTCCGGGGTGAAGATCCCTCCCGTCGCCACCGCGCGACTCCTCCTGCACCCGCTGACCGCCGACGAGGCCGAGCGGATCGTCGCTCGGGCGCCCCGCGCCGGGGACCTCTGGGCGGAGGGGTACCCCCAGGACGGTGACGTCCGCGCGTGCACCGGGTTCCTGCGGGGGGTCGCCGGGCGCGGGGACCCGGGGGTGTTCCGGCCGTACGAGATACGGCTCCGGGACACGGGTGCCGCCGTCGGCGGGATCGGGTTCCACGGGCCGCCCGACGAGGTCGGGGTCGTCACCGTGGGGTACGGGCTCGTGCCCGGTGCACGGGGGGAGGGGTACGCCTCCGAGGCCCTGCGCGCGCTCCTCGAAACCGCGCGGCTGGCCGGCGTCGCCGGGGTGAAGGGCGACGCCGACCTGGACAACCCGGCCTCGCACCGGGTCATGGAGGCCGCCGGGATGCGGTGCGTCGCGGAGGGCGAGGGACTCCGGCACTTCTATCGGGGGTTCTGAGGCCCGCCCGGTCACCCGGGACTCCGGAGCGTCTGTCCGGCCGCCCGGGGCTCCGAGTGCCGGCCGTCTGCCCGGCGGTCCGGGGTCCGGCCGTTTGTCCGGCGGTCCGGGCCCCGCCCGTTTGTCCGGCGGTCCGAGTCCCGCCCGGTCGTCCGGCCCCCGGACCCCGGCGCCTGCGCGGCCCCCGGGTCCCCGGGCCCGTCCGGTTCAGCGTTCCGACAGCTCCGACGGGGCCTCCTGGACCACCCAGCCGTTGCCGTCCGGGTCCTCGAAGGTCATGAACGAGTTCCAGGTGTCGCCCTTCCCCTCCTCCCAGCCCGTCGCGCCCACGTGCATCACCGGCGAGACCTCGACGCCCCGGTCCACCAGCTCCTTCCGCGCCGCCTCGATGTCCGTGACGCAGAGCTGGAGGCCGTGCAGGCCGCCCGGAGGCGTCTCCTTCGTACCCGGCATCGGCGGCATCCCGCTCAGCAGCGCGATCGAACAGCGCGAACCCGGCGGGGTCACCTGGACGATCCGCACGCCCGGGGCCACCTCGTTGTCCAGGTCGACGGTGAAGCCGCACTTCTCGCCGTAGAACTCCTTCGACCGGTCCACGTCGGTGACCGGGACGGGGACGACTTCCAGCGTCCAGTTCATGAGGTTCCTCTTTCTCCGCCGGGGGATTCCGCAGGACCACCCCACCGTCGCCCGGAGAGCCGCTCCGCGCACCCCGACCCGCCGGTACGGCCCCCCGGAGCGCCGTTCTTTCCGGCCCGCCTTCCGGTACGTCCCCCTTCGTGCCGTACGACGCGGAGAACCGGTCGCGGACGAAGGTCCCCGCGACACGCAACGTCCCTATAGTGAGCCACCGTTGAGCACGCGGACGCGGCGCGTACGGTCGCCGTCCGGGAGTCCGGAACTTGTGGCGCGCCCTCCTCGCGCCGGGGCCGCACCGGGCCGCCGTGTCCTCCGCTCTTCCGCGCGGCGCGCACGCCGTTCCCCGCCCGCCCCGCCCACATCCCGCCCGTACGACAGGAGCCCCTCGTGAAATGCCCCCACACCGCCGCCCAGGCCGGCGGGACCGTCGTTATCGACCCGATGGTCCGGGACCTCGACGGCGAGACGGCGCGGCTGCGCGGCGCCGGACCGCTGGCCCGGATCGACCTGCTCGGCGTGCCCGCCCTCGCCGTCACCCGGCACGCCGACGCCCGGCGGCTCCTGATGGACCCCCGTCTGGTGAAGGACCTCGGCGCCTGGAGCCGGTGGCGGAGCGGCGAGGTGACGCACGCGTGGCCGCTCATCGGGATGATCGACGCCGGGCGGTCCATGTTCACCGTCGACGGCGACGAGCACCGCAGGCTGCGGGCCAAGACCTCCCAGGCGCTCACCCCCCGCCGCCTCGAAGCGATACGCCCCGCCGTCGAGAGGTTCACCGCCGAACTCCTCGACGCGCTCGAAGAGGGCGGCGGGGACGGGGCCGTCGTCGACCTCAAGGCCGTGTTCGCGCAGCCGCTCCCCATGCGGGTCGTCGGCATGCTGATGGGCGTCGACCCCGCCGAGAACGCCATGCTGACCCGTCAGTACAAGAAGTTCTTCTCCATGCTCACCCCGCAGGACGAACGCCTCGCCCTCCTCGCCGACCTGGACGTCTTCTACGCCGGTCTCGTCCGCGAGAAGACCGCGCGGCCCGCCGACGACCTGACCTCCGCGCTGATCCTCGCCGACGAGGGCGGCGAGCCGCTGACCGAGGAGGAGGTGATCGGCAACCTCAAGGCGATGGTCGCCGCCGGGCACGAGACGACGATCGGGCTCATCCTCAACGCCGTACGGGCCCTCCTCGCCCACCCCGGCCAGCTGAGGAAGGTCCTGGACGGAGAGGTCTCCTGGGAGGCCGTGATCGAGGAGACCCTGCGGTGGGACACCCCGACCACCCACCTCCTGATGCGGTTCGCCACCGAGGACATCGAGGTGGGCGACGACGTCGTCCCCGAGGGGGAGGGCGTGGTCGTCTCCTACCGGGCGGTCGGGCGCGACACCGGACAGCACGGCCCCGACGCCGACGCGTTCGACGTCACCCGGCCCGCGCCCGTGCGGCACATGGCGTTCGGACACGGCCCGCACATCTGCCCCGGCGCGGCCCTCTCCCGCCTCGAGGCCGGGATCGCCCTGCCCGCCCTCTTCGCGCGCTTCCCCCGGCTGCGGCTCGCGGTGCCCGACGACGGACTCCGCAGGCTTCCCGTGATGACGCAGAACGACCTGGAGGCGTTTCCCGTCCTCCTCGACGCCTGAGGGCGGGGCCCGGAACCCGGGACCCCGTACTTCTGGTACCCGACGGCCCGGAGCCCCGCGCCCCGCGCCCCGTACTTCCGGGCCCCCGCTCAGCGACCCGCCGGCGTCCAGTGCAGCCGGCCGTCCAGGCCGATCGCCGCGACCCCGTCCGTGCCCGCGTCCGGCGCGCCCGAGAAGAGGAACGGGTCCACCGTCCAGGCCGGCCGCGCCCCCGTCCTGCCGTACGAGGCGGTCGCCAGGAAGCCGGTGCGGGAGCGGACCGCGAGGATGCCGTCGCCGCCGCTCACCGGGCCGAAGCCGGCGACCCCGGTGCCCGGGAGCTCGGTGAACGGGGCGGCCGGGTTCGGCCCCCTGAAGTCGGCGCTCCGCAGGTCGCCGGAGGCGGGCTTGCGGAACCAGAGGCGGACCCCGTCGCCGTCCGGCATCCGGGTCGCGCTCAGGGCCAGCGTCGTCATGGGCAGACCCGTCCCCACCGGGCCCGTCACCGGTCCGCCGGGGAACCGCTGCGCCCAGGACAGGACGGTCTTCGGAGTGCTCGCGAAGACGTACCCGCGTCCGCTCGCGTCCGTCGCCGCCACCGGATCGCCGGACAGGTCCTTGCCGCCCAGGACCCGCCACGGCCCCCAGCCGCCGTCGGCGCGCTGCTCACGGGTGACGAGCTGGCGGCGGCTGTTCCGCAGGAACACGGCCGCCCGCCCGTCGGCGTCCGCGGTCACGGCGGGCGCGCTGATGTCCGAGGTGCTCGTGGCGTCGTTCCGCTCGGGGGTGCCGAGCGAGCGCCACGGGCCGAAGGCGCCGCCCGGCGTCTTCTGGGTCGTGCTCACCACTTCCCGGCGGTAGTTCACGAGCACCGTCCGGGTGCCGTAGACGGAGATGCGGCCGTCCGGCAGGGTCACGGAGGTGACCCCGCTGTCGAGGCCGTCGCCGGGCAGCAGCTCCGGGCCCCGCCACGCGGCGGTGTTCGCCGCCTTCCGCCAGACCGCGAGCCGTCCGTCCAGGACGGAGAAGGCGCGGAGGCCGCCGTCCGCGTCCCGCTGCACCCAGGAGGTGGAGGTGCCCCGGGCGTAACGGACCGTCTGGGTCCAGTTCCGCCCGGAGGGGCGCGCGGCCACCTTCAGGTCTCCGCAGCCCGCGAGGGTCCCGCAGTCCCTGACCCCGTCCAGCCACGCGTACGTCTTCAGGGTCTTCAGCTTCGCGCCCGCCGCCTCGGCGTCGAGGGTGTGGGGCAGGCCGCTGGTCGGATAGCCGAGGTAGTTCTGCACGCCCACGTGCGGGTGGCCGGGCTTCTTCGCGTACCGGGCGAGGGCCTCCTGCAGGAACCGCGCCCCGTACAGGTGGTCCTGGTGGTCCGCGATCGCCCCCGTCTTCGGGTACGTGCCGGGACTCGGGTCCTGCATCCGCACGAAGGTCGGCCGGAAGCGCTCCAGGAGCCCGGTCAGCACCGCGACGACCTGGTCCTTCGAGTACGTGAAGTCGGCGGGGACCGGGGTGCCGGTGGAGCGCTGGGACTCGAGCCTGGTTATTCGGCCGTGCCAGAGGCCGTTGAGGCTGTGCGGGCGGTTCCCCCTGATGGAACCGGCTTCGCGCATCTGCAGCCACACCAGCTTGATCTGCGGCTTCGCCCGCAGGGTGTCCAGCTCGGCCCATGCGCCGCCGGCCGTGGGGATCGAGGTCCGGATCCAGGGGCTCGTCCTGCGGCCCGTCGCCATCTCGGCGTACGCGGCCCGTATGCCGTTCTGCCGGGCCTCGGCGTAGCCGGCCTTGTCGGGCGCGGTCTTGGTGCGGCGCGACCGGGCGTTGACGCCGTCCGACTCACCGGCGGTGAGGTAGACCGAGGTCAGGGGACTGCCGGAGCGGAGGGAGTGGGATATGTCCGGGTTCATGAAGAACAGGTCGTCGTCCGGGTGCGCGACGACCTGCAGCACCGAGACCGGGGCCGCCGGAGTGCGGGCGGGCCTGACCCGTATCTCGGACGGCCGGACCGCCGGAAGGGCGGCGCCCGTCCGGGGCTGAGCGGGCACCTCGGCCCCCGGGACGGCGCGGGCCCCTCGCGGTTCGGAGACCGCGTGCGCCTCTCCTCCGTCGGGCGTTCCCGTCATGGTGAGGGCTCCGGCGGCGGCGGCGCCCAGCAGGGCGGCGGTGACCACGGTCACGGCGGCCCTGCGGCGGGACCGGAGGGCGGAGCGGCGGAAACGGCGAAGGCGGGTGGGCATGGGTCGGCAACGCACTTTCGAGAGGTCGGACGGACGGACGAGCCCCGGCGGGGTGTGCCGGTCGAACGGGCGGGCGGGTCTCGCGAACAGCTAGACGGACTTTCAAGAAATACGGTTTACTCCCCGCGAAAAGCCACCAATGTGCGGGATGTCACCTGTGCCCCACTGTGTTCCGAAGGCCGGGACGCCCCCGCGCCCCGCGCCGGATAGGCTCGGTCCCCCGGGCCAGTCCCTGGGCTTGGACCTGTCCCGGACCTGTTCGGAGGGAGCGGCGGAATGACGGTGCCCGGACGCAGGAGCAGTACGTTCACCCGTCTGCTGCGGCACGGATTCACCGACCCCTCCGGGGCCGAGCGGCTGCTCGACGTGCCCGAGCTGTCCGAACTGCGCGGCGACCCCGTGCTCCTGGACGCCCTCGGCGCCACCGCCGACCCCGATCTCGCCCTGCGCGGCCTGGTCCGGCTCGTCGAGGCGCAGCCCGAGGCCGAGCGGCACGCCTTCACCGCCACGCTGCTCTCCGCCAAGCCCTTCCGGGACCGGCTCCTCGGCGTGCTCGGCGCCTCGGAGGCGCTCGCCGACCACCTGGCCCGCCACCCCCGCGACTGGGAGACCCTCGTCACCTACGAGGCGGCCGATCTGCACCCGGGGGTCGAGGAGTTCGAGCGGAGGCTCGCCGGCGCCGCCGACCCGGTCGCGCTGCGGGTCGCCTACCGCCGCTGCCTGCTCGCCATCGCCGCCCGCGACGTGTGCGGCACCACCGACGTCGCCCAGACCGCCGCCGAACTGGCCGACCTGGCGACGGCGACCCTGCGCGCCGCGCTCGCCCTCGCGGAGGCCGACGCGCCCGAGGACGCCGCCCGGTGCCGGCTCGCGGTGATCGCGATGGGCAAGTGCGGCGGCCACGAGCTGAACTACGTCTCCGACGTGGACGTGATCTTCGTCGGGGAACCGGCCGACGGGGCCGACGAGGGGGAGGCCCTCCGGGCCGCGACCCGGCTCGCCTCCCACCTGATGCGGATCTGCTCGGAGACCACCGTCGAGGGGGTCATCTGGCCCGTCGACGCCAACCTGCGCCCGGAGGGCCGCAACGGCCCCCTCGTCCGCACCCTCTCCTCCCATCTCGCCTACTACCAGCGCTGGGCGAAGACCTGGGAGTTCCAGGCCCTCCTGAAGGCGCGCGCGGTCGCCGGCGACCCGGAGCTGGGCGCGCGGTACATCGAGGCCGTCTCGCCGCTCGTCTGGCAGGCCGCCGAACGCGAGAACTTCGTCCCCGACGTGCAGCGGATGCGCCGCCGGGTCGTGGACAACATCCCGGCCGCCCAGATCGACCGCGAGCTGAAGCTCGGCCCCGGCGGACTGCGGGACGTCGAGTTCGCCGTCCAGCTCCTCCAGCTCGTCCACGGCCGCAGCGACGCCACCCTGCACAGCGGCACCACCCTCGACGCGCTCGCCGCCCTCGCCGCCGGCGGCTACGTGGGCCGGGCCGACGCGGCCCAGCTGGACGAGGCGTACCGCTTCCTGCGGACCATGGAGCACCGCATCCAGCTCTACCGGCTGCGCCGCACCCACCTCGTCCCCGAGGGCGAGACCGACCTGCGCCGCCTCGGCCGCTCGCTCGGCCTGCGCACCGACCCGGTCGCCGCGCTCAACAAGGAGTGGAAGCGGCACGCGGCCGTCGTCCGGCGGCTGCACGAGAAGATCTTCTACCGCCCGCTGCTCGACGCGGTGGCCCAGCTCGCCCCCGGCGAGATCCGGCTCAGCCCCGCGGCGGCCGTGCAGCGGCTCGAAGCCCTGGGGTACGCGGACCCCGGCGCCGCCCTGCGCCACCTGGAGGCGCTCTCCTCCGGGGTGAGCCGGAAGGCCGCGATCCAGCGGACCCTGCTGCCCGTGCTGCTCGGCTGGTTCGCGGACTCGGCCGACCCGGACGCCGGACTGTTCGGCTTCCGCAAGGTCTCCGACGCCCTCGGCAAGACCCCCTGGTACCTGCGGCTGCTCCGGGACGAGGGCGCCGCCGCCGAGAACCTGGCCCGGGTGCTCTCCGCCGGCCGGTTCGCCCCCGACCTGCTGCTCCGCGCCCCCGAGGCGGTCGCGATCCTCGGCGACCCGGAGGGCCTGAAGCCGCGCGACCGGGGCCACCTGGAGCAGGAGGTCCTGGCGGCGGTCGGGCGCGCGGACGACGCCGAACAGGCGGTCGCCGCGGCGCGCGGGGTGCGCCGCCGGGAGCTGTTCCGCACCGCCGCGGCCGACCTCATCGGCTCGTACGGCACCGAGGACAACCCCCGCGAGTCCGACCCGGGCGCCCTCGTGGACCGGGTGGGGGAGGCCGTCACCGACCTCAACGCGGCCACGATCGCGGGCGCCCTGCGGGCCGCCGTGCGCGCCGGCTGGGGCGACGAACTGCCGACCCGGTTCGCGGTCATCGGCATGGGCCGCTTCGGCGGCCACGAGGCGGGGTACGGCTCCGACGCCGACGTGCTGTTCGTGCACGAGCCCCGCGAGGGAGTGGACGAGCAGGAGGCGGCCCGGGCCGCGCAGCAGGTGGTCACGGAGATGCGGCGGCTCCTCCAGCTGCCCACCGCCGACCCGCCGCTGCTGATCGACGCGGACCTCAGGCCGGAGGGCAAGAGCGGCCCCCTGGTCCGCAGCCTGAAGTCGTACGGGGCCTACTACCGCCGCTGGTCGCTGGTCTGGGAGAGCCAGGCGCTGCTGCGCGCCGAACACATGGCGGGCGACCGCGACCTGGGCGAGAGGTTCATCGAACTCGTCGACCCGCTGCGGTACCCGGCCGGGGGGCTCGGCGAGGACGCGGTCCGCGAGATCCGCCGCCTCAAGGCCCGGATGGAGTCCGAGCGGCTGCCGCGCGGCGCCGACCCGACGCTCCACGCCAAGCTGGGGCGCGGCGGCCTGAGCGACGTCGAGTGGACGGTCCAGCTCCTCCAGATGCGCCACGGCCGGTCCGAGCCGGGGCTGCGCACGACCCGTACCCGCGAGGCGCTGGCCGCCGCCCACGCGGCCGGGCTCGTCCCGGCGGAGGAGGCGCAGACCCTGGACGAGGCGTGGGTGCTCGCCACCCGCGTCCGCAACGCGGTGATGCTGGTGCGCGGCCGGCCCGGCGACACCTTCCCCACGGAGCCGCGCGAACTCGCGGCGGTGGGGCGGTACCTGGGGTACGAGTCGGGGCACGTCGGCGAGATGGTGGACGACTACCGCCGGATCACCCGCCGGGCCCGCGCGGTCGTGGAGGAGCTGTTCTACGGGGCGTAGGCGCGGGGCCCCGGCTTCCGGCGGGGCCTCCCCGGGGGGATGATTCCTACGACGCCTCCAGCAGCGCCCTGACGTGGGCCAGGTAGCCCGCGAGCGCCAGCTCGAACGCCTGGTCCGTACGGCTGCCGCGGACCGCTCCCAGGGCGTCGGCCAGCCGGGGGGTGGCCGACTCGTCGGAGAGTTCCCACATCGACTCGGGGGCGGCCAGGTCGAGGGCCGAGCCGAGGACCAGGTTCTCCAGGGCGATGATCACGGGCATGACGTCGGGCAGGGCGAAACCCGCGTCGATCAGGCGGCCGACGGCCCGTTCGTACTGGTCGAGGACCCGGGGCGCGCGCACCGGTGACGTGGTGAGGAGCGGGATCGCGCGCGGGTGGGCGGCGAAGGCGGCCCGGTAGGAACGGGCCCAGGCGGCGAGGGCCGTGTCCCAGGGGCCCCGGTCGAGGGTCTCGCTCTCGATGGCGGAGGCCACCCGCTCGCGCAGCAGCTCCACGATCCCGTCCCGCCCGTCCACGTGGTGGTAGACGGAGGCCGTCTGCACGCCGAGCCGTTTCGCGACCTGCGGGACGCTGAACTCCCCCCGCTCGTCCACGATGTCGAGCGCCGTGGTGGCGATGCGTTCCCGGTCGAGGAGGGGTCTGTGCGGCCGGCCCATGAAACGTCACTCCCTGTTCAGGTCTTCCCGAATCGACGAGGGCGAGGTTACATTGCGTAAACCGAAAGCCTTTAGGTTTCGGTCTCCCCGCGCCCGCTCCGCCGCGGAACCCGCCACCGGTCCCGCCGCGGAACCCACCGAAGGAGCAGCATCCCCGTGTCCGCACCCGACCTCGTCCTCGTCAACGCCCGCGTCCGCGACCCCGGGCCGACCGGCGCCACCGCCGTCGCCGTCCGGGACGGACGGATCACCGCCCTGGGCGACGACGCCGAGGCCCGCGACTGGGCCGGGACCGGCACCGAGACCGTGGACCTCGCCGGCGCCACCCTCACCCCCGGTCTCACCGACGCCCACAGCCACCCCGTCCTCGGTCTGGAGATGTCCACCGGCACCGACCTCTCCGGCGTCACCGACCTCGACGGACTGCGGGCCGCGCTCAGGACCGCCGAGCGGCGCGACGGCTGGGTCCTCGGCTTCGGCCTCGACCACAACGTCTTCGGCGGCCGGCCCCTCCACCACGACCTGATCGACGACGTCCTCGACGGCGCCCCCGCCCACCTGCGCCTCTACGACGCCCACTCCGTCCTGGTCAGCGGCGCGGCCCTGGCCGCCGCCGGGATCGACGGCCCCCGCGCCTTCGCCCAGCACTCCGAGATCGTCTGCGACGCCGGGGGGCGCCCCACCGGCCACCTGGTCGAGTACGCGGCCATGGACCTGATGGCTCCGGTCCTGCCCGCCCGCTCGTACGCCGAGCGCCGCGACCGGCTCGTCGGCCTGCTCACCGCCATGGCCGCCACCGGTCTCGCCTCCGCCCACGTCATGGACCTCCGCGGCCACGACGTCCCCGGCCTGCTGACCGCCCTGGAGGAGGAGGGCGACCTGCCGCTGCGCCTGCGCCTCGCCCCCTGGTGCATGCCCGGGGCCTCCGCCGAGGAGCTGGACGGTTTCGTACGGCTCCAGGAGCGGGCCGGGCGCCTGTGGCGGATCGGCGGGGTGAAGTTCTTCATGGACGGCACCGTCGAGGGCGGCACCGCCTGGCTGGAACACGCCGACTGCCACGGCCGGGGCACCGACGCCTTCTGGCCCGACCCGGCCGCCTACTCCGCCGCCGTGCGCCACCTCCACCGCGCCGGGGTCGGCACCGTCACCCACGCCATCGGCGACGCGGCCGTCCGCCACGTCCTCGACACCGTCGAAAGCCTCGGCGCGGGAGGCCCCCGCCACCGGATCGAGCACATCGAGACCGTCCCCGGGGACCAGCTCGGGCGGTTCGCCGCGCTCGGCGTCGTCGCCTCGATGCAGCCCCCGCACTCCGCGTACACCCGCGCCGACCACACCGACGAGTGGTCCCGGCGGCTCGGCGGGGAGCGGGCCGCCCGCGCCTGGCGCTGCCGCGACCTGCGGGACGCCGGGGCGTACCTCGCACTCGGCTCCGACTGGCCCGTCGCCTCCTACGACGCCCGGCAGGTCCTCGCCACCGCCCGGTCCCCGCGCGGCGCCGCCTCGGCCCGGCACGGGCTCACGGGCCTCATGGCCCTGGAGGGGATGACCACGCACGCGGCGGTCGCGGCGGGGGAGGAGGCGGTCGCGGGCCGGGTGGCCCCGGGTTTCCGGGCCGACCTCACCGCCTTCGCCGTGGACCCGGTCGAGGCCCCGGCGGACGAGGTCGCGGAGGCTCCGGTCCGGCTCACCGTCGCGGGCGGCCGGATCACGCACCGGCAGGTCTGAGCCGCGGCCGGCGGGACCGGGGCGTCCTACCTCCCGGAGCCGACCGGCCGCTCCGCGTCCGCCCCCTGGTCCGTCCCCGCCTCCGGGGGCGGACCTCCGTGGGCGACGACCCCGGCGGGCTCCGCGGGGCCGACCAGCTTCGGCAGCCGGTGCGGCCGGGAGCCGTACCAGAAGTACGAGACCAGGAAACCGAAGGACACGCAGATCATCCCGCCGACCGCGTCCAGCCAGAAGTGGTTGGCGGTGGCGACGATCACGACGAGCGTCGCCGCCGGGTAGAGCAGGCCCAGGATCCGCGCCCAGGGCGCCCTGGCGAGCAGGAAGATCGTCAGTCCGCACCAGAGCGACCAGCCGATGTGCATCGACGGCATCGCCGCGTACTGGTTCGACACGTGCTTGAGGTTGCCCGAGGCCATCGAGCCCCAGGTGTGGTGGACGAGGACCGTGTCGACGAAGTCCTGGCCGTTCATGAGCCGGGGCGGCGCGAGCGGGTAGAGGTAGTAGCCGACCAGAGCGACGCCGGTGGTGGCGAACAGGACCGTGCGGAACGCCGCGTAACGGCCCGGCTGCCGGCGGTACAGCCACACCAGCACGCCGATGGTGACCACGAAGTGCAGCGTCGCGTAGTAGTAGTTCATCGACACGATCAGCCACGTCACCGAGTTCACGGCGTGGTTCACGGTGTGCTCGAAGGCGAGCCCCAGGGACTCCTCGGTCCGCCAGATCCAGTCGGCGTTCCGCAGGGCCTGGGCCTTCTGCTCCGGCACCGCGTTGCGGACCAGCGAGTACGTCCAGTAGCTCACCGCGATGAGCAGGATCTCGAACCAGATCGTGGGGCGCCGGGGGACGCGGAGGCGCGGCCGCGACAGCCGGTCGTCGGCCGCGATGGGTGACGACGGGGTCGTCCGGTGGTCCACACTCTTCACGGTCGTTTCACCCATGGGGAGAGAGTCTGCCAGATGGCCGCCCCCGACCGATCATCTCTCGGTCGGGTCCCGGGCGCACCCGGTCAGTCGGAGGTCGGAGTCCTGAGGGGGGACGGCGCGGAGGCGGTGGAGCCCCGGACGACCAGCTCGGGCATGAAGACGAACTCGGAGTGCGGGGCCGGGGTGCCGCCCACCTCTTCGAGCAGCGCGCGGACCGCTGCCTGGCCCATCGCCTGCACGGGCTGCCGGATGGTGGTCAGCGGCGGATCGGTGAACGCTATGAGGGGGGAGTCGTCGAAGCCGACGACGGAGACGTCCCGGGGCACGTCGAGCCCCTGCTGCCGGGCGGCCCGGATCGCGCCGAGCGCCATCATGTCGCTCGCGCAGACGATGGCCGTGCAGCCCCGGGAGAGCAGCGCCCCGGCGGCCGCCTGGCCGCCCTCCAGGGTGTACAGGGAGTGCTGGATCAGCTCCTCGGCCTCCTCGGGGCCGAGGCCGAGTCGCTCCTCCATGCCCTTGCGGAAGCCCTCGATCTTGCGCAGCACCGGCACGAACCGCTTCGGTCCGACCGCGAGCCCGATCCGGGTGTGCCCCAGCGAGGCCAGGTGCGTCACGGCGAGCCGCATCGCGGCGCGGTCGTCGGGCGAGACGAAGGGCGCCCGTACCTTGGGGGAGAAGCCGTTGAGGAGGACGTACGGGACGCCCTTGCCGCGCAGCTGGTCGTAGCGCGTCATGTCGGCCGTCGTGTCCGCGTGCAGTCCGGAGACGAAGATGATGCCGGCGACGCCGCGCTCCACCAGCATGTCGGTGAGCTCGTCCTCGGTGGACCCGCCGGGGGTCTGGGTGGCGAGGACCGGCGTGTAGCCCTGCCGGGTCAGCGCCTGCCCGATGACCTGCGCCAGGGCGGGGAAGATCGGGTTGTCCAGTTCGGGGGTGATGAGGCCGACGAGCCCCGCGCTGCGCTGCCGCAGCCGCACGGGCCGCTCGTAACCGAGCACGTCGAGCGCGGCGAGGACGGATTCGCGGGTGGTGGTGGCCACGCCGGGCTTTCCGTTGAGCACGCGGCTGACTGTGGCTTCACTGACCCCCGCCTGGGCTGCGATGTCGGAGAGCCGCGCGGTCATGGAAGGGGACTGTACCGGTCACGGGGCGTATTGCCCACCGGCCCGGCGGCGGGGATTCGCCCCCCCTTCCGCAAGGACTTGCAGCCCTTGCGGGGCGCCTTGCGGGGTCGGGAAGGGCGGAGGGAGGGGCGTTCGCCCCTGTCAAGCGGCCCGCCGGCAACCTTAGGGACACGCGGATGTAACGATCCCCGGCTCTTGCAGAAAATTCCCGCAAGGTCTTTCGGCGCGTTTTCATCCCTGTTACGTTCCTGGCAACCCGGAGCGCCGCGAGGGAGCGGTCGCATGAGGAAGGTTCCAGCCCCTCGTCCCCCGGGATCAGTTGAAGGAGTTCACATGCGGCGTGGCATAGCGGCCACCGCGCTGGTCGCGGCCCTGGGCGTGACCCTGGCGGCGTGCGGGAGCGGCGACGATTCGAACGGCGGCTCGAAGAGCTCGGGCGAGCTCTCCGGCACCGTGACCTGGTGGGACACCTCCACGGTCGGCTCCGAGGACAAGGTCTTCAAGAAGCTCGCCGAGGACTTCACCAAGAAGCACCCCAAGGTCACGGTCAAGTACGTGAACGTGCCGTTCGGCGAGGCGCAGAACAAGTTCAAGAACGCCGCGCAGTCCGGCTCCGGCGCGCCCGACGTCATCCGCTCCGAGGTCGCCTGGACCCCCGAGTTCGCCGATCTCGGCTACCTCGCCCCGCTGGACGGCACCCCGGCCCTCAAGGACGCCGACGACTTCCTGAAGCAGGCGGCGGCCTCCGTCAAGTACAAGGACAAGACCTACGCCGTCCCGCAGGTCATCGACTCCCTGGGCGTCTTCTACAACAAGAAGATCTTCAAGGACGCCGGCGTCGCGGTTCCCAAGAGCGTCGACGAGCTGAAGACGGCCTCCGCCAAGATCAAGGAGAAGACCGGCAAGACCGGGTTCTACCTCCGCGGCGACGACCCGTACTGGTTCCTCCCCTTCCTGTACGGCGAGGGCGGCGACATGGTCGACGCCGACCAGAAGAAGGTCACCGTCGACGACGAGTCCGGCGTCAAGGCGTTCAGGACCGTCAAGGACCTGGTCGACTCGAAGGCCGCGATCACCGACGCGACCAACGGCTGGGACAACATGCAGGCCGCCTTCAAGGACGGCAAGGTCGCCATGATGATCAACGGCCCGTGGGCCGTGGCCGACACCTTCACCGGCAAGGAGTTCGCCGACAAGGCCAACCTGGGCATCGCCCCGGTCCCGGCCGGCTCGGCCGGCCAGGGCGCCCCGCAGGGCGGCCACAACCTCGCCGTCTACGCGGGCTCCAAGAACCTCGACGCCTCCTACGCGTTCGTCGAGTACATGACCTCGGTCGAGTCCCAGGCGAAGGTGACGAAGGAGCTGAGCCTCCTCCCGACCCGCTCGTCCGTCTACATCAAGCCGGACATCGCGACCAACGAGATGATCGCCTTCTTCAAGCCGGTCGTCGACAAGGCCGTCGAGCGCCCCTGGATCCCCGAGGGCGGCAGCCTCTTCGAGCCGCTCAAGGTCGAGTACACCAAGGTGCTCACCGGCCAGACCACCCCGGAGGCGGGAGCGAAGGCGGTCGGCGACCGCTACCGCAAGCTCCTCAAGGACTGGAAGTAAGAAGGAAGGCAGACCGGCTGATGGCTGTGGACACCACCGGCCAGTCGGTGGCGAAGGCCGCGGGCGACACCGTCGCCCGCGGCCGGAGCCGCGGAACTGGCAAGCGCCGGAGCGTGCGGAAGCGCTCCCTCGCCACCCACTGGTACGCCTGGGCGATGGTCGCCCCGGTGGTCGTCGTGATCGGCGTGATCATCGGCTACCCGCTGGTCCGTGGCATCTACCTGTCGTTCACCGACGCGAACGAGCGGAACGTCGCCCGGTCCATCGGCGTCAACCAGATCCCGGCCACGTACGAGTTCGTCGGGCTGGACAACTACACCGAGGCGCTCACCGGGACCCAGTTCCTCGGCACGCTCCTCTGGACCGTCGTCTGGACGGTGGCCTGCGTCTCGATCACCTTCGCCCTCGGCCTCACCCTCGCCAACGTGCTCAACCGCAGGATCGTCGGCCGCTCCGTCTACCGGATGCTGCTGGTCCTGCCCTGGGCCGTCCCCGGCTTCGTCTCCGTGTTCGCCTGGCGGTTCCTCTTCGACGAGCGCCGCGGCCTGCTCAACGAGATCCTGGCCGGTGGCGGCATCTCCGCCGTGCCCTGGCTCAACGACCCGACGGTGGCGAAGTTCGCGGTCGTCGCCGTCAACGTCTGGCTCGGCGTCCCGTTCATGATGGTCGCCCTCCTCGGCGGCCTCCAGTCCATCCCCGGCGAGCTGTACGAGGCCGCCGAGATGGACGGCGCCAACGCCTGGCAGCGCTTCCGCAACATCACCATGCCGGGCCTCGGCTCGGTCTCGACCACGGTGATCCTGCTCTCCACCATCTGGACCTTCAACATGTTCCCGGTGATCTTCCTGCTCACCCGGGGCGGACCCGGCGAGGCCACCCAGATCCTCGTCACCCAGGCGTACAAGTTCTCCTTCGAGATCAGCCCGCGCGACTTCGCCCAGTCCTCCACGTGGGGCGTGCTGATCCTGATCCTCCTGATGGTCTTCGCCGCGGTCTACCGGCGCGTCCTCCGCAAGCAGGGAGAAGTCTGGTGACCACCACGACCCCCGCCCCCCAGACCCCGAACGCCCCGGTGCGCGGACGCCGTTCGCCGCTCGCCTCGGCCGGGCTGCACCTCACCCTGATCGTCGCCTCCGTGATCGCCGTCTTCCCGGTGCTCTGGGTGCTGCTGACCTCGCTGAAGCCGGCGAAGTACGCGACCACCACGGACTTCGTGAAGGAGACGACCTTCGAGAACTACACGAACCTGCTGAAGGACACCCCGTTCCTCACCTGGTTCGGCAACTCGCTGCTCGTCGCCGCCCTCACCACCCTGATCGGCGTCTTCATCTCCGCCACCACCGGCTACGCCGTCAGCCGCTTCCGCTTCCCCGGCAAGCGCGGCCTGATGTGGACGCTGCTCATCACCCAGATGTTCCCGGTCGCCGTCCTGATCGTGCCGATCTACAACATCATGTCGTCGATGGGCCTGCTCAACCAGCCGGCCGGCCTGGTCATCACCTACCTGACCATCGCCGTCCCGTTCTGCGCCTGGATGATGAAGGGCTTCTTCGACACCATCCCGCGCGAGATCGACGAGTCCGGCTACGTCGACGGCCTCACCCCGTTCGGCACCTTCTGGCGGCTGATCCTGCCCCTCGCCAAGCCGGGCATCGCCGTCACCGCCTTCTACTCCTTCATCACCGCCTGGGGCGAGGTCGCCTACGCCTCCGCCTTCATGGTGGGCGACGAGAACCTCACCCTCGCGGGCGGACTGCAGAAGTTCGTCAACCAGTACGGCGCCCAGTGGGGCCCGATGTCCGCGGCCTCGGTGCTCATCGCCATCCCCGCCGCCCTGGTGTTCCTCTTCGCCCAGCGGCACCTGGTCACCGGCATGTCCGCCGGTGCCGTCAAGGGCTGAGCCCGACCACCGCCTCCGTACGCCCCTCCATACCTCCCAGGGAAGACATGACCCAGCATCTTGCCGCCCCGGCCGCCGCCCCCACCACCGGCACGCACACGGGCTGGTGGAGAGACGCCGTGATCTATCAGGTCTACCCCCGCAGCTTCGCCGACGGCAACGGCGACGGCATGGGCGACCTGGAGGGCGTGCGCAGTCGGCTGCCCTACCTCAGGGACCTGGGCGTCGACGCCGTCTGGCTCTCGCCGTTCTACGCCTCGCCGCAGGCCGACGCCGGTTACGACGTCGCCGACTACCGGGCCATCGACCCGATGTTCGGCTCCCTGCTCGACGCCGACGCGCTGATCCGCGAGGCCCACGACCTGGGCCTGCGGATCATCGTGGACCTGGTCCCCAACCACTCCTCCGACCGGCACGAGTGGTTCCGGCGCGCGCTCCACGAGGGCCCCGGGTCGCCGCTGCGCGAGCGCTACCACTTCCGCCCCGGCAAGGGCACGGACGGCGAACTGCCCCCCAACGACTGGGAGTCCATCTTCGGCGGCCCGGCCTGGACCCGCACCGAGAACCCGGACGGCACCCCCGGCGAGTGGTACCTGCACCTCTTCGCCCCGGAGCAGCCCGACTTCAACTGGGAACACCCCGCCGTACGCGACGAGTTCCGCTCCATCCTGCGCTTCTGGCTCGACATGGGCGTCGACGGCTTCCGCGTCGACGTCGCCCACGGCCTGGTCAAGGCCGCCGGCCTGCCCGACATCGGCGCCCACGACCAGCTCAAGCTGCTCGGCAACGACGTCATGCCCTTCTTCGACCAGGACGGCGTCCACGAGATCTACCGCTCCTGGCGCCAGGTCCTCTCCGAGTACGACGGGGAGCGCATCCTCGTCGCCGAGGCGTGGACCCCGACCGTCGACCGCACCGCGAACTACGTGCGCCCCGACGAGATGCACCAGGCGTTCAACTTCCAGTACCTGGGCACCCACTGGGACGCGACCGAGCTGCGGACCGTCATCGACGCCTCGCTCGCCGCGATGCGCCCGGTCGGCGCCCCCGCCACCTGGGTGCTCTCCAACCACGACGTCACCCGGCACGCCACCCGCTTCGCCAACCCGGCGGGCCTCGGCACCCAGCTCCGCGAGGCCGGCGACCGCGAACTCGGCCTGCGCCGGGCCCGCGCCGCCACCCTCCTGATGCTGGCCCTGCCCGGCTCGGCCTACGTCTACCAGGGCGAGGAGCTCGGCCTGCCGGACGTCACCGACCTGCCCGACGAGGTCCGCCAGGACCCCTCGTTCTGGCGCGCCAGCGGCCAGGACGGCTTCCGCGACGGCTGCCGGGTGCCGATCCCGTGGACCGTCGGGGGCACCTCGTACGGCTTCGGCGCGGGCGGCTCCTGGCTGCCGCAGCCCGCGACCTGGGGCGAGCTGAGCGTCGAGGCGCAGACCGGCGACCCCGACTCCACCCTGGAGCTGTACCGCAGCGCGCTCGCCGTGCGCCGCGCCCGGTCCGAACTCGGCGCGGGCTCCGGCGTCGAGTGGCTGGAGGCCCCCGAGGGCGTCCTCGCCTTCCGGCGCGACGGCTTCGTCTGCACCGCCAATACCACCGGCCGGGCCATCTCCGTCCCGCTGCCCGGCCGGTTCCTCCTCTCCAGCGCGCCGGTCTCCCCCGGGGACGGCGTGGTGGAGCTGCCCGCCGACACCACCGTCTGGTGGGCGGTGTGACGATTCCCCTGCCGCGGGGCGTCGTTCCCGGCGTCCCGCGGCTCGCGGACATCGCGGCCCAGTCCGGGGTCAGCGAGGCCACCGTCAGCCGCGTCCTCAACGGCAAGGCGGGGGTGGCCGGCGCGACCCGGCACAAGGTCCTCGCAGCGCTCGACGTGCTCGGCTACGAGCGCCCCGTCCGCCTCAGGCGGCGCAGCGCGGGCCTCGTCGGCCTCGTCGTGCCCGAGCTGACCAACCCGATCTTCCCGGCGTTCGCGCAGGTCGTCGAGCAGGTCCTCGCCGGGCACGGGTACACCCCGGTGCTCTGCACCCAGATGCCCGGCGGCGCCACCGAGGACGAGCTGGTCGAGCAGCTCGTGGAGCGCGGGGTCGCCGGCATCGTCTTCCTCTCCGGCCTCCACGCGGACGCCACCGCCGACCCGTCCCGCTACGACCGGCTCGCGGCCCGGGGAGTGCCGTTCGTCCTCGTCAACGGCTACAACGAGCACATCGACGCCAACTTCGTCTCCCCGGACGACCGGGCGGCGGCCCGCATGGCCGTGCGCCACCTGGTCGAGCTGGGGCACGAGCGCATCGGCCTCGCCATCGGCCCCACCCGCTACGTCCCCTCGCGCCGCAAGGCCGAGGGCTTCGCCGCCGAGCTGTACGAACTCCTCGGCACCGGCCGCGCGGAGGCGGAACGGTTCGTCCGGCCCACCCTCTTCGGCGTCGAGGGCGGCCACGCCGCCGCCGACATCCTGCTGGGCGAGGGCTGCACGGGCATCGTCTGCGGCTCCGACCTGATGGCGCTCGGCGTGATCCGCGCGGTCCGCGCCCGGGGCCTCGACGTACCCCGGGACGTCTCCGTCGTCGGCTTCGACGACTCGCCCCTGATCGCCTTCACCAGTCCGCCGCTCTCCACCGTCCGCCAGCCCGTCCAGGCGATGGCCACGGCCGCCGTGGGCGCGCTCCTGGAGGAGATCGAGGGAAACCCGGTGCAGCGCACGGAGTTCGTCTTCCAGCCCGAGCTGGTGGTGCGCGGCTCGACCGCGCAGCCGCCCGCCCGCGACGAGCGGCCGCGGCCGCTTCCGTAAAAACTCGCGCGGGGGCGTCCGGAGGGTTGACCGGGCGCCGGGGCGCTCGTACGGTCACGGCTGAAAGCAGTTGCTGAACTTTTCGGCAACTTCTTGCGACGCCGAGGTCGTACAGGAGGAAGCATGGCCGGAAGATCCGTGGCCGCCGCGTCCGCCCCGGTGACGGGGGCCGCTGCGGCCCTCACGGGAAACGCCCCCGCGCAGGCCGCTCCACCCGGCGGGGAGACCGACACCGGCGTGCTGCCCGGCGGGGGGACCACCCCGGCCGCCCCGGCCGCCCCGGATCGCACCGCCTCCGCGCCCACGGCCGGCGCCCGTCCCGTCGCCGGACGCGTCCCCGGGAGCCCGGTGCCGACCGCACCGCGACCGGCCCCGATCCCGGCCCCGTCTCCGCCCCGGGCGGCCCGTCGCGAACGACGCCTTCCGCGGCTGATCCCCCCGCTCCACGGCTGATCCCCACCCGCACCGCAGGGCCGCCCCACCCGGGGCGGCCTCCTCTTCCCGTACCTCCAGGGAGCTTCCCCGTGATACGCAAGAGAACGGCGGTCGCACTGGCCGCCGCCCTGTGCGCGGCCCTCGTGCCCGCCGTCCCCGCGACCGCCGCGCCGAGACCGCCCGCCCCGCCGTCGGACCGGGTGCTCGCGGCCCAGCCCGCCCGCCACGACCTGACCCGCGAGCAGTTCTACTTCGTCCTGCCCGACCGGTTCGCCAACGGCGACCCCTCCAACGACCGGGGCGGTCTGACCGGCAGCCGTACGCGGACCGGCTTCGACCCCACCGACAAGGGCTTCTACCAGGGCGGCGACCTCAAGGGCCTCACCCGGCGGCTCGACTACGTCAAGGGCCTCGGCACCACCGCCATCTGGATGGCGCCGATCTTCAAGAACCGGCCCGTGCAGGGCGTCGGCAAGGACGCCTCCGCCGGCTACCACGGCTACTGGATCACCGACTTCACCCAGGTCGACCCCCACTTCGGCACCAACGACGACCTGCGGAAGCTGATCGCCGCCGCCCACGCCAAGGGCATGAAGGTCTTCTTCGACGTCATCACCAACCACACCGCCGACACCGTCGACCACGCCGAGAAGAAGTACGGCTACCGCCCCAAGGGCGCCTACCCCTACCTGGACAAGGAGGGCCGCCCCTTCGACGACCGGAACGCCGTCGGCGAGGTGGACGCGGACTCCTTCCCCTACACCCCGGTCGCGGAGAAGGACGCCAAGAAGCCCGCCTGGCTCAACGACCCCACGATGTACCACAACCGGGGCGACTCCACGTGGGCCGGCGAGTCCGCCGAGTACGGCGACTTCGTCGGTCTGGACGACCTGTGGACCGAACGCCCCGAGGTCGTCGAGGGCATGAAGAGGATCTACGAGAAGTGGGTCCACGACTTCGACATCGACGGCTTCCGCGTCGACACCGTCAAGCACGTGAACCTGGACTTCTGGACCCAGTGGGCCACCGCCCTCGACGCCTACGCCAGGAAGCGGGGCCGCGAGGACTTCTTCCTGTTCGGCGAGGTCTACTCCTCCGACCCCGCCGTCACCGCCCCCTACGTCACCCGGGGCCGGCTCGACGCCACCCTCGACTTCCCCTTCCAGGACGCCGCCCGCGCCTTCGCCTCCCGGGGCGCCGGGGCCGGCCGGCTCGCCGAGGTCTTCGCCGAGGACCACCGCTACACCACCGACAAGGCCAACGCCTACGAGCAGGTCACCTTCCTCGGCAACCACGACATGGGCCGCTTCGGCGCCTTCCTGAAGCAGGACAACCCGGACGCCTCCGACGCCGAACTCCTCGCGCGCGCCCGGCTCGCCAACGAGCTGATGTTCCTCTCCCGGGGCAACCCCGTCGTCTACGCCGGCGACGAGCAGGGCTTCACCGGCGCGGGCGGCGACAAGGACGCCCGCCAGCCCCTCTTCGCCTCCGGGACCGCCGACTACCTGGACGACGACCAGATCGGCACCGACCGCACCCACGCCACCGACGCCTACGACACCGGCCACCCGCTCTACCGCTCCGTCGCCGCCCTGTCGAAGCTCACCCGCGAACACCCGGCCCTGCGCGACGGCGTCCAGCGGGAGCGGTACGCCGAGGGCTCCCTCTACGCCTTCTCCCGCACGGACGCGAAGGACCGCACCGAGTACCTCGTCGCCGCCAACGGCGCCCCCACCGACCGGACCGTCACGATCCCCGTCGACTCGGAGGGCTTCCGGGCGCTGTACGGAGGCCGGGGCACCGCCACCGTCACCGCCACCGGGGGGAAGGTCACCGTCACCGTCCCGGCCCTCTCCTCCCTGGTCCTCAAGGCCGACCGGGCCCTCCCGGTCCCCGCCGTACGGCCCGGCGTCTCGCTGAAGCCCCCGGCCGCCGGAGCCACCGGCACCGTCGAACTCTCCGCCGACGTGACCGGCGACGGACTCGCCCGGGTCGTCTTCGCCGCCCAGGTCGGCAACGGACGCTGGCAGACCCTCGGCACCGCCGACCACGCCCCCTACAAGGTCACCCAGCACGTGGCCGCCCCCGCCGGCACCGCCCTGCGCTACAAGGCCGTCGTCGTGGACGGCGCGGGCCGCACCGCGAGCGCCACCGCCGCCACCACCGCCGGCGCGCCTCCCGCCCCCGAGAAGCCGGTCGCCGTCGAGCGCCCCTACGCCGTCGTGCACTACCGGCGCGAGGACGGGAACTACGACGGCTGGAAGCTGAAGTCCGCCGATCAGCAGGCCGCCTTCACCGGTCGCGACGCCTTCGGCGCCTTCGCCTGGGTCAAGGTCCCCGAGGGCGCCTCCACCGTCCCGTACACCGTCGAGAAGGACGGCGCCGCCGACGGGCCGCAGCGCAGTATCGACCTCGGCCGCACCGGCGAGGTCTGGATCACGCAGGGTGCCGGGGGCCAGTCCGACACCGACCCGGCCCCCGTCACCCCCGACAAGACCAAGGCCGTCCTCCACTACCAGCGGGCCGACGGGAACCACGACGGCTGGGGCCTCCACACCTGGACCGGCGCCGCCCGGCCCACCGACTGGTCCAAGCCCCTCATGCCCGTCCGCACCGACGCGTACGGCGCGGTCTACGAGGTCCCCCTCACCGAGGGCGCCACCACCCTCTCGTACATCCTCCACAAGGGCGACGAGAAGGACCTGCCCACCGACCAGTCCCTCGACCTCGCCACCCACGGCCACGAGGTCTGGCTGCTCTCCGGACAGCCGAAGTACCTCCTCCCGACCGTCGGCGGCGCCCCGGACCTCGACCTCGGCAGGGCCGGGGCCCAGTGGATCGACCGGAACACCGTCGTCTGGAAGGTGAAGACCACCGACGCCACCAGCCAGCAGCTCGTGTACGCGAAGGACGGCGGGATCACCGTCACCGACGGCGCCCTGAGCGACGAGGGCCAGTGGCTCCGCCTCACGCCCTCTTCGATGACCGACGCCCAGAAGGCGAAGTACCCCCACCTCCGGGACTACCCGGCCTTCACCGTCGACCCGCGCGACGCCGACCGCGTCCGCGACTCCCTGCGCGGCCAGCTCCTCGCCACCCAGCGCGCCGCCAACGGCGCCCTGCTCGCCGCCACCGGCGTCCAGACCGCGGGCGTCCTCGACGACCTGTACGCGGCGAAGGCCACCCGCGCCCCCCTCGGCCCCGTCTTCCGCGACGGCCGGGTCACCCTCTCCGTGTGGGCCCCCACCGCCCAGTCCGCCGCCCTCGAACTCGACGGCCGGACCGTGCCCATGCGCCGCGACGACGCCTCCGGCGTCTGGTCCGTCACCGGCCCCAAGTCCTGGACCGGGAAGCCGTACCGGTACGTCGTGAAGGTCTGGGCCCCCACCGTCCGCAAGGTCGTGGAGAACCGGGTCACCGACCCCTACTCCACCGCCCTCACCACCGACTCCGCCCGCAGCCTCGCCGTCGACCTCACCGACCCGGAGCTCGCCCCCGCCGGCTGGAAGACCCTGCGGAAGCCCGCCGCCGTGCCGCTGCGGGACGCCCAGATCCAGGAGCTCCACATCCGGGACTTCTCGGTCGCCGACCCCACGGCGGAGCCCGCCCACCGGGGCACCTACCTCGCCTTCACCGACAAGGACAGCAAGGGATCGCGGCACCTGCGCGACCTCGCCGCCTCCGGCACCTCCCACGTCCACCTGCTCCCGGCCTTCGACCTCGGCACGATCCCCGAGGAGAAGTCCGCGCGGACCACCCCCGCCTGCGACCCGAAGGTCTACGCCCCCGACTCCGAGGAGCAGCAGGCGTGCGTCACCGCCGCCGCGGCGAAGGACGCCTACAACTGGGGCTACGACCCCCTGCACTACACCGTCCCCGAGGGCTCCTACGCCACCGACCCCGAAGGCACCCGCCGCACGGTCGAGTTCCGGCGGATGGTCCAGGCCCTCAACGGCGACGGACTGCGCACCGTCATGGACGTCGTCTACAACCACACCGTCGCCGCCGGACAGTCCGACAAGTCCGTCCTCGACCGGATCGTCCCCGGCTACTACCAGCGCCTCCAGGCCGACGGCTCCGTCGCCACCTCCACCTGCTGCGCCAACACCGCGCCCGAGAACGCCATGATGGGCAGGCTCGTCGTCGACTCGGTGGTCACCTGGGCCAGGGAGTACAAGGTCGACGGCTTCCGCTTCGACCTCATGGGCCACCACCCGAAGGAGAACCTCCTCGCCGTCCGCAAGGCCCTCGACGCCCTGACCGTGGCGAAGGACGGCGTCGACGGCAGGGCGATCGTCCTCTACGGCGAGGGCTGGAACTTCGGCGAGGTCGCCGACGACGCCCGCTTCGTCCAGGCCACCCAGAAGAACATGGCCGGCACGGGGATCGCGACCTTCTCCGACCGCGCCCGCGACGCCGTGCGCGGCGGCGGCCCCTTCGACGAGGACCCCGGCGTCCAGGGCTTCGCCTCCGGCCTCTACACCGACCCCAACGCCTCGGCCGCCAACGGAACCCCGGCCGAGCAGAAGGCCCGGCTCCTGCACTACCAGGACCTCATCAAGGTCGGCCTGACCGGCAACCTCGCCGACTACACCTTCACCGACACCTCCGGGCGCACGGTCAAGGGCTCCGAGGTCGACTACAACGGCGCCCCCGCCGGATACGCCGCCGCCCCCGGCGACGCCCTGGCCTACGCCGACGCCCACGACAACGAGACCCTGTACGACGCGCTCGCCTTCAAGCTCCCGGCGGACACGTCCCCGGCCGACCGGGCCAGGATGCAGGTCCTCGCCATGGCGACGGCCACCCTCTCGCAGGGACCGGCGCTCTCCCAGGCCGGCTCGGACCTGCTGCGCTCCAAGTCCCTCGACCGCAACTCGTACGACAGCGGCGACTGGTTCAACGCCCTCCACTGGGACTGCCGCGACGGCAACGGCTTCGGCCGGGGCCTGCCGCCCGCCGCCGACAACAGGTCCAAGTGGGGCTTCGCGAAGCCGCTCCTGACGAACCCGTCCCTCACGCCCGGCTGCGCGCAGATCGACGGGGCCTCGGCCGCGTACCGGGACCTCCAGAAGATCCGCACCACCGAACCGGTCTTCTCCCTGGCCACCGCCGACCGGGTGCGGGCGGCCCTGTCCTTCCCGCTCTCCGGCCCCGGCGAGACCCCGGGCGTGATCACCATGCGCCTCGGCGACCTGGTCGTCGTCCTCAACGCGAGCCCGGAGACGCGGAAGCAGACGGTCACCGGCCTGGCGGGCAGGGGCTACGCCCTGCACCCGGTCCAGGCGAAGGGCTCCGACGCGGTCGTGCGGACCGCCTCCTACGAGAAGGGCTCGGGCACCTTCACGGTCCCGGCGCGGACGGTGGCGGTGTTCAGGGCCGGGTGACCGGCTCCCGGGGGAGCCCCCGCTCCGTCGGGGCGACCCCGTGGCGCGTGCCGTCGGCGGCGAGCCCTCCCGGCTCCCCGCCGACGGCACGGCGGCCCGCGGCCCCGTCGTACGCGCGCGGCCGCGGGCCGTCCGCGAGGCGGTCCGGCCGGGCCACGGTCCGCCCGGCCGCCCGCCGGAAGGACCCCCGCACCGCCGTCAGCGCGGCTCCCGCCGGTCCGGTGCGGCGGGCGGCGCGCCCGGCGCGGGCACGAACGCGGCGAGGCGGGCCATCAGCTCCCCGAAGGGACTGTCGGCCGGCTCGTCGGCGAGGATGCCGACCAGGATCTCCGCCATCCCGGGGTCGTACGCGGCGCTCACCGCCGCCAGCGCGGCGAAGTCGTGCACGAGCTGCAACTCCAGCTCCGCGCGCGGCACCCGCCGCCCGTCCAGCCAGAGCAGCGCCGTCGTCTCGGCGAGCGACACCCAGGACCGGACCACCAACTCCAGGCGCGCGGACGGCTCCTCGACCCCGAGGTGCGCGAGGATCTGCTCGTACGCGGCCTGCCGGACCTCGTCGATCATCGCGTTCGTCGTGGACGAGCCCGCCGCCGGGCCGCCGCGCATCAGGGCCGCGAAACCCGGGCCGTGGCCCTCCACGAAGTCGAAGAAGCGGCCCATCACCCGCAGCAGCCGCGCCCCCAGCGGACCCCGGTGCGGCTCCGCGAACCGGGCCGCCAACTCGTCGGCGGCCCGCCGGAGCGCGGCCTCGTAGAGGCTCTGCTTGCCGGGGAAGTAGTGGTAGACCAGCGGCCGCGAGATCCCCGCGGCCGCCGCGATCTCGTCGATGGACACCTCGTCGGGCGAGCGGTGGCCGAAGAGTTCGAGGGCCACCCCGATCAGCTGTTGCTTGCGCTCCTCGACGCCCATCCTGCGGCGCACCCCGGTCGTCATGCGAACAGCCTAACGGGGTCCGTTACGCTCCTGCCCCATGAGCGCTCCCGACCAGGACACCCCGTTGGCCGAGTCCCCGGAGGTCTCCGGGACCCCGAAGACCGCGAACCCCGCGAACTCCGCGAAGACGGCGAAGACCGCGAACTCCGCGGGGACCGGCGGGGCCGCGGCGACCCCCGGCGTCCCCGCGCCGCGCGAGACGTCCGGCGGGAGGCCGGAGGACGGGGACACGGAGAAGCCGGCCGGGAGGGCCGCCGGGGAGGGCTCCGGAGCGGCTTCCGGGGAAGATCCGGCGGGCGTCCGCGAAGAGGCCGTCCGTGGAGAGGGCGTCCAGGGCGGTCGTGAAGAGGGCGTGCGCGAAAAGGGCGTCCGTGGAGAGGGCGTCCAGGGCGGCCGTGAAGAGGACGCACGCGAAGAGGGCGACGCCGAAGAGGACGACGCCGTCGGCAGCACCGTCGGGGGCCTCACCCCCCGGCAGGCGAGGCGGCTGCGCGTCGCCGCCGCCTCCGTCCTCCTCGTCGCCCTCGCCGCGGTCCTCGTCGTCCGCCTCGCGAGCCGCACGTCCGTCCTGGTCGTCGGCGTGTACGGGCTCGCCATGATCCTCTGCGGGATCGTGATCGAGCTGTCCCGCAACGGCCGTACGCGGCTCGCGACCTGGCTCCTGGTGGGGGGCCTCGCCACCGCGCTCGCCCTGGACTGGCTGGTCCTCCCGTAGGGCCGGCCGGTCCCGGGGCTCAGAGGTCGAGCACGAGCCGCTTCCCCGTGCAGCGCGAGACGCAGAGCAGCATCGAGCCGTCCCGCTCGGCGTCGGTGAGCAGGTCGTCCCGGTGGTCGATCCCGCCCTCCAGGACCCGCTGCCGGCAGGTCCCGCAGAAGCCCTGGCGGCAGGAGTACGGCACGTCGGGCAGCTCCGCGCGCACCGCGTCCAGGAGCGACTGGCCGGCCGCCACCGCCACCGTGCGCCCGGAGCGGCGCAGTTCGGCCTCGAAGGGGGCGCCGTCGGTCGGCGCGGCGGCCGAGAAGCGCTCCAGGCGCGGGGCCCGCCCCGCGGGCATCGCCGCGCCCACCGCGTCCATCAGGCCGTCGGGTCCGCAGCAGTAGACGGCCGTCCCGTCCGGAACGTGCCCGAGGAAGCCCAGGTCGGGGTAGCCGGACTCGTCCTCGGCGACGACGGTCACCCGGTCGCCGCCCAGCGCCTCGACCTCGGCGAGGTACGGCATGGTCGCCCGGCTCCGCCCGCCGTACACGAGCCGCCACTCCGCCCCGGCCGCCTCCACGGCGCGCAGCATGGGCAGGACGGGGGTGATGCCGATGCCCCCGGCGACGAAGACGTACGCGGGGGCCGCGACGAGCGGGAAGCGGTTCCGGGGTCCCCGGATCTCGATCTCCATGCCCTCGCGCACCTGTTCGTGGACCTCGCGCGAGCCGCCCCGCCCGCCCTCCCCGGACCCGATCAGCCGGGTCGCCACCGTGTACGCGCCGGTGTCGGCGGGGTCGCCGCAGAGCGAGTACTGCCGGACGAGCCCGGAGGGCAGGACCAGGTCGACGTGGGCGCCCGGCTGCCAGGCGGGCAGGCCGGCGCCTTCGAGGCGCAGTTCCACGACGCCCTCCGCGGGCACGGTGCGGCGGGCCACCGTGACCTTGCGGGGGACGGTGCGGCCCCGGCCGTACCCGGACACGGGCACGTCGAGGGCGGGCATCGGCCACAGCGGGGCGGTGGACATGCGGCGGCGGACGGCGCGGCGGACCAGCAGGGCGGTTCCGGCGGCGAGGGCGACGGCGGTCAACCGGGGCATCAGCGGCCCCCGTTGGCGCCGGGGGAGGAGGCCAGGTAGGCCAGGGCCTGCTCGGTGCTCCCCTCCTGGGAGGGGTGGTAGGAGCGGCTGAGGTAGCGGGGGGCGGACCGCAGCACCGCCGGGGTGGACGGCAGCACGCCCCGCCGGCCCCTGCGCACGAAGTCCGCCACGGACGCCTTCGGGGCGTCGAGGAGCGGGTCGTTCTCCAGGAAGAAGCGGATGCCGCGCTGCCAGAGGAAGACGAGGGCGGAGAAGGCGATCGCCCAGGTGCGGACGCGGCGCCGGTAGCCGCCGTCGAGGTGCATGAAGAGTTCGAAGGCGACCGCGCGGTGCTCGACCTCCTCGGCGCCGTGCCAGCGCAGCAGGTCGAGCATGGTCGGATCGGCGCCGGCCCGGTCGAGGGCGTCGGCGTTGAGGACCCAGTCGCCCAGGAAGGCGGTGTAGTGCTCGATGGCGGCGATCATCGCGACCCGCTCCCGCAGCCACCAGCGGCGCGGCCGGCCGGGCGGCAGGGTGCGGTCCCCGAGCAGCTTCTCGAAGAACCAGTCCACCTGCGCGGTGTACGGGGTGGGGTCGAGCCCCAGCTTCCGCAGGTGCGGCAGGACGTCGTCGTGGGCCTGGGAGTGGACCGCCTCCTGGCCGATGAAGCCGATGACGTCCTCGCGGAGCCGGTCGTCCGTGATGTACGGCAGGGCCTGCTCGTAGACGCGCACGAACCAGCGCTCGCCGGCCGGGAGCAGCAGGTGCAGCACGTTGATGGTGTGGGTGGTGAACGGATCGCCCGGAACCCAGTGGAGCGGTGTCTCCTCCCAGTCGAAGGAGACCTTGCGGGCCCTGAGTTCGGCGTGCTCCGACGCCACCGGCGCGGGCTGCTTGTTGGACATGCTGTCAATGTACTGATGGGTACGCGCGGAGAACAGGTGCCGACGGGAGCCTTTTCGCGGGTGGGGGAGCCGACGGCGCTCCGGAAGGGGAGCCGTGGCCCGGCGGTCCCGCACGCCACGGGACGGCGAACCCCCGGAGTCGGCCGCGACCGCCGCCGTCACTCCCCGCGCGCGCCCGTCAGCCGCTCGCGCATCCGCCCGACCACCTCGTCCGGCACGCCGAGCCCGTCCCGCACGTACGTCTCCATCGACCCGTGCCGCACCGCCACCTCGTCGAGCGCCGCGTCCAGGTACTCCGGCAGCACCCCGACCATGTCGAGCGCCAGCTGCGGGTCGCCGCCCTGGGCCGTGAACCCCTCGATCATCGGCGCGAACGCCCGCCGCACCGCCGGGTTGACCGACAGGTACTCCTCCCGCACCGTCTCCTCGTCCGCCCCGAGCAGCGACAGGACGACCGTCGCCGCCCACCCCGTCCGGTCCTTGCCCGCCGTGCAGTGGAAGAGCAGCGGCCCGGCGTCCGGCGCGCCCAGCTCCGCGAGGAGGGCGCCGTAGGAGGCGCGGGCGGAACCGGCGGACACGAAGGCCCGGTAGGTACGGGCGAACGCCTCCCGCATCCGGCCCCCGCCCAGGTGCTCCTCGGCCAGGGCCGGCCGCGACAGCAGGCTCTTCAGGCGCGCGGCCGGCGGCAGCCCGCTGGTGGCGAGCCAGTCGGCGAGCACGTCCGCGACGAGCGGCCGCGCCCCGGGCGGCAGCCGGTCGGGCCGCTCCCTGCGTTCCCCGTCCGTCCGGAGGTCCACGACCGTGCGGAGGCCCAGGCCCGCCACGGCGGGATCGCCGGGATCCAGCCGGTCGAGCTGCGCGGAACGGAACACGAGCCCCGGACGGACCGCCCGCCCGCCGGAGAGCGGCAGGCCCCCGAGGTCACGGAGGTTGGCGACGGAGACGGCGGGAATGGCGGCCATGACGTCGACTCCTCCGGTTCGTCCCGCTTCACACCTTCCTGCCGACCGTAAGCGATCGCGCCGGAAGGGGCAGGTTCTGGCGGCCTCCCGGGGCGCCGGCCGCGCGGATGCGCCGGGGCCTCCCGCCCGGCCGCGCCGACGGGCCGCCCGGACGCCCGGCGCTCCTCACCTTCCGGCCAGCGCCGCCAGCACCTCCGCCTCCCGCTCCGGCGAGAGCCCGGCCCCCGAGCGGTCCGGTCGCTGGGGCGCGACCCCGCCCAGGGACTCCAGCCACGCCCAGGTGTCCGCGACCGTCTCCTCCACCGGCCGGCAGCGCAGCCCGGCCGCGAGCGCCCGGGAGACGTCGGCGGTGTGCATCGCCTCGTACGTCTCGCCCGGCGGCAGCCACACGGGCAGCTCCGTCCACGGCTCCACCCCCGCCGCGAGCAGCTCGTCCGGCGCGGTCCAGCGCAGCTCGGCGCCCGAACCGGTGGCGCGGACGCAGGCGCCGAGGAGCCCGCCCATGGTGGTGTGACCGGGCGGCGAGACGAGGTTGTACGGCCCCGGGAGCCCCGCCGCCACCGCGTCGAGCGTCCACGCGGCCAGGTCGCGGACGTCCACGTACTGGATCGGCGACGTCCTCGGCCCGGGGGCCAGGACCGGGCCGCCGCGCGCGATCCGGTTCAGCCACCAGGGCAGCCGGCCCACGTTCTCGTACGGGCCGAGGATCAGGCCCGCGCGGACGAGCAGCGTCCGGTCCGCGCCGAAGGCGGCCCCGGCCGCCAGCTCCCCGCCCCGCTTGGCCTCCGCGTACGGCACGTCGCCGTCGTCCGGCGACCCCGCCACCAGCGGGCCGTCCTCCGCGAGCCCGGCGGCCGGGGGCCACGCGTACACGGAACGGCTCGACACGTACGCGTACCGCCCGGCCCGGTCCGCGAGCAGCCGGGCCGCGTCCCGCACCGCCGAGGGCGCCGCCGACCAGGTGTCCACGACGGCGTCCCAGCAACCGGCGGCGAGCGCGGCGAGCCCGTCCGGCCCGGCGGTGCGGTCGCCGAGGAGGGACCGGGCCCCCGCCGGGGCGGCGTGCCGGCCCCGGTGGAAGACCGTCACCTCCCACCCCCGGTCGAGCGCGGCCTCGGCGACCGCGCGGCCCACGAATTCCGTACCTCCGAGCATCAGCAGCTTCATGGTCCGAGCCTGCCCCGCCGGGGAGAACGGTGCCAGAGAGTTCCGCTCCGGGAGGATTCCGCCGGGGGAGGAACGGACGGACGGAGGGTCGGGCGGAGGGGCGAACGGGGCGGTCAGGGCGTGTACTTGTAGCCGACCCGCCGCACGGTCTGGATCGTGTGGCGGTGCTCGGCGCCCAGCTTGCGGCGCAGCCGGGCCACGTGGACGTCGACCGTACGCCCGTCGCCGACGTGCCCGTACCCCCACACCGTGGTGACCAACTGGTCGCGGGTGTGCACCCGGTGGGGGTGGGCCACCAGGTGGGCGAGGAGCTCGAACTCCAGGTACGTCAGGTCCATCGGCTCCCCGTCCACGACGGCGATCCGCCGCACGGCGTCGATGGTCACCGGCCCCCGCTCCCCGGCCGCGTCGGACGCGGGGACGGTGGTCACGGGCAGGTGCGGCTGCTGGTCGGCCGGGACGAGGACGAGGTACCCGACCATCGGGGGACGGCCCGGCAGCGCCGGCAGCACGTGCTGCGGCGCGGGCAGCAGGGTGGCGCCGGGCGGCAGGAAGTCCGCCACCCGGGAGAGGTCGACGACCTCGTTCGGATCGACGGCACGGAGTCGGTGCCGGCCGGGACGGACGGCCGTGAGGGAGGCGCTCTGGGTGTGGGCCATGGCGGATCAGCTCTTTCGCGCGCAGAAACGGACGGACAGGCGTCGTACGTCGTGCGCGTCGGCCGGAGGCCGGGGATCGGATCGGACCGATCGGGGCTTTAGAGGGCCGACGCGTTCCTCGCGCGGCAACACACCCGGTCGAAGTCGTGATGCTGCCGGGAAGGCCAGAACGGCTCGAGGTCGTGACGGTTCGTCACGGTGTCGTCCTGCGGATGGGCCATATCCCTATTGAAGCAGAAGGGAAACGCCGGGACGACCCCCGGACGGCCCTGATCCGGTGACGTGCGTCCCACATGACGGAAGGGGCGCCCACCGTACGGAACGGCGGACGCCCCTTCCGTGGTGCCGGGATCAGACCCGGCCGGCCTTCTCCAGGGCCTCGCAGCAGGTGTCCACCAGAAGGCGGGTCACCACGTACGGGTCCATGTTGGCGTTCGGGCGGCGGTCCTCGATGTAGCCCTTGCCGTCCCGCTCGACCTGCCACGGGATGCGGACCGAGGCGCCGCGGTCCGAGACGCCGTAGGTGTACTCGTCCCACGGGGCGGTCTCGTGCAGACCCGTCAGGCGCTCGTCGATGCCCGCTCCGTAGTTCTTGACGTGGTCGAGCGGCTTCGAGCCCTCGCCCAGCGACTCGCACGCGGTGACGATCGCGTCGTACCCCTCAGGTCCCTCGCGCATGGCCCTCGTCGAGAAGTTGGTGTGCGCGCCCGCGCCGTTCCAGTCGCCCTTCACCGGCTTCGGGTCCAGCGTCGCGGCGACGCCGAAGTCCTCGGCCGTCCGGTACAGCAGCCAGCGGGCCACCCACAGCTGGTCGGAGACCTCCAGGGGTGCCAGCGGACCGACCTGGAACTCCCACTGGCCCGGCATGACCTCGGCGTTGATGCCGGAGATGCCGAGACCGGCCTTGAGGCAGTTCTCCAGGTGGGCCTCCACGACCGGACGGCCGTGGATCTCGTCCACGCCGACGCCGCAGTAGTAACCGCCCTGCGGGGCCGGGAAGCCGTTGACCGGGAAGCCGAGCGGACGGGTGCCCTCGAAGAAGGTGTACTCCTGCTCGATGCCGAAGACCGGCTCCTGCGCGGCGTACCGGGCGGAGACCTCGGCCAGCGCGGCGCGCGTGTTCGACGGGTGCGGCGTCATGTCCGTGTGGAGGACCTCGCACAGGACGAGGACGTCGTCACCGCCGCGGACCGGGTCCGGGCAGACGAAGACCGGCCTGAGGACGAGGTCCGAGGCGTGGCCCTCGGCCTGGTTCGTGCTGGAACCGTCGAAGCCCCAGAGCGGCAGCTCGCCGAGCGCCGGGGTCCCGTCCGTGATGATCTTCGTCTTGGAACGGAGCTTCGCGGTCGGCGCGGTGCCGTCGATCCAGATGTACTCGGCCTTGAAGGTCACGGGGGCTCATCCTTAGGGGGCGTGGCGTGCTGCTGGGGGCTCCCCGCGCCCGGAGGCGGACGAGGGCGGCTGCCCGCGGCGGCTCGCGGCACTGCGGGGAGCCGCGGTCTCCGCACGGCCCCGCCCGGGGCGGTCCGTGCCGGTGCTTCCGGACCGCAGCCTCGCAACACGGGATTTCCCGTCGGTTGCCCGTGTGTGAACCCGGTGTTACTCGGCTTCCCGCGCTTTCTGCGGGTCCCGCGCTTCCCGCGCCCCCGTTTTTCGCGCGTCGGTGCGCGCGCCAGGGAGCCCCAGGTCCCGGCCGCCCCGCTTTCTGGCCCCCCGGTCCCTCCCGCCCGCACCACCGCCCCACCCGGCAGACTGGGATCATGGCGAAGCAGCTCGGGGCACGCCCCCGCATCGGACTCCTCGGCACCGGCCCCTGGGCCGGCCGCACCCACGCGCCCGCGATCGCCGGGCACCCGGACGTCGAGTTCAGCGGGGTGTGGGGCAGACGTCCGGAGGCGGCGGAGGCGCTCGCCGCCGCGTCGGGCACGCGCGCGTACGCGGACGTGGACGCCCTCTTCGCGGCGAGCGACGCCGTGGCCGTCGCCCTCCCGCCGGACGTGCAGGCGCCGCTCGCGGTACGGGCCGCCGCCGCCGGCTGCCACGTCCTCCTCGACAAGCCGGTCGCCACGACGGTGGCCGGGGCCCGCGAGGTGGTGCAGGCGGTGGAGGCGGCCGGGGCCGCGTCGGTGGTCTTCTGCACGCTGCGGTTCGCGGAGGCGACGGCGGCCTGGATCGAGGAGCAGGCGGCGGCCGACGGCTGGTTCCTGGGCGAGGCGCACTGGCTGGGCTCGCTCTACGGCCCCGGCTCGGCCAGCGCCTATGCGGCGTCGCCCTGGCGGCGCGAGAAGGGCGGCCTGTGGGACGTCGGCCCGCACGTCCTCTCGGTCTACCTGCCGGTCCTCGGCGACGTCACCGGGATGACCGCCGTGCCGGGTCCGGGCGACACCCACCACCTGGTGCTGCGCCACGCCTCGGGGGCGAGCAGCACGGCGACCCTCACGCTCGGCGCCCCGCCGGAGGCGGCGGAGGCGGCCCTCGCCCTGTACGGCACGCGGGGCCGGACCGAGCTGCCCCGGTGGGGCGGCGCGGTGGACGCCTTCGCCGCCGCCGTGGACGCCCTCGTCACGGCGGCCCGCACGGGCCTCCCCCACCCCTGCGACGCCCGCTTCGGCCTGCGCCTGACGGAGATCCTGACGGAGGCGGAACGGCAGACGGCCGCGGCGGGGGCGGAGGCGGGTACGGCGGCGGCCGGGCCGGTGGCCGGCGCGGCGGGAGCCTGAGTCCCCGGAGCACCCGGCACCGCCACGACGGGGCGGCCGGTCCCGGGGCGTGGACGGTCCGGGCCGGACCGCCCACCGCCCCGGGACCCGGGGCTCAGCGGGACAGCGCGTCCCGCACGGCCTCCTCGGACCGGCCCACGACGGCGGTGCCGTCCTCGGCGGTGATGAGGGGCCGCTGGATGAGCTTCGGGTGCGCGGCGAGCGCCTCGACCCACCGGTCGCGGTGCTCCGCGTCCCGGGGCCACTCCTTCAGCCCCAGCTCCCCGGCCTCGGCCTCCCCGGTCCGGGTGATGTCCCACGGTTCGAGCCCGAGCCGCCCGAGCACCTCCCGGATCTCGTCCGGCGAGGGCACGTCCTCCAGGTAGCGGCGCACGGTGTAGTCGGCGCCCTCGGCGTCGAGGAGGGTGAGGGCGCCGCGGCACTTGGAACAGGCGGGATTGATCCAGATCTCCATGGCGCACAAGGTACCCCCGGACCTGCCTCCGCGTCCCCGAAAACCCGGTCTGGCCAGGGCCGATTGTCAGTGGGGGGCAGTAAAATCGAGGGTGAAGGTGAGGGTCCCGCGGAGGGCCCGCACCCACCGTTCGCCAGGAGGTAGCCCATGGCTCTCGCCGTGATCCGGACGCCGTCCCTCGAACCCTGGAAGCCGCTCCGGAAGCAGCCGCTCCCCGCGGGCCGGCCCCGCGAGTGGTACGTCACGCACAACCGGCGCCTGAAGGCCATGCGCCTCGCGATCGCCCTCCTCGACGCCGGCGTCTACGTCCCGTCGAAGGCCACGAACGCGACGATACGCACCACGGCCGAGCAGCTCGGCATCCACCCGCCCTCGGACACCACCTGCCGCATGGTCCGCACCCTGATCCGCTACGGGCGCTGACGGGGCTGAACCGGGCTGTCCCGCTGCCGCCCCGAAGCACCCGGGGCGGCGGCGTCACTCGTAACCGACCTGGTGAGGCGGCGGTGTCGCAGGACGGCGATCCACCACTTAAGCAGGTCGTCGGACCTGTCCGGGATGAGAATGCGTAGGGCCCTAAGAGCGAACCAGGCCAGCGCCGATAATCCCACCAGGAGACAGACGGCCCACCAAGGGAGGCTTATGTCGGTTGGGAAAAGCTGGATCATGAGTCCCACCCAGGGCGAAGCCGAAGTGTGGCATTGCCGAGTGTGATGACAGTGTCCCCATCGTCCCGGCCCCATTGGGCTTCCGCAACGCCGATGACCGGGTCGGTCATGGCTGTCACCAGATCACTCTCATAGGGGAACGAATCCCAGCTCAATACCCAGTGATCTCCCCTGCCACGGAGCCTCCGGCGGCCCCTGTGGTTTCGATCGGGCCACCCGGGCCATTTCAGCGGATCGTAGAACCAGTTGCCGATCGCCCAGGAACGACCTGGATCCCGGGTGGTGGTCCGGGCCAGAAGACCTGCGAGAAGACGCTGTGCGTCTTCCGTCATGTCGGGCGTCCGACGTAGTTGTTCCTGCTCGGCCTTGGTGATCGGCGCTGCTGTGGTCAGACCGTCGATGGAGGGAAGAGAGGGCGTGCCTGCGGACTTTCCGGACAGGTTGCGCGTCACTACGAACTCCGCGCCGGTCGGCAGGTGCCGGAGGACGTAGCTCGAGAATCCGCAGTGCTCCACGAGACGCAACCCGGGCAAGCCACTCCTCCCTGCAGGACCGGGAAGCAGCCGGCTGGTCACGTTGTCCGGCACCTTAGTGATGATCACCAGCCGATCCCATCGGGGGGAGAACGTAACGGTGTAGGCAGAGAGGACAGCGGTCTGCCAGCCGGTCGGTCCTTCGTACTCATGAGGGTCGTTGCTCAGGTAGCCAAGGGCGAAGAGCGCGCGGAAGGGAAGTTGCTCCGGTCGGCACTCGTCGATGCCGATGGAACCCTTCCGTGAGATACCGGCTTTCGCGGTGGCCAGACGCTCACCGGTGTAACCGGCTCGAAGGCGAGCAACGGATGTGTGATCGGGCATGGGTCACCTCACCGCCGCCCGGTCGACGCGTCAGGGAATACATGCCTGAAGAAAAAAGTACTTCTCGCCCACGCGGCAGGTGCTCCACACCTTTGCTCAGCTTCGGTGAGTACCGGGCTCACGTACTTTTGCTGGCTACCGGGCCCCCGTGGCGGACCGGCATCAGTCGACATAGTAGCGGAACTCATTTCAGGAAAGGCGGGATCGTCCAGAACGCGGCGGGGCCGCCACCCCAGGATTGCTCCGGGGTGACGGCCCTGCCGATTCGCCGTTCCGGCGGTCGGCCTACGACTTACAGGTCGAAGTACAGCTCGAACTCGTGCGGGTGCGGACGCAGCTGGATCGGGGCGATCTCGTGCGTGCGCTTGTAGTCGATCCAGGTCTCGATCAGGTCCGCCGTGAAGACGCCGCCGGCCTGGAGGTACTCGTTGTCCTCCTCCAGGGCGGTGAGGACGGCCTCCAGGTTGGTCGGGACCTGCGGGACGTTGGCGTGCTCCTCCGGAGCCAGCTCGTACAGGTCCTTGTCGATCGGCTCCATCGGCTCGATCTTGTTCTTGATGCCGTCGAGGCCCGCGAGGAGCAGCGCCGAGAAGGCGAGGTAAGGGTTCGAGGACGGGTCCGGCGCGCGGAACTCGACGCGCTTGGCCTTCGGGTTCGATCCCGTGATCGGGATGCGCATGGCGGCGGAGCGGTTGCGCTGCGAGTACACCATGTTGACCGGGGCCTCGAAGCCCGGGACCAGACGGTGGTACGAGTTCACCGTCGGGTTGGTGAAGGCGAGCAGCGACGGGGCGTGCTTGAGGATGCCGCCGATGTAGTAGCGGGCGGTGTCCGAGAGGCCCGCGTAGCCCGTCTCGTCGTAGAACAGCGGGTCGCCGTTCGACCACAGCGACTGGTGGACGTGCATGCCCGAGCCGTTGTCGCCGAAGATCGGCTTCGGCATGAAGGTCGCGGTCTTGCCGTTGCGCCAGGCGACGTTCTTCACGATGTACTTGAAGAGCATCAGGTCGTCGGCCGCGGCGAGCAGCGTGTTGAACTTGTAGTTGATCTCGGCCTGGCCGGCGGTGCCGACCTCGTGGTGCTGGCGCTCGACCTGGAGGCCGACGTTCTCCAGCTCCAGGGAGATCTCCGAACGCAGGTCGGCGAAGTGGTCGACCGGCGGGGCCGGGAAGTAGCCGCCCTTGTAGCGGACCTTGTAGCCGCGGTTGTTCTCCACGGCGCCGGTGTTCCAGGCGCCGGCCTCGGAGTCGATGTGGTAGAAGCCCTGGTTCGCCGAGGTCTCGAAGCGCACCGAGTCGAAGACGTAGAACTCCGCCTCGGGACCGAAGTAGGCGGTGTCGGCGATGCCGGTGGAGGCGAGGTACGCCTCGGCCTTCTTCGCGATGTTCCGCGGGTCACGGCTGTACTGCTCGCCCGTGATCGGGTCGTGGATGAAGAAGTTGATGTTGAGCGTCTTGTCGCGGCGGAAGGGGTCCACCCGGGCCGTCGACAGGTCGGCGCGGAGCGACATGTCGGACTCGTGGATCGCCTGGAAGCCACGGATCGACGAGCCGTCGAAGGCCAGCTCCTCCGCCGGGTCGAAGGCCGTCGCCGGGATCGTGAAGTGCTGCATCACGCCCGGAAGGTCGCAGAAGCGGACGTCGACCATCTTGACGTCGTTGTCCTTGATGAACTTGCTGACCTCGTCGGCGTTCTGGAACCCGTGCTTCTCGGACATCCCACTCCTCCTGGTCCCGTCCCGGGGAGGGGCGGGGTTGCGGCTCGGTCGTGCGGTCGGTGCGGTGGCACACGCTGGTCCCGACCATAGGCAGACGGGATTTCTCCAGCATGACCCATTTGTTTCGTGGAAGTTAACCGGGGCGAGCGTCGGTCGTGCTTCCGCCACGCCCCGGGGTGCCGTCACCCCGCCTTCCCCGACCCGGGCCGAAGCAATCGAAAACGGGCACAGTACCGTGGTCGGGTGGACAACAGGCACGCACTCGGATCCTGGCTCTCCGGCCCCCGCGCGGCGGCCGAGGAGGCCGGCGTCGACTTCGGTTACCGCGGTCAGCAACTCGGACTGCCCGAGGAGGGGCCGGGTTCGATCGCCCGCCCCGGGCGCCGGCTCGGCGCCCTCGCCCTCGACTGGGCCCTCTGCACGCTGATCGCATACGGGCTGATCACCGACGGCTACCACCAGGACACGGGCAACTGGGCCCTCGTCATCCTGTTCGTCCTGAGCGCCCTGACGGTCGGCACCGTCGGCTCCACGCCCGGCAAGCTGCTCTTCCGCCTGCGCGTCGTCTCCGTGAACGGCGGCCGGCTCGGACCGCTGCGCGCGGTGCTCCGCGCGCTCCTGGTCTGCCTGGCGGTCCCGGCCCTCATCTGGGACCGCGACGGCCGAGGCCTCCACGACCGCCTCTCCGGTGCCGTCCAGGTCCGCATCTGAACCCCGTGCGCGCGTGAGGGGCCCCGGACCGCACGGTCCGGGGCCCCTCACGCGTCGGGCAGGGCGCGTCAGCGCATCTTTCCGCCGCGGGGCATCCGCATCCCCTTGGGCATGGGGCCCTTCGGCAGGGGCATGTTGCTCATCAGGTCGCCCATCGCCCGCAGCCGGTCGTTGGCCGCGGTGACCTGCGGACCGGTGAGGACGCGGGGCATCTTGAGCATGGTCGTGCGGATCTTCTTCAGCGGCACCCGGCCCTCGCCGTCGCCGACGACGAGGTCGTGCACGGGCACGTCCGGCACGACGCGGTTCATGCGCTTCTTCTCCGCCGCGAGGAGCGTCTTGACCCGGTTCGGGTTGCCCTCGGCCACCAGCACGATGCCGGCCCGGCCGACCGCGCGGTGCACGACGTCCTGGCTGCGGTTCATCGCGACCGCGGGGGTCGTCGTCCAGCCGCGCCCGACGTTCTGCAGCACCGCCGCCGCCGCGCCCGGCTGGCCCTCCATCTGCCCGAAGGCCGCCCGCTCCGCGCGCCGCCCGAAGACGACGGCCGCCGCCAGGAGACCCAGGACGAAGCCCAGGATGCCCAGGTAGACCGGATGACCGATCAGGAAGCCGATCGCGAGGAGGACACCGAGTACGCCGATGCCCACGCCCGCGACGACGAGACCGACCTTCGGGTCGGCCTTCCGGGTCATCTTGTACGTGAGGGCGATCTGCTTCAGTCGCCCGGGATTGGCAGCGTCAGCGCTGCTCGTGTTTGCCTTCCTCGCCATGCTTCGAAGTTTACGTGGCCCGGGAGGCCCGGCCGGACGCGACCTCCATCACGCGCTGGGCCTCGACCCGGTCCCTGGCGCGGCGGCGGTCCTCCAGGACGGAGTTCCAGGCGTTGCGCCGGGCGGTGCGCTGCCCGGCTCCCAGGAGCAGCGACTCGACGGCCCTCAGGGCGTCGGTGACGGACGGGATCGCGGTGACGCGGACGTGCGTCGGTGCGGCCGGCATGACGGGGTCCTCCCTCGATGGCGGGTGGGACGGGGCGGGGGCACGAGCGGGGGGTGGCGCTGTGTGGAACCAGGCTCACAGATCGGTGTTACCAGGGCGTGACCCGGGGGTCAAACACGGGTGAAACCCGCGTGCGGCCGGTCGGCCCAGCGCCGGAACGCCGACGCGGTCCGTACCGCCCCGCTGAGCTGCGGGGCGGTACGGACCGCGTCGAATCCGTCCCGTAACCCCCGGCGGGCGTCTGTGCCGGGGTTCACACGGGGCCAGGGCATGTTGCGAAAGTCCCGTCTGCCCGGCGGCGCCCGGCACGCACTCCCCCGTAGCCCTTCGGGCACGGGGGTGCCCCCGGCGGCGTTGTCGGGATCGCCCCGATACATCCGGTATCGGGGCGGCCCTCCGCCGTGCGATCGCACGCACCGGACACCGCCGGGCCCGCCCTGCGGGCGGACGACGCCACTTTCGACGCACGCCCTACGCGGTCGGTGCGGCGGCCCGCTTCTCCATCGCCTGCTGGTACAGCCGCCCGGCCCGGTACGAGGAACGCACCAGCGGGCCCGACATCACGCCGGAGAAGCCGATCTCGTCGGCCTCCTCCTTCAACTCCACGAACTCCTGCGGCTTCACCCAGCGCTCCACCGGGTGGTGGCGGACCGAGGGGCGCAGGTACTGGGTGATCGTGATCAGTTCGCAACCCGCGTCGTGGAGCTGCTGGAGCGCCTCGCTGATCTCCTCGCGGGTCTCGCCCATGCCGAGGATCAGGTTCGACTTCGTGATCAGACCGTAGTCGCGCGCCCGCGTGATGACGTCCAGGGAGCGCTCGTAGCGGAAGCCGGGGCGGATGCGCTTGAAGATGCGCGGCACCGTCTCCACGTTGTGCGCGAAGACCTCGGGGCGGGAGTCGAAGACCTGCTCCAGGAGCTCCGGCACCGCGTTGAAGTCGGGGGCGAGCAGCTCGACCTTGGTGCGGCCCGTCTCGCGCTCCGCCGTCTGCCGGTGGATCTGGCGCACGGTCTCCGCGTACAGCCAGGCGCCGCCGTCCTCCAGGTCGTCGCGCGCGACGCCGGTGATCGTGGCGTAGTTCAGGTCCATCGTGACGACCGACTCGCCCACGCGGCGCGGCTCGTCGCGGTCGAGGGCCTGCGGCTTGCCCGTGTCGATCTGGCAGAAGTCGCAGCGCCGGGTGCACTGGTCGCCGCCGATGAGGAAGGTCGCCTCGCGGTCCTCCCAGCACTCGAAGATGTTGGGACAGCCCGCCTCCTGGCAGACCGTGTGCAGGCCCTCGCTCTTCACGAGGCCCTGCATCTTCGTGTACTCGGGCCCCATCTTCGCCCGGGTCTTGATCCACTCGGGCTTGCGCTCGATGGGGGTCTGGGCGTTCCGGACCTCCAGGCGCAGCATCTTGCGTCCGTCGGGTGCGACTGCGGACACATCGGCTCCTGTAGCTTCGATTCTTCGGCGTACACCAGGGTACGCCCGTGGCTTCCATGCCTTGCCTACGTCCGGCCAACCTCTGGCCCGCGCCCCGCATTCCTGGGGGCGGGACGTGGTCAGGCGGACGCGGGCTCCACGGCCCGCGGCGCGAGCTCCGCGTGCTCCAGGACCTCCCGCAGGTGCTTCTCCACCACCGGCAGCACCTCCTCGACCGTGACGTCCCGGCCCAGCTCGTTGGCGAGGGAGGTGACGCCCGCGTCGCGGATGCCGCACGGGATGATCCGGTCGAACCACGCGTTGTCCGGGTTCACGTTGAGCGCGAAGCCGTGCATGGTGACGCCCTTGGCGACCCGGATGCCGATCGCCGCCAGCTTCCGGTCCTCGCGGCGCTGGCCGGCGTTGGAGGGGGCGTACTCGGGCCCGTTCAGGCGCGGGTCGAACTCCTCGTCGTTCAGCCGGGGGTCGAAGTCGAGCGACAGGCCGCCGAGCCGGGGCCGCTCCCGCACGGGGTCGCCGAGCACCCAGACCCCGCTGCGCCCCTCGATCCGGGTGGTCTCCAGGCCGAAGTCGGCGGCCGTGCGGATCAGGGCCTCCTCCAGGCGGCGCACGTGCGCGACGACGTCCACGGGGCGGGGCAGCTTCATGATCGGGTAGCCGACCAGCTGGCCGGGGCCGTGCCAGGTGATCTTGCCGCCCCGGTCGACGTCCACCACCGGCGTCCCGTCCAGCGGGCGTTCGCTCTCCGTGGTGCGCCGGCCGGCGGTGTAGACCGGCGGGTGCTCCAGGAGCAGGCAGGTGTCCCCGGTCTCGTCGGCGAACCGCGCGGCGTGCACCTCGCGCTGCTTCTCCCAGGCCACCCGGTAGTCGACGGCCTCTTCGCCGAAACCGAGACGGACGAATCGCAGCTCACTCACGGCCATGCCTCCTCCTGGGCGCCGGGAGCCGGGGGCCGGGGATCGTCCCGGGCCGGCTCGGCACCCTGCGTCGTTCGCGCCCATGCCACTGTACGGCGGCACCGGGAACACCCGTGCGGGGGTGCCGCGGGCCGCCCCTCCCGGAGGCGGGCCGGGGCCGGGGCCGCCGGGCACCCGCGTCAGGGGGCCGCCGATCCTCACACGATCGGATGAATGTAGGGCGAAGGTGGTGGTACGGCCCGTGGGGGCCGCTAAATTCGCGCCGTTCCATGGGGGTCCGAGGGGGCTGCCGCCCGGGCCCGGAAGGCAGGAGACCGCACAGCTGATGACGGAACGACCCCCGCAGCGCATCCCGAACCGCCAGCTCGCCGCGCTCATCGCCGAAGCGGGGTTCTCCCACGCGGGCCTCGCCAGACGGGTGGACCAGCTCGGCCTGGAGCACGGGCTCGACCTGCGGTACGACAAGACCTCCGTGACCCGCTGGCTCCGCGGCCAGCAGCCGCGCGGCACCACCCCCGCCCTCATCGCGGAGGTCTTCACCCGCCGTCTCGGTCGCCGGCTGTCCGCCCAGGACCTCGGCCTCGACGCCTGCGCCCCCGTCTACGCCGGCCTGGAGTTCGCGGCCACCCCCGAGGAGGCCGTCGACATCGTCAGCGGCCTGTGGCGCAAGGACTCCGGCAGCCACGCCGAACTCCGCAAGATCGCCTTCACTCCGGCGGGCCTGGTCGTCCCCAGCCGGGACTGGCTGATCGGGCGCGCCGACGAACGGGTCGCGCGCGGGGAGCCCGTCCCCCGTTCCGCCGCCGGGACGTCCCCGCGCGATCCCCGGGTGCCGCCCCAGGGCCGCGGCTCGGTGCCCCGCCAGCGCGGCACGGACCGGGGCCCCGGGCAGCGGGTCTCCGGCGGCGACATCGCCGCCCTCCACTCGGTCGGCGAGCTCTTCCGGACCCTCGACCACGCCTACGGCGGCGGCCACGCCCGCCAGGCCCTCGTCCGCTACCTGGAGCACGAGGCCGAGCCGATGCTGCGCGGCACGTACGGGGAGGCCACCGGCCGCCGCCTCTTCGCCGCCGTCGCCGACCTCACCCGGCTCGCGGGCTGGACCTCGTACGACATCGCCGCCCACGGCCTCGCCCAGCGCTACTTCGTCCAGGCGCTGCGTCTCGCGCAGGCGGCCGGAGACCGGGCGTACGGCTCGTACGTGCTCCTCACCATGAGCTGCCAGGCCGTCTACCTCGGCCACGGGCGGGAGGCCGTGCAGCTCGCCCGGGTCGCCCAGCAGGGCGTCGGGCCCGCCGCGCCGCCCGTCGTCCAAGCGATGCTGCACGCGGTCGAGGCGCGCGGACACGCCGTGCTCGGGGAGGCGCGCGCGTGCGGCGCCTCGCTGGCGCGGGCCGACCGGGCCCTGGAGGCGGCCCGTCCCGGCGACGAGGTGCCCCACTGGGCCAGGCCGTTCGACGAGGCGCAGCTCGCCGGTGAGACCGGGCACTGCCACCGCGACCTCCAGCAGTACCGCCTCGCCGCCCAGCACGCCGAACGCGCCCTCCAGCTCCGCGCCCCCGGCTTCGCCCGCAGCCGGCTCTTCTGCCGGGTCGTCCTCGCCACCTCCCGCCTCGCCCTGGGCGACCTCGAACAGGCGTGCGTGCTCGGTGCCGAGGCCGCCCGGGAGGCCGCCGAGATGCGCTCGGCCCGCGCCGCGGAGTACGTACGGGACTTCGAGCGCCGCCTCGAACCCCACCGCGACGCCGCCGCGGTCCGCGCCTACCGCGACCGGGTCGCCGCCCTCGGCTGACCCGGCCGCGCGCGGTCAGGCCGTCTCCCTGGACCCCGCGTCCCGCGCGGGGGGCCGCACCCCCAGGTCCCCCAGGAGCGCGCGGGCGGCGCGCCGGCCCGAGAGGAGGGCGCCCCGGGGGGTGCTCGTGGCCCGGTGGTCGCCGCAGACGTAGAGGCCCGCGAGCAGCCGGACCGGGCGGTGGCCGTCGTGCGGGGGCCGCATCGCCGGGACGGCGTCCCGGGTGTGGTGGAGGGCCAGCAGCTCCCACTCGTCGGTCGACGTGCCGTACAGCGTGGCGAGGTGCTTGCGCACCCGGCGCTCCGTGTCGTCCGGCGGCGTCCCGAGCACCGTCGAGGTGATCAGCGTCCGGCCCGCCGGGGCACGGCGCGGGTCCACCGCGCTCATCACGGCCGTGTGGGCCACCGGCCCGTCCGGGTCCGACTCCAGGAGCAGCACCGGGTCCCCGGTGGGCGCGACCGGTGCCGTGTGGTGGAGGACCGTCACGGTGTGGAACGCGGGCGTCCGCAGGCCGGGCAGCAGTGCCGCCGCCGTGCGCGCCCCGGTGGCGACGACCACCGACCGGCAGCGGAACACCCCGTGCTCCGCCGTCGTGACCCGGGAGACGGACACCCCCGTGACCCGGACGCCGGTGCGGACCGTGCCCGGCGGCAGGGCGGCGGCGAGCCGCTCGGGGAGTGCGGCCGAACCGCCCTCCGGGACGGCGAGCCGGCCCCGCGCGAAGGCGCGCAGCGCGAGGTCCGCCCGCCTGCTGGACGTGGCGAGGTCCGGGTCGGCCAGGAGCGCCGCGAGCAGCGGCCGCAGCACCCCCTGGACCGTCCGGGAGGGCAGCCGCGCGTTCAGGGCGTCGAGCGCGGTCCGCTCCGGGCGGGCGAGCAGCCGCTGCGCCGGGGTCGCGGCGAGCCGGACGAGGGACGCGCCGAGGCGCGCCTGGTCGAGCGGGGTCGCCGGATGCCGGGGGGCGCTCGCGAGGGCGCGCGTCGTGCCGAACGCTCCCCCCGCGCTCCGTCCGCCCGCCGTCCGGGACGCCCCGGGCGCCCGGCGCGGGTGCGGGGCGCCCCATCGCGCGTACCGGCCGTCGCTGTGCACGAGGACCCCCGGAGCGAAGGGACGCAGCGGGAGACCCGCGAGCCCCGGCAGGGCCCGCAGCTCCTCGTGCGAGAGGGTGAGCAGCGGCCCCACCCGGTCGAGCCGGAAGCCGTCGGCGGACTCGGTCGCCATCCGGCCCCCGATCCGGGGCTCCGCCTCCAGGACGGCGACGGAGAGCCCGGCGCCGGTCAGCAGGTGGGCGGCGGCGAGCCCCCCGGTCCCGGCCCCCACGATCACGACGTCGACCGCCTCCGCGGCGTCCGTGCGGCGGCTGTGCCCCGCGCCGGTCGCGCCGGTCGCACCGGCCGTACGGGCTGGACTGGCTGTGCGGTGTGCGCGGTGTGTGCTGTCCGTGCTGTCCGTGCTGTCCGTGCTGGCGGTCTCGTCCGTGTGGTCTGCGCTGCTGAGCACGTGCCCCTCCCCGGGTCGGCGCGGCCGGTGGGGGGCCTATTCCCCCAACGACCCTCCGGGATACCGGAGTTCACGGGTCGCATCGAGCCCGGACGGTGCTTCCGCGCGTGCCGGCCGGCCGCGCCGGGCCGTGGGGCGAGGGGAAAGGGCGAGAGGGGGTGCGGAGGGGCGCGGAGGGGGCGGGAGGGGTGGGGGTCAGCGGGCCGCCGCCCGGATCGCGTCGTCGACCGTCGGGAACGCGAAGGCGAAGCCGGACTCCAGCAGGCGCCCCGGCAGGACCCGCTGGCTCCCCAGCACGTCCTGCGCGAAGTCCCCGAGGGCGATCCGCAGGGCCGGCGCCGGGACGGTCAGGAGCGTCGGCCGGCGCAGGACCCGGCCCATCGCCGCCGTCACCTCGCGGTTGGTGACCGGCTCGGGGGCCGTCAGGTTCACCGGACCCGACAGGGACGGGGTGTCCACGACGTGGCGCAGGGCGGCCACCTCGTCGTGGAGGGAGATGAACGACCAGTACTGGTTCCCGTCGCCCATCCGGCCGCCGAGCCCGGCGCGGAAGAGCGGGAAGAGCCGCCCCCACGCCCCGCCCTCGCGCGCCACCACCAGACCGGTGCGGGCGTACGCGACCCGGATGCCGGCCTCCTCCGCCGGGGCCGCCGCGGCCTCCCACTCCACGCACACCGACGGCAGGAAACCCGTCCCGGCGGGCGCGCTCTCGTCCACCGCCCGGGAACCGGTGTCCCCGTACCAGCCGAGCGCCGTGCCGCACACCAGGACCTCCGGCGGCTCCGCGAGCGAGGCGAGCGCCCGCGCGACCGCCGTCGTGCCGAGCACCCGGCTGTCCCGGATCTCCTTCTTGTACGCCTCGTTCCAGCGGCGCTCGCCGACCCCGGCGCCCGCCAGGTGCACGACCGCGTCCACGCCGACGAGTCCGGCGGCGTCCACGTACAGCCGCCGGGGGTCCCACGCGACCTCGTCGGCGGTGCGGGCCGGCCGGCGGACGAGGCGGAGGACGTCGTGGCCGTCGGCGCGCAGGGAGCGGACCAGGGCCGAGCCGATGAGACCGGAGGCGCCGGTGACGGCGACGCGCTTGCGGGGGGCTGAAGGCTGCATGGGACCCATCCTGCCCCCGCCGCGCGGGACGCCGCGCCGGACGTGGCACAGTGTCGGCCATGACCGTCCCGGAGACTCGGATACGCACCGCCGAACACGACGACGACGCCGCGCTCGGAGCGCTGGACCGGGACACCTGGTCCACCCTGCACGCGGTGGTGCCCGCGCCCGTCCCGCCGTACGAGCCCTTCTTCGACGCGCGTCACCTGCCCGGGGACTACCTCGTGGCGCTCCGCGCGGACGTGCTCGTGGGCTACGTCCGGGTCGTCCAGCCGATCCCGCTGCCCTCCCACGCGCACGTGCGCCAGATCCAGGGACTCGTGGTCGCCGAGTCCGCCCGGGGGAAGGGCGTCGCGCGGGCCCTGCTGCGGGCGGCCGTGGACCGGGCGCGGGAGGAGGGCGCCACCCGGCTCACCCTGCGGGTCCTCGGCCACAACGCGCCGGCCCGCGCGCTCTACGCCTCCGAGGGCTTCGCGGTGGAGGGCGTCCTGCCGGGGGAGTTCCTGCTCGACGGGGAGTACGTGGACGACGTGTGCATGGGGCGGTCGCTGACGGCCTGACGGCCTGACGGCCTGACGGCGTGTGCGCGGGGTGGTCGCTGACGGTCTGAGGCGTCACGTGCGGGGCCCGCCCCTTCCGGGCCCCGGCGCCCGGGGCCCCGGCCGTCGGTCCGCGCCGGACCCGCCCCCTCCGCCCTCTCCGGCCCCGGCCCGTCGGTCCGCGCCGGACCCGCCCCTTCCGCTCCCCGGCGCCTGCGGCCCCCCGCCCGTCAGTCCGCGCAGGCAGCGCACCGCGAGTGCCGCCGGGGCGCCCTCGCCGCGCAGCGGCGCGTCCGGGCGCGCCTCCGCCCAGCTCTCCAGGGCGATCCGGATCGCGCCCGTGGCCGCCGCCGCCGCGAGCCGCACCTCCAGCCGGTCGGCGTCCGGCCCGGCGAGCCCGGCGAGGACCTCGCGCAGCCGCTCCTCGGACTCCTGGTTGACCCGGTACCAGACGGCTCGCAGGGCGGGGTCCCCGGCCGCCGCGCGGAGCAGCCCCCGGGTCCGCCGCAGGCCCTCCTCCGCCTCCGCGTCCTCCGGGGTGAGCGCGGCGGTGACGGAACGCTCCAGGGCGGCCGCCGGCGGCGTGCCCGGCGCGGTCGCGGCCAGCTCGGCCCGCCAGCGGTCGGCGCCGCCCGCGAGGAGCGGGGCGACGGCCTCCTGCTTGGAGCGGAAGTAGCGGTAGAAGGTGCGCAGCGCGACCCCGGCCCGCAGGGCGATGTCCTCGGCCGTGGTGTCGTCCGGGCCGCGCTCGGTGAACAGCTCGGCCGCCGCGCGGGCGATGTCCAGCTGCGTGGCGGCCTTGCGGCGCTCCGTCAGGGAAGGGGCCCGGGACGGGGCCGGGGAGGGCTTCCGCGGGGATGTCTTGTCGCTCACGCCACTCAGCGTACGCCTCCGGCTGCCAGGAGTGCGCAACGTGCAGACGTGGCAAAACGTGCCACTTGGGCGTACGGTGGCAGTGCGTCCGGAACAACCGACACCGAGAGGCGTTCCCATGAACCAGCTCACCCGTTACGAGGGGCGCCGCGCCCTCATCACCGGCGGCGGCTCCGGCATCGGCCAGGCCACCGTCCTGCGCCTGCTCGCCGAGGGCGGCCGGGTCGTCGCCGCCGACATCAGCGAGGAAGGGCTGAAGGACACCGCCGACAAGGCGGGCGACGCCGCCGTCCGCCTCACCACCGTCCTCCTGGACGTCGCCGACGAGGACTCCGTACGGGCCGGCGTCGCCGCCGCCGTCACGGCGCTCGGCGGCCTGGACGTCCTGGTCAACGCCGCCGGCGTCCTGCGCTCCTCGCACACCTCGGAGACCACCCTCGACGCCTTCGAGCAGGTGATCCGGACCAACCTGACCGGCACCTTCCTGGTGATACGCGAGGCGATCCCGGCCCTCCTGGAGGGCGACGGGCCGGCCGTGGTGAACTTCTCCTCCACCTCCGCCGTGTTCGCCCACCCGTACATGGCGGCCTACGCGGCCAGCAAGGGCGGCATCCAGTCCATGACGCACGCGCTCGCCGCCGAGTACGCCGGGCGGGGCGTCCGCTTCACCGCCGTCCAGCCCGGCTCCATCTCCTCCGGCATGACCGACGGCTCCGGCGCCAGCCGCCGCAGCGCGGGCCCCGGCCTCCCCGCCGACGCCGACATGGCGCTCTTCGCGAAGCTCGCCCCCGCCCTCGGCCAGGGCTTCGCGGGCCCCGAGACCGTCGCCGGCGTCGTCGCGATGCTGGCGAGCGAGGACGGGAAGTTCATCACCGGCACCGAGGTCCGCGTCGACGGCGGCACCCACTTCTGAGCCCGCCGCCCGGCCCCCGGAAACCCGCAGCCCGGCCCCGCGAGGGCCGCCGCCGGGCTCCGGGGAGGGGGCGGAACCCCCGGCAGCCACGGCGGGAAGGCCCCGCCCGGCCCCGGAGCGCCCGGTGCGTCACCCCGCCCCGAAGCGCTCCCACAGCCGGGGGAGGCGGGCCGCCAGGGCCTCGTCGTCCTCCAGGTCCAGGGGGGCTCCGAGCGGTTCCCCGTCCGGCATCGGAATGCCCAGGTCCGGGGTCTCCGCGCCGGTCAGCCGCTCGTACGCCTCGTCCGCCGCGAAACCGATCTCCTCGCCGTCCCCGTCGATCTCCACGTCGAAGTCGCCGAGCAGCTCCGCGAGCGCGTCCGGATCGTGCACGGCCCCCTCGTACACCTCCCGGCCCCGGCCGATCAGCCAGCACCGGAAGGAGTCGAAGGTCTCCTCGCTCGCCCCGTCGAACAGCACGGCCGCCGCGCCCCACAGGTCCCAGAGGTACGCGCGGTGGTAACGGGCCTCGAAATGGCGCGCGTAGTCGAGCACCGAGTCGGGGTCCAGCCGGGTCAGCCGTTCCACCAGCAGGTCCGCCTGCTCCTCCGCGTCGCCCTCGGCGTCCTCCCGGGCGGCGTCGACGATCTTCCAGAACTCGGTCTCGTCCATCACGGGACCAGCATCCTGCCCCGGCGGACGCGCCGCACCCGGAAAGGCCGGAAAGCCCGGAAAGATCGGAAAGCTCGGAAAGACCGGAACGAAACCGGACGGAGGATGTCCTGTTTTCCTGCCAGCCTGGGTTCCATGACGACCGAGACAACCGAGAACACATCCCTGCGCGGACGGATCTGCCTGGTCGCCGGGGCCACCCGGGGCGCCGGCCGGGCCATCGCGGTCCAGCTCGGCACCGCCGGCGCCACCGTCTACGTCACCGGGCGGACCACCCGCGAGAAGCTCAGCGAGGTCGGCCGGGCCACCGAGACCATCGAGGAGACCGCCGAACTGGTGACGGCCGCCGGCGGCGAGGGCGTCGCCGTCCCCACCGACCACCTGGAACCGGATCAGGTCCGCGCCCTGATCGACCGGATCGACCGCGAACGGGGCCGCCTCGACGTCCTCGTCAACGACATCTGGGGCGGCGAACACCTGGTCGTCGCCGGCTTCGGCAAGAAGATCTGGGAGATGGACCTCGCCGACGGCCTGCGCATGCTGGAACTGGGCGTGAAGAGCCACCTGATCACCAGCGCGGCGGCCACCCCGCTGCTCACCCGGCATCCCGGCGGCCTCCTCGTGGAGGTCACCGACGGCACGCAGGAGTACAACCGCACCCGTTACCGCGAGAACATCTACTACGACCTCGCCAAGAACGCCCCGATCCGGATGGCGTTCGGCCTCGCGCGCGAGCTGGAGCCGTCCGGCTGCGCGGCGGTCGCGCTCACCCCCGGCTGGCTCCGCTCGGAACAGATGCTGGACCACTTCGGCGTGACCGAGGACAACTGGCGCGACGCCGCCGAGAAGCTGCCCGACTTCGCGGTCGCCGAGTCCCCGGTCTACGTCGGCCGCGCGGTCGCCGCCCTCGCCGCCGACCCCGACCGGGCCCGCTGGAACGGCCGCTCGCTCTCCAGCGGCCAGCTCGCGAAGGAGTACGGCTTCACCGACGCGGACGGCTCCCGGCCGGACGCGTGGGGGTTCGTCGTCGCCAAGGAGACGGACGGGAACGCGTCCGCGGACGACTACCGGTAGCACCCCTCCCCGGACGACCACCGGCAGTCCCGTCCGCGGACGGCTTGCCGGTGGCCCTGTCCGCACGGCCGTCCGGGGCTCCGCGCCTCATCCGTACAGCCGCCCCAGACCCCGCGCCGCCTCCGCGAACCTCTCCCGGAGCGCGGCCGGGGCCACCACCTCCGCCTCCGGGCCCAGGCCGAGGAGCTGCCCGAGGGCGACGTCCTCGCTCTCGACGCGGAGGGTCACCCGGAGCCGGCCGTCGGCCTCCGCCGTGCCCGCCGCGAGCGCCTCCCCGGCCGCCGCCCGGTCCGTCACGTACGGCAGCCGCCGCGCCCCCGCCTCCGTGAGGAGCAGGACGGCCTCGGCCCGCAGCAGGGAGCGCGCGAACTCCCGGGCCCGCCCGGACCAGAACGCGGGCAGGTCGAACTCCGGGTCCCGTTCGAAGCGCTCCCCGCCCACCGCCACCGCCGTGAAGCGGTCCACCCGGTACGTGCGGAACGAGCCGTCCGTCCACGCGCACGCGTACCAGACGCCCGCCTTCAGGACGAGCCCGTACGGCCGCAGCTCCCGCTCCACCTCCGTGCCGTCCCCGCGCCGGTAGCCGACCCGGGCGCACCGGTCGTCCCAGACGGCCTCCGCGAGCGCGGGCAGCAGCTCCGGCGTCACCGGCTCCTGGTACCAGCCGGGCGCGTCGAGGTGGAAGCGCTGCGCCGCCGTACGGGGAGCGTCCCGCAGCGACGGGAGCAGCGCCGCCGACACCTTCAGGCGGGCCGCCGAGGCCGCGTCCTCCAGGCCCATGTCCCGCAGCGCGCCCGGCAGCCCGGACAGGAACAGCGCCTCCGCCTCGCCCCGGGCGAGCCCGGTCAGCCGCGTGCGGTAGCCGTCCACCAGCCGGTACCCGCCGGACCTGCCCCGGTCCGCGTACACCGGCACCCCCGCCTCCGAGAGGGCCAGCGCGTCCCGGGCGACCGTCCGCTCCGACACCTCCAGCTCGGCGGCGAGTTCGGCCGCCGTCATCGACGGGCGGGACTGGAGCAGCAGGACCAACTTGATGAGGCGGGCGGCACGCATGACTCCATCATGCGTGCCGCCCGCCTCCCGGGAACGGGGCCCCTACAGGCCGTAGCGCTCGCGCGCCTCCTTCACGGCCGTCGCCCGCACCTCGCCGCGCCGCGCGAGCTGCGCGAGCGCCGCGACGACGATCGACTGCGCGTCGACGCCGAAGTGGCGGCGGGCCGCGTCACGGGTGTCCGAGAGGCCGAAGCCGTCGGCGCCCAGCGAGGACCAGTCCTGCTCGACCCACTGCGCGATCTGGTCCGGGACCTGGCGCATGTAGTCGGAGACCGCGAGCACCGGGCCCTCGGCGCCCGCCAGGGCCTCGCGGACGTACGGCACCCGCTCCTCGCCGCGCAGCAGCGCCGCGTCCGCCTCCAGGGCGTCGCGCCGCAGCTCCGTCCAGGAGGTCGCGGACCACACGTCGGCGGCCACGCCCCACTCGGCGGCGAGCAGCTTCTGCGCCTCCAGGGCCCAGTGGATGGCCGTGCCGGAGGAGAGGAGCTGGATGCGCGCGGGGTTCGCGGGCAGGTCGACCCCGGCGGACTCGGCCGTGTTGAAGCGGTAGAGGCCCTTGACGATGCCCTCGTCGATCCCGGCCGGCTTGGCGGGCTGCGGCATCGGCTCGTTGTAGACCGTGAGGTAGTAGAAGACGTCCCGGTCCTCGCCCTCGGCGGCCTCGCCGTACATCCGGCGCAGACCCTCCTTGACGATGGCCGCGACCTCGTAGGCGAACGCCGGGTCGTACGTGAGCGCCGCCGGGTTGGTGGCCGCGATCACCGGCGAGTGGCCGTCGGCGTGCTGGAGGCCCTCGCCGGTCAGGGTGGTGCGGCCGGCGGTCGCGCCGACCAGGAAGCCCCGGCCGAGCTGGTCGCCGAGCTGCCACATCTGGTCGGCGGTCCGCTGCCAGCCGAACATCGAGTAGAAGATGTAGAACGGGATCATCGCCTCGCCGTGCGTGGAGTACGCGGTGGAAGCGGCGATGAAGTCGGCCATCGAACCGGCCTCGGTGATCCCCTCGTTGAGGATCTGGCCGTTCGTGGCCTCCTTGTAGTACATCAGCTGGTCGCGGTCGACCGGCTCGTACGTCTGGCCCTTCGGCGAGTAGATGCCGAGGGACGGGAAGAGGCTCTCCATGCCGAAGGTGCGGGCCTCGTCCGGGACGATCGGGACCCAGCGCTTCCCGGTCTCCTTGTCGCGGATCAGGTCCTTCACCAGACGGACGAAGGCCATGGTCGTGGCCATCGACTGCGTGCCGGAACCCTTGTCGAAGGCGGTGAACGCCTTCTCGGCCGGGGCCGGCAGCGGGGCCAGCGGGTGGACGCGGCGGGCCGGGGCCGGACCGCCGAGCGCCGCGCGGCGCTCCTGGAGGTAGCGGACCTCGGGGGAGTCGGCGCCGGGGTGGCCGTAGGGCACCTGGCCGTCGGTGAACTGCGCGTCGGAGATGGGGAGTTCGAGGAGGTCGCGCATGTTCTTGAACTCGTCGGTGGAGAGCTTCTTCATCTGGTGGTTCGCGTTCTTCGACGCGAAGCCCTCACCGAGGGTGAAGCCCTTGACGGTCTGCGCGAGGATGACCGTCGGCGCGCCCTTGAACTCCAGGGCGGCCTTGTACGCGGCGTACACCTTGCGCGGCTCGTGACCGCCGCGCGAGAGGTGGAAGCACTCCAGGATCTTGTCGTCGCTCAGCAGCTTCGCCATCTCGACGAGCGCCGGGTCCTTGCCGAAGAAGTCCTGGCGGATGTAGGCGGCGTCGCGGGTCTGGTACGTCTGGACCTGCGCGTCCGGCACCTCGCGGAGGCGGCGGACCAGGGCGCCGGTGGTGTCGAGCGCGAACAGCTCGTCCCAGGCGTTGCCCCACAGCGACTTCACGACGTTCCAGCCGGCGCCGCGGAACTGGGCCTCCAGCTCCTGCACGATCTTGAAGTTGGCGCGGACCGGGCCGTCGAGGCGCTGCAGGTTGCAGTTGATGACGAAGGTCAGGTTGTCCAGACCCTCGCGGGCCGCGAGGGCGAGGGCGGCGGTCGACTCGGGCTCGTCCATCTCGCCGTCGCCGAGGAACGCCCACACGTGCGAGGCGGAGACGTCCTTGATGGCGCGGTTGGTCAGGTAGCGGTTGAAGCGCGCCTGGTAGATCGCGGAGAGCGGGCCCAGGCCCATGGAGACGGTCGGGAACTCCCACAGCCAGGGGAGGCGGCGCGGGTGCGGGTAGGAGGGCAGGCCGTTGCCGCCGGACTCCTGCCGGAAGTTGTCGAGGTGGGCCTCGTTCAGGCGCCCGTCGAGGAAGGCGCGGGCGTAGATGCCGGGGGAGGCGTGGCCCTGGATGTAGAGCTGGTCGCCCGAGCCGGGGGCCTCGGGGGACTCCTTGCCCTTGAAGAAGTGGTTGAAGCCCGTCTCGTACAGCCAGGCGGCGGAGGCGAAGGTGGCGATGTGGCCGCCGACGCCGTACTTCGAGCCGCGGGTGACCATCGCGGCCGCGTTCCAGCGGTTCCAGGCGGTGATCCTGCGTTCCATCTCCTCGTCGCCGCCGGTCTCGGTGACCGAGGGCTCGGCGGAGGTGGGGATGGTGTTGACGTAGTCCGTCTCCAGGAGCTTGGGGAGGGCCAGGCCCGCGCCCTCGGCGTGCTGGAGGGTGCGGCGCATCAGGTAGGCGGCCCGGTGGGGGCCGGCGGCCTTGGTGACGGCGTCCAGGGAGGCCGCCCACTCGGCGGTCTCCTCGGTGTCACGGTCCGGGAGCTGGTCGAGCTCGCTCGGAGTCTTGCCTACGGGATCGGTCATGATCGCCGCCTTCCGGACAGGTGGGGTGGAGATGGGGCCCTTGTCTGGCAGGACAGGGCGGAGGGCCGGGTACGGCCCGCCGACGACTGTAAACCGACGATCGATGATCGATCAAAGGGTTGAAGCAGAAAACCTCTTCAGATCGAGAAAGTAGGCACAGGGTGCCGTGAAAAAGGGCACCCGGTGCCTTGTTTTCGCAGGTGAGGGCGTTTCCCTGAGGGGACGCGCGCACGGATGAGCGGGCATGCGGACGGGAGGGGAGGGGCGTACGGGCATGAGGGGACGCGGGTACGGGCACGAGGAAGCGGGCCCGCCGGAGGACGGACCCGCTCGTGTTCCCGTACGGTCAGGCGCGCGGCGCGCAGCCCAGGACGTGCGCCTTCACCAGGGCGCCGATGTTCGGGTCACCCCGCCGGAACGCCTCCACGAGGTCCTGGTGCTCCTCCGCGTACGACTTCTGGACCGTGCCCAGCCAGCGGATCGACAGGGCCGTGAAGACCTCGATGCCCAGCGTCTCCCAGGTGTGCAGCAGCACGGCGTTCCCGGCCGCCTTCACCAGCTCCCGGTGGAAGGCCACCGTGTGCCGCACCTGCGCGGTCCCGTCCGAGGCCGCGTCCGCTTCGTAGAGGGCCGCCACGTGCGGCTCCAGGGCCGAGCAGTCGGCCGCGAGCCGGCCGGCCGCCAGCTCGGCCGCGATCTGCTCCAGACCGGCCCGTACGGGGTAGCTCTCCTCCAGGTCGGCCGCGGTGAGGTTGCGGACCCGGACGCCCTTGTTGGGCGCCGACTCGATCAGCCGCAGCGACTCCAGCTCCCGCAGCGCCTCGCGGACCGGGGTCTGGCTGACCTCCAGCTCGGTCGCGATCCGGCGCTCCACGATCCGCTCGCCCGGCTTCCAGCGGCCGCTGACGATCCCCTCCACGATGTGCTCGCGGATCTGTTCGCGCAGCGAGTGGACGACGGGGACGGTCATGAAGGGCTCCTCGGGGAGTATCGACCCTAAGACAATACGGCGGCGCCCCCGCCCGGAAACACTTCCGGGCGGGGGCGCCGCAGGTGAGGCTCGTTACGTTGCGGTCCGGCCGGAGCCCTCCCGCACCCGCGCCTACAGCCCGAGGTCGACCTCGAACTCGCCGGCCTCCAGGATCGCCTTGACCGCCGTCAGGTAGCGGGCGGCGTCGGCGCCGTCCACCAGACGGTGGTCGTAGGAGAGCGCGACGTAGGTCATGTCGCGGATCGCGATCGTCTCGCCCAGGTCCGGGTGGTCGACGACGACCGGACGGCGCACGGTGGCGCCGATGCCCAGGATGGCGACCTGGTTCGGGGGCACGATGATCGTGTCGAACAGTGCGCCGCGCGAACCGGTGTTGGAGATGGTGAAGGTCGCGCCCGCCAGGTCGTCCGGCGTGATCCTGCCGGCGCGCACGGCACCGGCCAGCTCCGCGGTCTTCTTGGAGATGCCGGCGATGTTGAGGTCGCCCGCTCCCTTGATGACCGGGGTCATCAGACCCTTCTCGGAGTCCACCGCGATACCGATGTTCTCGGTGTCGAAGTAGGTGATCGTGCCCTCGCCCTCGTTGATCCGGGCGTTGATGACCGGGTGGGCCTTCAGCGCCTGGGCCGCCGCCTTCACGAAGAACGGCATCGGGGAGAGCTTGACGCCCTCACGGGCGGCGAAGGCGTCCTTGGCGCGGGCGCGCAGCTTCATCAGCTTCGTGATGTCCACCTCGACGACCGAGGTGAGCTGGGCCTGGCCGTGCAGCGCCTTCATCATGTTGTCGCCGATGACCTTGCGCATGCGGGTCATCTTGACGGTCTGGCCGCGCAGCGGGGACGCCTCCGGAGCGGGGGCCTTCGCGGCGGCGGCCGGGGCGGCGGGGGCCGGGGCGGCCTTCTTGGCCTCGGCGGCCGCGAGGACGTCCTGCTTGCGGATGCGGCCGCCGACGCCGGAACCCTTGACGGAGCCCAGGTCGACACCGTTCTCGGTGGCGAGCTTGCGGACCAGCGGGGTCACGTAGGCGCCGTCCTCCGCCGGGGCGGCGGGGGCCGCCGGCGCCGGGGTGGACGGGACCGGGGTGACCACGGCCGGGGCGATGGAAGGCGCGGCCTGGGCCGGAGCCTGGGCGGCCGGAGCCGCAGCGGCCGGAGCCGGAGCGGGGGCCGGAGCCGGGGCGGCGGGGGCGGGGGCCGGGGCGGCCTGGGCCTGCGGGGCCGGAGCGGCCTCGGCGGCCGGGGCCGGGGTCTCGGCGGGGGCCTGGGCGGCCGGGGCGGAGCCCGCGGCGCCGATGACGGCCAGCTTGGCGCCGACCTCGGCGGTCTCGTCCTCGTTGACGACGATCTCCAGGAGGACGCCGGAGGCCGGGGCCGGGATCTCGGTGTCGACCTTGTCCGTGGAGACCTCGAGCAGCGGCTCGTCGGCCTCGACGGTCTCGCCGACCGACTTCAGCCAGCGGGTGACGGTGCCCTCGGTGACGGACTCGCCGAGCGCGGGCAGCACGACGTCGGTGCCCTCGGCGGAGCCGCCGCCGGAGGCGGCCTCGGCGGTCGGGGCCGGGGCGGGCTGCTCGGTCTCGGTGGACGGCTGGGCCTCCGGGGCGGGGGCCTCCTGCGCGGGGGCCTCCTGCGCCGGGGCGGCCTCGGCGGCCGGGGCCTGGGCCTCGGCGGAGGCACCGGAACCGTCGTCGATGACGGCCAGCTCGGTGCCGACCTCGACCGTCTCGTCCTCGGCGACCTTGATGGAGGCCAGGATGCCCGAGGCGGGGGAGGGGATCTCGGTGTCGACCTTGTCGGTCGAGACCTCGAGCAGCGGCTCGTCGGCCTCGACGCGCTCGCCCTCGGCCTTGAGCCAGCGGGTGACGGTGCCCTCGGTGACGCTCTCGCCGAGCGCCGGCAGGGTTACGGAAACCGACATGGTTTCAGTTGCTCCTAACGAATTGCGGAAAGTGGTCGTCGCGCCCTGTGATGACGTCAGCGTCAGTCGTGGGAGTGCAGGGGCTTCCCGGCCAGGGCCAGGTGGGCCTCGCCGAGCGCCTCGTTCTGCGTCGGGTGGGCGTGGATGAGCTGCGCGACCTCGGCCGGCAGCGCCTCCCAGTTGTAGATCAGCTGCGCCTCGCCGACCTGCTCGCCCATGCGGTCGCCGACCATGTGGACGCCGACCACGGCACCGTCCTTGACCTGGACGAGCTTGATCTCGCCCGCGGTCTTCAGGATCTTGCTCTTGCCGTTGCCCGCGAGGTTGTACTTCAGGGCCACGACCTTGTCCGCGCCGTAGATCTCCTTGGCCTTGGCCTCGGTGATGCCCACGGAGGCGACCTCGGGGTGGCAGTACGTCACCCGCGGCACGCCGTCGTAGTCGACCGGGACCGGGTTGAGGCCGGCCAGGCGCTCGGCGACGAGGATGCCCTCGGCGAAGCCGACGTGCGCGAGCTGGAGGGTCGGGACGAGGTCGCCCACGGCCGAGATCGTCGGCACGTTGGTGCGCATGTACTCGTCGACCAGGACGTAGCCGCGGTCCATCGCGACGCCCTGCTCCTCGTAGCCGAGACCGGCGGAGACCGGGCCGCGGCCGATGGCGACCAGGAGGACCTCGGCCTCGAAGGTCTTGCCGTCGGCCAGGGTGACCTTGACGCCGTTGTCGGTGTACTCGGCGGACTGGAAGAAGGTGCCGAGGTTGAACTTGATGCCGCGCTTGCGGAACGCGCGCTCCAGGAGCTTCGAGCTGTTCTCGTCCTCGACCGGCACGAGGTGCTTCATGCCCTCGATGACGGTGACGTCGGTGCCGAAGGACTTCCACGCGGAGGCGAACTCGACGCCGATGACGCCGCCGCCGAGGATGATCGCGGACTCCGGGACCCGGTCCAGGGTCAGCGCGTGGTCCGAGGTGATGATCCGGTTGCCGTCGATCTCCAGGCCCGGCAGCGACTTCGGCACGGAACCCGTGGCGAGGAGGACGTGACGCCCCTCGACGCGGCGGCCGTCCACGTCGACGGAGGTCGGGGAGGAGAGGTGGCCGGTGCCCTCGATGTAGGTCACCTTGCGGGAGGCGACGAGACCCTGGAGACCCTTGTAGAGCCCGGAGATCACGTCGTCCTTGTACTTGTGCACGCCCTTGATGTCGATGCCCTCGAAGGACGCCTTGACACCGAACTGCTCCGCCTCGCGCGCCTGGTCGGCGATCTCACCGGCGTGGAGCAGGGCCTTCGTCGGGATGCAGCCGTTGTGCAGGCAGGTGCCGCCGAGCTTGTTCTTCTCGATCAGTGCGACGTCCAGGCCCAGCTGCGCTCCGCGCAGCGCCGCGGCGTAACCGCCGCTGCCGCCGCCGAGGATCACTAGGTCGAAAACGGTGCTGGCGTCGTTCGCCACGTCACGTCCTCCATGCATGTGCGCTCGTCGCCGGTCGTCCATGACCGGGCGGCGGCTGGTGTTCGGCCGCTTATTTTCGGCCCTGTGAGAGGGGCCCTGTCCTGCCGGGAACCCATCTTCGCACTTGTTGGCGGGCGACGGGACGCGGGGCCGTGCTCCGGGACGGCCGATCGACCGTACGGAGGGCCCGGAGGGCGCCCGGACACGCGGATTCCGTCGTCCTCCCGCCGCCGTCCGCCCGCGGCCCCGGCCCGGATTCCGTCACGGGCGAACGGCGACGGCCCCGGGCGCGGAGCCCGGGGCCGTCGCCGCCGTAGCGGATCGGACGAGGATCAGAGCTCGCCCTCGGCCAGACGCTCGGCCAGGCGCACCAGGGTGCGGACCGAGGAACCGGTGCCGCCCTTGGGGGTGTAGCCGTACGGGGCGCCCTCGTGGAAGGCCGGGCCCGCGATGTCCAGGTGGGCCCAGGTGATGCCCTCGCCCACGAACTCCTGGAGGAAGAGGCCGGCGACCAGGCCGCCGCCCATCCGCTCGCCCATGTTCGCGATGTCGGCGGTGGGGGAGTCCATGCCCTTGCGCAGGTCAGCCGGGAGCGGCATCGGCCAGGACGCCTCGCCGACCTCCTCCGCGACCTCGTGGATCGTGGAGCGGAACTCGTCGTCGTTGGCCATGATGCCGAAGGTGCGGTTGCCGAGCGCCAGGACCATGGCGCCGGTCAGGGTCGCCACGTCGACCATCGCGTCCGGGTTCTCCTCGGACGCCTTGGTCAGCGCGTCGCCGAGGACCAGACGGCCCTCGGCGTCGGTGTTCAGGACCTCGACGGTCTTGCCGCTGTACATGCGCAGCACGTCGCCGGGGCGGGTGGCGGAGCCGGACGGCATGTTCTCCGCGAGCGCCAGCCAGCCGGTGACGTTGACCTCCAGGCCGAGGCGGGCCGCGGCGACGACGGCGGAGAACACGGCGGCGGCGCCGCTCATGTCGCACTTCATCGTCTCGTTGTGGCCGGCCGGCTTCAGGGAGATGCCGCCCGAGTCGTAGGTGATGCCCTTGCCGACCAGGGCGAGGGTGCGCTGCGCCTTCGGGTGGGTGTACGCGACGCGGACCAGGCGCGGCGGGTTGGCGGAGCCGGCGCCGACACCGAGGATGCCGCCGTAGCCGCCCTTGGCGAGGGCCTTCTCGTCGAGGACCTGGACCTTGAGGCCGTGCTCCTTGCCGGCGGTCTGCGCGGCGGCGGCGAAGGCGGCCGGCGTCAGGTCGTTCGGCGGGGTGTTGATCAGGTCGCGGGCGCGGTTGATCTCCTCCGCGACGGCCTGGGCGCGGTCGGCGGCGGCCTTGTGGGCCTTGTCGCGCGGCTTGGCGCCGAGCAGGACCACCTCGGCGAGCGGCTTCTTGGCGTCCTTGCCGCTCTCCTGGTACGCGGTGAAGGCGTACGCGCCGAGCAGGGCGCCCTCCACGACGGCGGTGACGGCACCGGCGCCGTCGACGGGCAGCGCGAACGCGGCCTTCTTCGTGCCGAACAGGGTCCGGGCCGCGGTGCCGGCGGCGCGGCGCAGGGTCTCGGTGCCGAACGCCTCGCCGTCCGCGGGCGCGGTGCCCAGGCCGACGGCCAGGACGACGGGGGCCTTGAGACCGGCGGGGGCGGGGAGCTTCGTCGCCTCACCCTCGGCACCCGAGGCGCCCAGGGTCTCCAGGACGGCGGCGAGCCGTCCCTCGAAGGCCTTCTCGACGGCCTCGGCGCCCGGGGCGACGATCAGCTCCTTCCCGGACTTCGCGACGCCGACGACGAGGGCGTCCGCGCGCAGCGTCGCCGCGCCGGCAGTGCTGAGAGTGAGAGCAGTCACGGTGGTGAAATCTCGCTTCCATGTGAGTTCTGTGTCGGTCGGTGGGTGGGCCGACCGTGCCCGCCGCATCGTATTTCGGCCCGGAGAGCGCCGGGAACGAGCCTACGCTCGCTCGTCCGGTTCGCTCACGGCGGCGCTGGTTCACCCGTCGGTGGTGTCTCCTTCCCGGCCACCGGCCCGGGGCCCTCCCCGCACGCGCCCTCGTTCCCGCGAGGACGCCCCGGGTCTCAGCCTGGCGCGTGAGCGGTACGGGCCGGGGTCCCGCCGACCGTGTAGCAGGTGGCCGTGCCCCCGCCCCCCTCCGTCCACTCGTCCTCGGTCGACCAGGCGCGCCAGGGGGTCCCGGGCCCCGGGCGCTCCCCGGCCTCCGCGCAGGCCCGCGCGGCCCGTTCGGCGGCCTCCACCCTTCCGGGGAAGGCACCGGGCAGCGTGTGCTGTTCGACGACCCGGCCGTCGTGGGGACCGGCACAGGGCACCCGGACCACCAGCCTCCCGTGCCGCATGCCCGTATGGAAGTCCAGGCACTCCCCGGGCCGGGCCGCGGGGAGGGCGACGACCGCCGAGGCGCCGTCCAGGACCCGCCCGCCGGGGGCGGCGGCGAGGGCCGGCCCCGGCGCGCCGAACCCGCTCAGGGCCAGTTCCGCGCGGAGCCCGGTCACCCCGGCGAGCGCCCCGTCCTCCCCCTTGTCCAGCAGGGACGTCAGGGCGGCCGAGGCCCGGGTGATCCTGCCCCCGCGGTCCACCTCGACGGTCACGGGGACGGGGGCGCCTGGCGAGGAGGCGTGGAGGGGGGCGGGCACGAACTCCTTGCGCAGGTCGTACGGGAAGAGCTCCAGGGCCCTGCCCAGCGGGAAGTCCGCCCGGTACGAGCGCCCGCCGTCCGCGAGGTCCCGTCCCCCGGAGGGCCGCACGCCGCCGAGCACATCCAGGAGGGTGCCGCCCACCGGGCTCTCGGCGCCCCGGAGGTGGCTGATCGAGTCGGCCCCCGGGAACGGCTCGACGTCGCCCTCGTACCGCAGCCAGTACCCGGCCGACGCGGCGCGGTAGTGGACCGCCCGGGTGTCCACCGCGTACCGGCCGGAGGCGTCGCCGGTCCCGCGTCCCGGCAGGGTGCCGAGGATCTTCCTCCGGGCCTCCTCGGGGAAGCCCGGGGCGATGCGCCAGGCGTACGCCGCCTCGCCGCGCGAGGCGGCGAAGTCCAGCCGTCCGGTGAGGGACTGGACGGCGTCGCCCTTCTCCGAGGAGAAGGTGACCGTCTGCCGGAGGCCGGCGCCGCCGGTCTCCCGGGTGAGGCGCAGCGCGAGGCCGACCTGCCGGGTGACCGGCTCGGAGAAGAGGGAGGGGGCGGCGGCGGGGGCGTCGGCGGCGTCCGTGCGGCAGGCGCCGAGCAGCAGGACGGCGCCGGCGACCGCGCCGGCGGCACGGGCGAGCGATCGGGTCATGTCCTCATGACCGGACGGTGGCGCCGATGGTTGTCCCGCCGCCGGTCACGGAACGGTCACCCCAGGGTCAACGCCACCAGCGCCGCCGTCGCCGCCGTCTCCTCCACCGCGCCGAACACGTCTCCCGTCACCCCGCCGAACCGCCGTACGCACCGGCGCAGCAGCAGCGCCGCCGCGCCCAGGGCGGCGCCGGCCGCCAGGACGTGGCGGATCGCGTCGTACGGGGAGAAGAGCAGGCCCGTCGCCGCGCACAGGACCAGGAGGGCGGCCGTGGCGAGGGTCGCGGAGCGGACCGGGACCGTCGCGGCGACGATCGCCCCGAGGCCCTCGGGGCGGGCCGCCGGGACGCCGTGGCGGGAGGCGTGGGTGAGGGCGAGGCGGGCGACGGTGGCGGCGAGGACGGTGGCCGCGACGCCGCGGGCCCAGCCCTCCTCGTACAGCCGGACGAGGGCGGCGACCTGGGCGAACAGGACGAGGACCACGGCGATCACGCCGAACGGGCCGATGTCCGACCGCTTCATGACGCGCAGCGCGTCCTCGGCGGGCTTGGCGCTGCCGAGGCCGTCCGCGGTGTCCGCGAGGCCGTCCAGGTGGAGGCCCCGGGTGAGCGCGGCGGGGACGGCGGCGGTGACGACGGCCGCGAGCAGCGGGCCCGAGCCGAGCAGCAGAAACGTTCCGCCAAGTGCGGCGGAGGCCAGACCGACGACCAGGCCGGCGAGCGGGGCGCAGAGCATGCCGGCCCGCGCCGCGTCCCGGTCCCAGCGGGTGATGCGGGCGGGGAGCACCGTGAGGGTGCCGAAGGCGAAACGCAGGCCGTCCATCCGGGCAGGGTAGTCGCCGCTTCCGGACGGTAGATTGCGCATCAGACGCATCACGTACATTACGGACGGGGGTGGCATGGGTCACTGGTTCTCGCGGAACGTCCTCGAACCGGGCAAGCTCCCGATGCTCCTCGCCCTGGCCTCGTTCGTCCTGACGTTCCTGGCCACCCGGACCGTCACCCGCCTGATCCGGGCGGGGAAGGGCCCCTTCCGGAACGTCTCCGGCTCCGGCGGCCTCCACATCCACCACGTGGTGCCGGGGGTCGTCCTCTCCGTCGTCGGCGGCTTCGGCGCGGTGGGCAGCGGCCGGCACGGCGTCGGCGCCGCCGTCTCCGCCGTCGTCTTCGGGATCGGCGCGGGACTCGTCCTGGACGAGTTCGCGCTGATCCTCCACCTCGACGACGTGTACTGGAGCGAGGAGGGCCGCAAGAGCGTCGAGGTGGTCGTCCTCACCGCCGCCCTGGTCCTGCTCGCCCTGAGCGGCTTCTCGCCGCTCGGCGTGGACGACGTGTCCGCCGGCGAACGCCAGGACCGGACCGCCTTCGTCCTCACCACCGCGCTCAACTTCCTCCTCGCCCTGATCACCCTGGTCAAGGGGAAGTTCCGGACGGCCGTGATCGGGATCCTCGTCCCGTTCGTGGCGATCGTCGGCGCCGCCCGCCTCGCCCGCCCCGACTCCTGGTGGTCCCGGCACCTCTACCGCCGCCGCCCCCGGGCCCGGGCCAGGGCCCGCGTCCGCGCGTACCGCCACGACATGCGCTGGACCAAGGTGCGGCGGCGCTTTCAGGACCTGATCGGCGGCTTCCAGGAGCGCGTCCAGGGCCCCGGCGACCCCCCGCCCTGACGCCGCTCGCGCCGGGCCAGGAAGACGATCGGGACGAGGACGGCGACGATCGCCGCCAAGTGCTCCTTGCCCGCCAGGTTCGGCTTGACCACCACCTCCACCACCATCGCGAGGATCACCAGCCCCCCGGTGAGGTAGGCCCGGTACCGCCAGCAGACGTACACGGCGAGGCCCACCACGGCCGCCGAGGGCCCGGTGTCGACCACCCGCGCGTCGGATGCCGGGAGGCCGAACGGGCCGTCCGGACCGAGCGCGACGCCCACGCGCGCGTAGAGCGTGCCCGCGAGGGTCGAGAGGTACGCGACGGCGAGCGTCCGCCACCGGCCGAGGCAGATCTCGGCGAGCCCGAACACCAGCAGGACCTGCGCGAGGGCGCCCCAGACGGGCAGGTCGAGCGCGGGCACGAAGAGCGAGAGCGGGGTCCGCAGCAGCGCGAGCCAGAGCGGGTCCTCGGCCCGTACGAAACCGATGTCGTGGACCGGCCGGTACCCCCAGTCCTGGTTCTGCACGAGCTGGAACAGCGCCGTCAGGCAGACCGACGCCAGCGTCATCGGGACCGCCCGCCACCCCTTGGCGGCGAGCGCGGTCCGCACGGTGGTGAACAGCGGCCCCCACTCGCGGCGGGCGAACTCCCGGACACCGCCTCCCCGGGAGGGGCCGTTCAACGCCCGCCCCCCAGATGTCCGCGGTGCAGCCACTTCGGGAGTCCGGGCGCCTCCAGGAACCCTTCGGCCCGCCCGGCGGCGAGACCGATGCGCAGCAGGTCCGCGCTCTTCTCGAAGAGCATGAATCGGGGCTCCCAGATCGGTCGGTACTTGGCGTTGGCACGGTACAGCGACTCGATCTGCCACCACCGGGAGAAAAAACCGAGCAGCGAACGCCACATCCGCAGCACCGGCCCCGCCCCGAGCTTCGAGCCGCGTTCGAAGACGGAGCGGAACATCGCGAAGTTCAGCGAGACCTGAGTGATCCCGATCTCCCCGGACCGCCGCAGGAGTTCGATGACCATGAACTCCACCAGACCGTTCTCGGAGTCCCGGTCACGCCGCATCAGGTCCAGCGAGAGCCCCTCCGGCCCCCACGGCACGAACGACAGCAGGGCCCGCGGCACCCCCTGCCCGTCGGTGCACTCCAGCATCACGCAGCGCCCGTCCCGGGGGTCGCCGAGCCGGCCGAGCGCCATCGAGAAGCCCCGCTCCGTCGCCCCGTCCCGCCAGTCGTCCGCCCTGCGCACCAGCGCGGCCATCTCCTCGGCGGGAATGTCCTCGTGGCGCCGGACGCGGACCTCGTACCCGGCCCGCTTCACCCGGTTGTACGCCTGCCGGACCGTCCGCATGGCCCGGCCCTCCAGGGTGAACTCGCCGGTCTCCACGATCGCCTCGTCACCCAGCTCCAGGGCGTCCAGGCCGTGCCGGGCGTAGATCGTCCCGGCCTCCTCGCCCGCGCCCATCACCGCCGGGACCCAGCCGTGCTCACGGGCCTCGGCGAGCCACGGCCCGATGGCGCCGGGCCACGCCTCGGGATCCCCGATCGGGTCGCCGGAGGCCAGCGACACCCCGCCGACCACCCGGTAGACGACGGCCGCCTTCCGGCTCGGGGACCACACCACGCTCTTCTCGCGGCGCAGGGCGAAGTAGCCGAGCGAGTCGCGGTCCCCGTACCGGTCCAGCAGGGCCCGCAGCCGCTCCTCGTCCTCCTCGGTCAGCGGATCGACGGCCCGGCGGGAGCGGAAGGCGGCGTAGAGCACCGCGACCAGCAGCAGCGTGGACAGGACGTTGATGGTGACGTCCACCCAGCCCGGGGTGGAGATCCCGGTGGAGCGCGTGTCGTCCGAGGCGAGGGTGATCAGCCGCGTCACGCCGTACCGCCAGCGCTCCGGGAAGGTGGAGGGGGCCGGGGAGGTGTCGGTGACGGTGACCAGGACGGCGGCGAGCAGCGAGGTGACGAGCAGCCCGCCCACCGCCACGGCCGCCGCGAGGAGCGGGTTGGAGCGGTCGCCCTTCGCGTAGAACTCCCGGCGGCCGAGGAGCAGCGCGGCGACGAAGGCGGCGGTCAGCCCCAGCGAGACCCAGTTCTGGGCGTGCTCCCGGACCTCGGGGAAGAGCATCGCCAGCGCGAAGAGCAGCAGGAAGAGCCCGCCGAGCACCAGGTTCAGGATCCACGCGGCCCGCTTGCGGCGGCGCATGGTGACCGCCAGGAAGAAGGTGAACAGTCCCGACGCGAAGCCCGCCGTGAGCAGGTACGGGGTGAAGTGGTCGTCCACGTTGTGCCGGCGCAGGTCCTGCCCGAACGAGACCCAGACGGCACCCAGGAAATTGACGAACGTGACGACGCGCAGGTACCAGACGGCGAACGCGGCGCCGCGCCGGGAACGGGCGGTGGTGCCCCGGGGCGCTCCTTCGGTGGACAAGCGGACCTCTCCCATGAAACGTGATCATATGGGGCACCGCTTGCCGCGCGGCGACGCCGAAGACGGCCGCACACGCGTCGCGTGCGGCCGTCCGGAGCCGATGTGGGTCCGTCGCGTCCCCGTCAGGCCCCGGGCGTTTCCGGTACGCCGTCCCCGCCGTCCCCGCCGTCCCCGCCGTCCCCGCCGTCCGGGGAGGACGGGTCCGGACGCTCGGGCAGCTCCGCGGCGAACGCCGCCGCGGCCCGGACCAGGGGAAGCGCGAGCAGCGCCCCGGTTCCCTCACCCACATGGACGCCGTGGTCGAGCAGCGGGTTGAGCGCCATCCGGTCCAGCGCCTTCGCCTGCGCCGGCTCGCCGCTCACCTGACCCGCCAGCCACCAGTCCGGGGCCCGGAAGGCCGCCCGCTGCGCCACGAGCGCGCAGGCCGCGCCCACCACCCCGTCCAGGATCACCGGCATCCGCCGCACCGACGCCTGGAGCAGGAAACCCGTCATCGCCGCCAGGTCCGCGCCGCCCACCGCCGCGAGCAGCTCCAACTGGTCGCCGAGGACCGGCCGGGCCCGCCGCAGCGCGTCCCGGATCGCCGCGCACTTGCGCATCCACGCCAGGTCGTCGATCCCGGCGCCGCCCCGGCCGGTCACCACCGAGGCGTCCGTCCCGCACAGCGCCGCGATCAGGGTGCACGCCGGGGTCGTCCCGCCGACGCTCAGGTCCCCGAGCACCACCAGGTCGGTGCCCGAGTCCGCCTCCTCGTCCGCGATCGCGACACCGAGCCGGACCGCCGCCCCGGCCTCCTCCGCCGTCAGCGCGTCCTCCACGTCGATCCGGCCGCTGCCGCGCCTGATCCGGTGCCGCACCACCTCGGCGGGCAGCAGCCCGGGGTCGCAGTCCAGGCCGGCGTCCACGACCCGCACCGGCACGTCCAGGGAACGGGCGAGCACGGCCACCGGGCTCGCCCCGTCCAGGACCGCCCGCACCAGCTCGTGCGCGGTACCGGCCGCGCGGCCCGACACGCCGAGCGAGGCCACCCCGTGGTCGCCCGCGAACAGGACCGCCTTCGGCTGCCGGATCGTCCGCACCACGGCCGACGCCTGCGCGGCGGACAGCCACTCGCCCAGCTCGTCCAGCCGGCCGAGTGCTCCCGGCGGTACGACGAGCCGCTCCCGGCGCTCCTCGGCGTCCCGCCGTATCCCCCCGTCGGGGCGCTCGATCAGATCGGAGAAGTCGTCCAGGTTCACGGTTCCGCCTTGTGACAATCAGCGAGGTCCACAGGTGTTCGCACCCTACCCGCGCAGGACGAGCGCCTGCCCCGCGACCACGAGCAGCACCTGCTCGCACTCGTCCGCGAAGGCCGCGTTCAGCCGGCCCAGCTCGTCCCGGAACCGCCGCCCCGCCGCCGTCGCGGGCACCACGCCTGACCCGGTCTCGTTCGTCACCGCCACGACCGTGCGGCGCGTCGCCCGCACCGCCGCCACCAGCTCCGCCGTCCGCTCCCGCAGCGCCTTCCGCCCCCGGGCCTCCCACTCCCCGTCGTCCCAGGCGCCCACCCGGTCCATGGCGTCCGTCAGCCACAGCGACAGACAGTCGACCAGGAGCGCCGGACCGTCCTCCGCGAGCAGGGGCACCAGGTCGCAGGTCTCGACGGTGCGCCACGAGGCGGGCCGCCGCTCCCGGTGCAGGCCCACCCGCTCCGCCCACTCCGGGTCGCCCTCCCGTCCGCCGCCGGTCGCCACGTACACCACCTCGGGGAAGGTCTCCAGGCGCCGCTCGGCCTCCACCGACTTCCCCGACCGGGCCCCGCCGGTCACCAGGGTCCGCCGCGGCGCGTCCGGCACCTCGTGGTACTCGCCCGCGTACAGCGTCGTCCCGTCCGGCACCGCCCGCGCGCCCGCCGCCGCGAGCCGCCGGTCCAGCTCGGCGCCCGCCGGCGCGTCGTGGTCCAGGTGCGCCGCGACCACGTCGGTGGCCGGGCCCACGGCCCCGGTCGCCCGCAGCCGGGCCAGCGCGTCCGGACGGCCCGTCACGTCGGCCACCACCAGGTCGTACGGCGTCCGGTGGTCCTCCGGGAGCCCCGCCGGAGCCCCGCCCGGCGGCAGGTAGAGCAGCCGCTCGCCGTCCGCCGAGGTCACCTCGTACCCGGTCCCGGGCGAGTCCATCGACACCGCCCGGACCCGGTGCCCACTGATGAGCGTCAGCTCCCGCCCGTCCGGCACCCGCCCGGCCGTCGGAAGCCCCGGCGGCAGCTCCACGGGCGGCCCGTCGTGCGGATGCGTGAGCAGCACCTGCCGGACGCCCACGAGCGAACGGCCCGACCGGGCGGCGGCGAGCGCGGCCCCCGGGGTGAGATCGAGCAGCAGGGCCCCGTCCACGAGCAGCGCGGTCGCGGCCCGCGCGCGCGGGCCCCGGGAGAGCGCGCACACGGCGCAGGGGCAGTCGGGGCGGGGCAGCCCGCGCGGGGCGCCGGTGCCGAGCAGAGTCAGTTCCACCCTCAGATCCTCCCGCGCCACCGCGAGGCGTGCGCGCCCGGCTACGCTGCGGGCAGGAAACCGATCATCCGGTGAGCTCCAGGAGGCTTGCATGGCATGGACGTGGCGGTTCGAGAAGGCCGACGGCACGGAGGTCGAGCCGGTGGTGACTCCCGAGGAGTTCACCACCCAGGGCGACGCGGAGAGCTGGATCGGAGAGCACTGGCGTGACCTCCTGGGCGGCGGCGCCGAGCAGGTGACCCTCTCGGAGGACGGCACGAAGGTCTACGGCCCGATGCCCCTGGACGCGGAGGGCTAGGAACGGCCCGGTCCGGTCCGGTGGCCGGGGCGCGGGGCCGGAGTCCCGCGCCCCTTCCGGACCGGAGAGACCGCGCCCCTTTCCGGGGCAGGGCCCCGCGCCCCTTCCGGAGCGGACTCCCGTGCCCCGTCCGGGCCGGTCCCCGCGCCCGCGCCCCCACCCGGACCGGTTACGTCTCGCCCAGCGTGACCTCGGTCTTCTTCGTCTCCGTGCCGCGCACGTACGTCGCCGTCACCTTCTCGCCCGGCTTCCGCGAGGCCAGCGCCTCCGCCAGGGAGGTGATGGTCGTGATCTCGTCGTCGCCGAGCCGCGTGATCACGTCGCCCGGCTTCAGGCCCGCCCTGCCGGCCGCCCCGTTCGCGGGGGCCTCGACCACCGCCACGCCCGCCGGCTCGTAGTCGTCGCTCAGGACCGTACGGCCGGTGATGTTCAGGGCCGCCCGGCCCGAGTCCGTCACCCTGCCGTCCTTGATGATCTGGTCCGCGATTGTCCGCACCGTCGAGGCCGGGATCGCGAAGCCGATGCCGGGCGCCGCGCCGCCGCCCAGCTCCGGGTCGGACGCCGCGAGGGTCGGGATGCCGATGACCTCGCTGTCGAGGTTCACCAGGGCGCCCCCGCTGTTCCCGGGGTTGATCGCGGCCGACGTCTGGATCATGTTCGCGATGGTCGCGCCCGTGCCGCCGCCGGCCTGTCCCTCGCTGACCGTCCGGCCGGTGGCCGAGACGATGCCCTGGGTCACGCTGCCGGACAGTCCCAGCGGAGAACCCATGGCGAGCACGATCTGCCCCATGTCCACCGTCGAGGAGTCGCCGAACCTGGCCGCCTTCAGCCCCTGGGGCACGGTGCTCAGCCGGATCACCGCGAGGTCCTGCTCCGGGTACGAGGCGACGAGCCGCGCCGTCACCGGCTGCCCGCCGGTGGCCGCCGTGACCTTGAAGCTCTTCTCCCGGCCGACCACGTGCGCGTTGGTGACGACGTGCCCCTTGCTGTCGTAGACGACCCCGGAGCCGAGGCTGTCCGACGCGTCGATCTGCACGACGGACGGCAGGACGTCCTTGATGACGGCCCGGTAGTCGTCCTGGAGGCCGTTGGCGGCGAGCGGCGCGGCCGCCCGGGCGAGCCGTTCGGGCGCGGGGGCGTCCCCCGAGGCGTCCCCGGGGGCGGAGCAGGCGCCGACGAGCGCGGCGGCACAGGCCCCGGCGGCCAGCGGGAGGAGGAGACGGCGGGCGCGGACACGAGCGTGGGCACGGGATACGTCCATGTCCGGAGTATCCGTTCCCTCCCGTCCCCGGGCCCGGCGAGCGCACCCGATCAGGGGCCCCGGAGACGGCGCGGCGCCTCCGGGCGCGGAACCGGGGCCACGGCCCCGCGACTGCCGTCCGCCCCGGAGGCGGACGGCGCACGTCCTAGCCCCGCACCCCGCACAGGTGCAGCAGCGCCGCGATCCGCCGGTACGGGTCCGTGCGGCCGGCCCGCTCCTCGGCGGTGAACAGCCGGTCCAGTTCGTCGGCGGCGGGCAGGCCCACCTCGGCCGGGACGCCGTCGGTGAAGACCCGCACCCCGTACCAGGCGTGCAGCGGCGCCGCGATCCCCGAGAGCGTCGAGGTCAGCGCGTCCAGCCGGTCGGCCCGCACCTTCACGCCGTCGTCGTCGGTGTAGACGTCGGAGTCGAAGCCCGCGAGCGCCCCCGTCCAGTCCCCGGCGAGCCCCGGCCGCATGGCGAGGGCGTCGGCGTTCCGCACCACCAGGGAGAGCAGGCCCCCGGGGGCCAGCATCCGGGCCAGACCCGCGAGCAGCGCGTCCGGCTCGTCCGCGTACATGAGCACGCCGTGGCAGAGGACCACGTCGAAGCTGCCCGGCAGGAAGTGCACCCCGGTCTCGCGTCCGTCGCCCTCGACCAGCCGGACCCGCTCGCGGATGCCGGCGGGCTCGGTCGACAGCGACTCGCGGGCCGCCTTCAGCGACTCGGGATCGGCCTCCAGGCCGGTCACCGTGTGCCCGGCCCGCGCCAGGCGCAGGGCCTGTACGCCCTGCCCCATCCCCGCGTCGAGGATCCGCAGCCGCTGCCCCACGGGGTACCGGCCGGTTATCTGCTCGTCGAGCTGGCGGGCGACGATCTCCTGGCGGATGGTGTCGCGCAGCCCGCCGGTCCCGGCGGGCCAGTGCGTGACGACGGGCAGGACGGAGCCGCCCGTGCCCGGCGTCGCTCCGCCGGACACGGGACCGCCGGCTTCCGGACCGTCGGTGCTCAGGGCCGCTCCCCGCGCTTGACCTGCGGCTTCGGCAGCCGCAGGCGGCGCATCTGGAGCGTGCGCATCAGGCCGTAGGCCACGGCCCCGCGCTTCGGCTCGTTCGGGAACCGCTCGTTGAGCTGCTTCCGCAGCCGGAGCCAGATGCCGATCGAGTCGATGACGATCAGGACGATCACGCCGAGCCAGAGGAGCAGGGAGATGTTCTGCAGCCCCCGGTTGGCGTTGCCGAACAGCGAGAGCACGAGGATCACCACGGCCATCGGCAGGAAGTACTCGGCGATCGCGAACCGCGAGTCCACGAAGTCGCGCACGAAGCGGCGGACCGGACCCTTGTCGCGGGCCGGCAGATAACGCTCGTCGCCACTGGCCAGCGCCTCGCGCTGACGGGCCAGGTCCGAGCGGCGTGCCTCGCGCTGGCGCTTGGCGGCCTCCTTGCGGTCGGTCGGCACCGTCGCGGCGCGACGGCGCTGGGACTGCGCCTCGCTCCGCTTCGGGGTCGGGCGGCCCTTGGGGGCCTGGGGGTCGCGGGGCTGCGGGGTGGAGAGGTCCGCCGTCACCTTGCCGGTGGGGGCCTTCTCTTCCTTCGAACGGCTACGGAACACAAAACCCAAGGGTACGGGGTGGGGGGCATGAACCCCATGCCGGTCGGGAACGATCCGCTAACGGACCGCGTCCTGGACGGTACGGGGAGGGGACGGGTGCGGGTCTCCCCGGGAACCGTCTACTCCCTGCGCGGGAGGGAGCGCCGCGCGCAGTCGTCCTTGGGGAGGAGCGCATCCCGCTCCGGACAGTGCGGTAATGGAGTCGGGGCCCGTACTGTGGACCTTGTTGGAAGAGTCGGCCGAGTCCGTCAGAAGGGGGCGCGCGAAGCCCATGAGCGGTGTCATGAAGCGTATGGGGATGATCTTCCGCGCGAAGGCGAACAAGGCCCTTGACCGGGCCGAGGACCCGCGCGAGACGCTCGACTACTCCTACCAGAAGCAGTTGGAGCTGCTCCAGAAGGTGCGGCGGGGCGTCGCCGACGTCGCCACCTCCCGCAAGCGGCTCGAACTCCAGCTGAACCAGCTGCAGGGCCAGTCCGCCAAGCTGGAGGACCAGGGCCGCAAGGCGCTGGCGCTCGGCCGCGAGGACCTGGCGCGCGAGGCGCTGTCCCGGCGGGCCGCGCTCCAGCAGCAGGTCGGTGACCTGGAGGTGCAGCACCGGACGCTCCAGGGCGAGGAGGAGAAGCTCACCCTCGCCGCGCAGCGTCTCCAGGCCAAGGTCGACGCCTTCCGCACCAAGAAGGAGACGATCAAGGCGACCTACACGGCGGCCCAGGCCCAGACCCGGATCGCGGAGTCGTTCTCCGGCATCTCGGAGGAGATGAGCGACGTCGGCCTGGCGATCCAGCGGGCCGAGGACAAGACCGCCCAGCTCCAGGCGCGGGCCGGAGCGATCGACGAACTGCTCGCCTCGGGCGCCCTGGACGACCAGTCCGGGCTCGCGAAGGACGACATCCAGGCGGAGCTGGACCGGCTGTCCGGCGGTACGGACGTCGAGCTGGAGCTCCAGCGGATGAAGGCCGAGCTGGCCGGCGGACCGTCGGCGCAGCAGCAGGCGATCGAGGGCGGCGACGGCACGGCGGCGCCGCGGCACCAGAACCAGTCCCACCCGCGCTTCGAGAAGTAGGAGAACGGCCGGCGGTTTCCGGCGGCTCCTCGGGAGAACAGGACGCGTCATGATCGTACGGATCATGGGGGAGGGCCAGCGGAAGCTGGCCGACAGCCACGTCGCCGAGCTGAACCGGCTCGACGACGAACTGCTCGCGGAGATGGAGAGCGGCGACGCGGAAGGCTTCCGGCGGACGCTCGGCGCCCTCCTCGACGCCGTCCGGCGGCTCGGCGAGCCGCTCCCGGACGACGCCCTGGAGCCCTCGGAGCTGATCCTCCCGGCCCCGGACGCGCGGCTCGAAGAGGTCCGGGCGATGCTCTCCGACGACGGTCTCATCCCGAACTGATCCGGCCGGACCGGCTCCTTCGGCACGGATGTCGCGCGGAGGTCCCGCCACCCCGAGGGGTGGCGGGACCTCCGCGTTCTCCGGCCTTCCGGTCGCCCGGACGGAGAATCGTTACGGCAGCGCCAGCATCCGCTCCAGGGCCAGCTTCGCGAAGCTCTCCGTCTCCTGGTCGACCTGGATCCGGTTGACGAGCTTGCCCTCGGCCAGCGACTCCAGGGCCCACACCAGGTGCGGCAGGTCGATGCGGTTCATGGTCGAGCAGAAGCAGACCGTCTTGTCGAGGAAGACGATCTCCTTGCCCTGGTCGGCGAATCGGTTCGCCAGCCGCCGGACCAGGTTCAGCTCCGTGCCGATGGCCCACTTGGAACCGGCCGGGGCCGCCTCCAGGGTGTTGATGATGTACTCGGTCGAGCCCACGTAGTCCGCGGCGGCGACGACCTCGTGCCGGCACTCGGGGTGGACGAGCACGTTCACGCCGGGGATGCGGGCCCGCACGTCCTCGACCGACTCCAGCGAGAACCGGCCGTGCACCGAGCAGTGCCCCCGCCACAGGATCATCTTGGCGGCGCGGAGCTGCTCGACGGTCAGCCCGCCGTTCGGCTTGTGCGGGTTGTACAGGACGCAGTCGTCCAGGGACATGCCCATGTCGCGGACGGCGGTGTTGCGGCCCAGGTGCTGGTCCGGCAGGAACAGCACCTTTGTCGTGCCGGGCTCCCCCTGCTCGAACGCCCAGTTCAGGGCCCGCTCCGCGTTGGACGAGGTGCAGATGGTGCCCCCGTGCTTGCCGGTGAACGCCTTGATGTCGGCCGAGGAGTTCATGTACGAGACGGGCACGACCTGCTCGGCGACGCCGGCCTCGGTCAGCACGTCCCAGCACTCGGCGACCTGCTCCGCGGTGGCCATGTCGGCCATCGAGCAGCCGGCCGCCAGGTCGGGCAGGACGACCTTCTGGTCGTCGCCGGTCAGGATGTCCGCCGACTCCGCCATGAAGTGGACGCCGCAGAAGACGATGTACTCCGCCTCCGGCCTGGCCGCCGCGTCGCGCGCGAGCTTGAAGGAGTCGCCGGTGACGTCGGCGAACTGGATGACCTCGTCGCGCTGGTAGTGGTGGCCGAGCACGAAGACCTTGTCCCCGAGCTTCTCCTTGGCGGCGCGGGCGCGCTCCACGAGGTCCGGGTCGGAGGGCGACGGCAGGTCGCCCGGACACTCGACGCCGCGCTCGCTCTTCGGGTCGGCCTCGCGGCCGAGCAGGAGCAGGGCGAGCGGCGTCGGCTGGACGTCGAGCTCATGACGGGTTTGGGCCGTGGTCACGTCACGCACCCTTTCTTCGGGGAACCTTTTCGTCTAAATGACGCTATCTATCATAGCCTCTTCACGTCACCTTGACGACGGCCATAGTGTCCATGTGACGAATTCGCCGCCCCCGTGCCCGGCGCGCGGTGTGCGAGCATGAAGGAGGAAGACACACTCGACCCGGAATGAATCCGGGGCACCGCCGGTTGCAACCGGCGGCAAGCAGTCTCCGTACACACCGGGAGAGAAGCAGATGTCCGTATCGGACGAGAAGACCACTGTCAGCGACGGCATCCTCCTGTCCGACGCCGCCGCGGCCAAGGTGAAGGCCCTCCTCGACCAGGAAGGCCGTGACGACCTGGCCCTGCGCGTCGCCGTTCAGCCCGGCGGCTGCTCCGGCCTGCGTTACCAGCTCTTCTTCGACGAGCGCTCGCTCGACGGCGACGTCGTGAAGGACTTCGACGGCGTCAAGGTCGTCACCGACCGCATGAGCGCCCCGTACCTGGGCGGCGCCTCCATCGACTTCGTCGACACCATCGAGAAGCAGGGCTTCACCATCGACAACCCGAACGCCACGGGCTCCTGCGCCTGCGGCGACTCGTTCAGCTAGTCCGTACGCACCGGAGGGGGGGGGGGGGGGGGCGGAGCCCGGCCGCCCCCCCCCCCCGGGGGGGGGGGGGGGGGCGGGGGCGGGGCCCCCCCCCCCCCCCCCGCCCGGCCCCCCCCCCCCGGGCCCCACCACCCACAACCCCCCCGCCACGGGCCCCTGCGCCTGCGGCCACTCGTTCAGAAACACCCCCCCCCCGGGGGGGGGGGGGCGGGGCCCGCCCCCCGGGCCCGCCGCCCTCCGGCGTGCGCGGGGGACGTCAGCGGCGCGGCACCGCCCCGCCGCTCGCCGCGTCCACCACCGGCCGGGAGCCGAGCGGGGCGTCCAGGGTCACCGTCCTGGTGACCTCCACCGCCGTGAGGACGCACACCCGGCCGGGATCGACCGGGGCCTCCTCCATCCGGACGGCGACCCGCTCCGCGTCCTCCTCCGCCGTGACCGCGTACGTGCTGCACACTCCGCCCCAGAAGGTGACCGCCAGCTTCCGCCCGCCGTCCTCCGTCCGGTACGACTGGATCCGCCGGGGCACCGCCGTGTCCTCGCCGGGCGACGGCGGAACCGTCGCCGACGGTGCCGGCCGGGGGAGTTCCACCGCCGCCCGCGCCACCGTGTACGGCGCCGCGTCCACCGGGTCCGCCGTGAACAGCCACGCCGGTACGAGCTGCCGCTCGCCGTCCACGTCCTGCGCGGCCAGCCCGAACACCGCGCCCGTCACCGGCACCTCGACCGGCGCGGCCGGCTCTCCGGCCGGCGGGCAGGACGGAACGGTCCCGCCCGTCGGCTTCCCGGAACCGAGTACCCCGGCGTCCGGCCTCCCGGAACCGGGCACCCCGGCGTCCGGCTTCCCGGCCCCGCCCTCGGCCGGGGCGCCCGTGCCGCAACCGCCGGTGCCGGCCGGGCCCGTGCCCCTCCCCGCCTCCTCGTTCAGCGCGGCGAGCGCCTTCTCCGCGCCCAGCGCGGGGTACGCGGCGCCCGCGACCGGCTCCTTGAGCGTCCCGCTCCCGGAGACCGGCAGGCCGTCCGGTCCGACCCGCAGCTCCGTCGCCCAGCCGTGGGTCGGGAGCCCGCCCACCACCGGATCGGCGTCGACCACCCGTACGGACCCGTTCGTCACCCGGCCGGCGGACACCTTCGCGTCGTCCTGGCCCAGCGCCTTCAGGACGGGGGCGGCCGCGGCCCTCGCCGCCGCCTCGCTCACCGGCGAGCCGCCGCGCGGGGGCTTCGCCCCTCCCGGCGGCGGGCACGCCTTGCCCTTGAGGCAGGTGTCGCCGACCGGACCGCCGTCGTACCAGGAGTACGTCCAGTTCCCCGGGGCCTTCCGGGACACGTCGAGGCGCGGTCCCGAATCGTCCTTCCCGGGGCGGATCGTCCAGACGTCCCCCTCCGCCACGGGGCGGCCCGTGACGCCCAGCGCCTCGGCCAGCACGGCCACCTCCGCCGGGGTGACCGTGCCCCCGGGCCGGTGGACGGCGGCCGAGGCGGGACCCCGGGGGAGCGGGACCTCGGCCCGGTAGACGGTCCCGGCGCGACCGCCGGGATCGGGTTCGCCGGGCGCGATCCCCGGGGCGCCGCCCGTACCGCCGCCACCGCTCCCCGGGCGCGGCGACGGGGGCGATCCGGCCGGGGCGGCCCGGCTCGCGCCGTCCGTACCGCCGTCGCCGGACGCCGCGGTGGCGAGGTACACCCCGCCGCCCCCGGCGAGCAGCACGCCCGCCGCCACCGAGGCGGTCAGCAGGGTCCGCCGCCTCCGACCGTTCTCCGTACCGCTCACGGCATCGCTCCTTCGGCCCCCGTCCTCCTCGTGGAGGACGGGAGTGGGACGGGGCGGGCGCCCGTACGGTTCCGTCAGGCGCCGTACTCGGCGGTGGCGTCGATCAGCCGGGCCGACGCGGCCGGCACGTCGACCCCGACGATCAGCGCGGGGGAGACCGGGGCGGGGGCGGGGGCGGCCGGCGTCACCCAGTGGGGTGCCATCCGCGCGCCGTCGCCGCACAGCCGGGCGAGGCTCGACTCGGACTCGTATCGCTCACCAGGAGCGGGAAAGAGACTCATGGGCGCACCGTACGCACCTCGCGCCCCCGGGGAAAAGACCTACTCTGGGGTAGTTTCGTCTGTTCGGCAGGGGGAGCGGCAACGGGTAGCGTGAACTGTCATTACCGCCTTCCCGCAGGAGCGCCCCGCCGTGCGTATCGCAGTCACCGGCTCCATCGCCACCGACCACCTCATGACCTTCCCGGGACGGTTCGCCGACCAGCTCGTGGCCGACCAGCTCCACACGGTGTCCCTCTCCTTCCTCGTGGACAACCTGGACGTGCGCCGGGGAGGCGTCGCCGCCAACATCTGCTTCGGCATGGGCCAGCTCGGCAGCCGCCCGCTCCTGGTGGGCGCCGCGGGCTTCGACTTCGACGAGTACCGGGCCTGGCTCGACCGGCACGGCGTCGACACCGAGTCGGTGCGGATCTCCGAGGTCCTGCACACCGCCCGCTTCGTCTGCACCACGGACCGGGACCACAACCAGATCGGCTCCTTCTACACGGGCGCGATGAGCGAGGCCCGGCTGATCGAGCTCAAGGCCGTCGCCGACCGGGTGGGCGGGCTCGACCTGGTCCTGATCGGCGCCGACGACCCCGAGGCGATGCTCCGCCACACCGAGGAGTGCCGGGCCCGGTCGATCCCCTTCGCCGCCGACTTCTCGCAGCAGATCGCGCGCATGGACGGGCAGGAGATCCGCACCCTCCTCGACGGCGCCACCTACCTCTTCTCCAACGAGTACGAGAAGGGCCTCATCGAGTCCAAGACGGGCTGGACCGACGAGGAGATCCTCTCCCGCGTCGGCCACCGCGTCACCACCCTGGGCTCGCGGGGCGTGCGCATCGAGCGCGCCGGCGGGGACCCGATCGAGGTCGGCTGCCCGGAGGAGACGGCCAAGGTCGACCCGACCGGTGTCGGCGACGCCTTCCGCGCCGGCTTCCTCACCGGCCTGACCTGGGGCGTCGGCCTGGAGCGCGCCGCGCAGGTCGGCTGCATGCTGGCCACCCTGGTCATCGAGACCCTGGGCACCCAGGAGTACACCCTGCTGCGCGCCAACTTCATGGAGCGCTTCACCAAGGCGTACGGCGAGGACGCGGCGGCCGAGGTCCGGTCGCACCTGGTCTGACCCGCACGGGACCCCCGCCCGGCCCGCGCGGGCCGGACGGGGGTCCCGCGCCGGGGCGGCCTCACGCCAGCCGGCGCACCACGTACGCGCTGCCGCCTCCCGGCGCGCCCCTCTCCTCCACGTACTCATGCCCCCGCATCTCGCACCACGCCGGGATGTCCAGCCGGGCCGCCTCGTCGTCCGAGAGGACCGTCACCGTGCCGCCGACCGGGACGTCGCCGATCGCCTTCGCCAGTTCGATCACCGGGACCGGGCAGCGCCGGCCGCGCGCGTCCACGACCGGCGCGGCGGGGCCGGCCGCCGGGGCGGCGGCCCGCGCGTCCGGGGCGCCCAGGCGCGCCCGCACCTCCGCCACCACCCCCGGCAGCACGTCGAGGAAGCGGTCCACGTCCTCCTCCGCCGTGCCGGGCGGCAGGGAGACCCGGACGTTCCCCTCGCTCAGCACCCCCATCGCCCGCAGCACATGGCTGGGCGTCAGCGTCGAACTCGTGCACGAGGAACCGGACGAGACGGAGAAACCCGCCCGGTCCAGTTCGTGCAGCAGCGTCTCCCCGTCGGCGTAGAGACAGGAGAAGGTGACCAGGTGGGGGAGGCGCCGCACCGGGTCGCCCACCACCTCCACGTTCGGCACCAGCTCCGGCACCCGCGCCCGGAGGCGGTCCACGAGGCTCCGCAGCCGCGCCCCCTCGGCCGCCGCCTCCGCCCGGACCGCCCGCAGCGAGGCCGCCGCCGCCACGATCGCCGGCAGGTTCTCGAAGCCCGGCGCCCGGCCCGACTCCCTCTCGTCCGCCGGTCCCTGCGGAGCGAACCGCACCCCCTTCCGCACGGCCAGCAGCCCCACCCCCGCCGGACCGCCCCACTTGTGGGCGCTCGCCGCGAGCAGCGACCAGCCGTCCTCCACCGGGCCCCAGGCGAGCGACTGGGCCGCGTCCACGAGGAGCGGTACGCCCGCCGCCCGGCAGGCCCCGGCCACCTCCGCCACCGGCTGCGCGGTCCCCACCTCGTGGTTGGCCGACTGGAGGCACGCCAGGGCCGTTCCCCCGTCCAGGGCCGCCGCGAAGCCCGCCGCGTCCACCGCTCCGGACCGGTCCACCGGCACCTCCGTCACCGTCCCGCCCGCCGCCGCGTGCGTTTCGGCCGCGTGCAGGACGGAGGAGTGCTCGACCGCCGACACCACGAGCCGGTTCCCGACACGCCGACGGCCCGCGAGCGCGCCGGAGATTCCCGCGTGAACCGCGCGCGTCCCCGAAGGAGTGAACACGAGCTCGTCCGGACGACAGCCCACGGCCTCCGCCGCGGCCTCCCGCGCCGCGTCGAGCAGCAGCCTGGCCCGCCGCCCCTCCCGGTACAGCCGGGCCGGATCGGCCCAGCCCTCGTCCAGGGAGGCGAGCAGCGCCTGACGGGCGACGGGGTGCAGCGGAGCGGCGGACGCGGCGTCGAAGTACGGCATCCGCCCACGGTAGAGCGTGCGGGGCCCCCGGCCCCCACCTGGCCCGGTCCCGGTCCCGGCCCCCGCCCCGCCCCCGGCCCGTGCCCGGCGTGTCGCCCGCCCCCCCCGCGGCCGTTCCCGTGAACTCCCGTCAGAACTCCCGCCCGCCCCGGCCCCAGGGCGCCGAACGGGTGAGCCGGACCCCCCTCCGGAACCCCGGACTCCACCCCTTCGGGGAGTCGGACGGCGCGTTGGGCACCCTCCCCGCGCGACCCCAAATAGCGTCCAGTAGGGTTTGGTCCGCATAAACATCCAAACCCCTGCCCGCGGCACGGGGCGGCGACCGACCAGCGAGACGGACGGCCGTGGCCGACCAACGCGGGCCGAGACTCTCGGGAAGGCGCTACGTGAGTCCCAACGGCTCCGACCGCTCGTCGCGGCGCCCGATGCGGCGGAAGCTGCCGCAGGTGCTGACTGCGGGCCTGATCCTGGCGACAGCCACCGGCTGCTCGTACAACTGGGAAGACTTCCCCCGCCTTGGTATGCCCACCCCGGTCACGGAAGAGGCGCCTCGTATCCTCTCCCTGTGGCAGGGTTCGTGGGCGGCCGCACTCGTCACCGGCATCCTGGTGTGGGGCCTGATCCTCTGGGCCACCATCTTCCACCGGCGCAGCCGGACCAAGGTCGAGGTACCTCCGCAGACCCGTTACAACATGCCCATCGAGGCGCTGTACACGGTCACCCCCCTCATCATCGTCTCGGTGCTCTTCTACTTCACCGCGCGCGACGAGTCGAAGCTCCTCGAGCTCTCCCCGAAGCCGGCCCACACCATCAACGTGGTCGGCTACCAGTGGAGCTGGGGCTTCAACTACGTCGAGAACGTGCCCGGAGTGAAGGGCGACGCCAAGACGGACAAGAACCTGGAGACGGTGCCGGAGCGGTACAAGAACCAGTTCCCGGACAACGCCGGCGGCGTCTACGACGCGGGCATCCCGGGCGACCGCAACCCGCAGACCGGCAACCCGGGTCCGACCCTGTGGCTGCCGAAGGGTGAGAAGGTCCGGTTCGTCCTGACCTCCCGCGACGTCATCCACTCCTTCTGGGTGGTGCCCTTCCTGATGAAGCAGGACGTCATCCCGGGGCACCCGAACGCCTTCGAGGTCACTCCGACGCAGGAAGGCACGTTCCTCGGCAAGTGCGCCGAGCTGTGCGGTGTCGACCACTCCCGGATGCTCTTCAACGTCAAGGTGGTCTCTCCGGAGCGCTACCAGCAGCACCTGAAGGAGCTGGCGGAGAAGGGGCAGACCGGCTACATCCCGTCGGGCATCGACCAGACGGCCCCGGCCAGGAATGCGGAGAAGAAGCAACTGTGAGCATCCTCAACGAACCCCAGGGTGCGGCCGCGGCTGAGGAGCCTTACGAGAACGAGGTTCCGGCACGCCGCAAGCAGCCCGGCAATGTCGTGGTCAAGTGGCTGACCACCACGGACCACAAGACGATCGGCACGCTCTACCTGGTCACGTCGTTCGTCTTCTTCTGCATCGGCGGACTCATGGCGCTCTTCATGCGCGCCGAGCTGGCCCGTCCGGGTACGCAGATCATGTCGAACGAGCAGTTCAACCAGGCGTTCACGATGCACGGCACGATCATGCTGCTGATGTTCGCGACGCCGCTGTTCGCCGGATTCGCCAACTGGATCATGCCGCTGCAGATCGGCGCGCCCGACGTGGCGTTCCCGCGGCTGAACATGTTCGCGTACTGGCTGTACCTCTTCGGCTCGATCATGGCGGTGGCCGGCTTCCTCACCCCGCAGGGTGCGGCCGACTTCGGCTGGTTCGCCTACTCCCCGCTGTCGGACGCCGTCCGCTCGCCGGGTGTCGGCGCCGACATGTGGATCATGGGTCTGGCCTTCTCCGGCTTCGGCACGATCCTCGGCTCGGTCAACTTCATCACCACGATCATCTGCATGCGCGCTCCGGGCATGACGATGTTCCGCATGCCGATCTTCACCTGGAACGTGCTGCTGACCGGTGTTCTGGTCCTGCTCGCCTTCCCGGTCCTCGCGGCCGCGCTGTTCGCCCTGGAGGCGGACCGCAAGTTCGGTGCACACGTCTTCGACGCGGCCAACGGTGGAGCGTTGCTCTGGCAACACCTCTTCTGGTTCTTCGGCCACCCAGAGGTGTACATCATCGCGCTGCCGTTCTTCGGCATCATCTCCGAGGTCATCCCGGTCTTCAGCCGCAAGCCGATGTTCGGCTACATCGGTCTGGTGGCCGCGACCATCGCGATCGCCGGCCTCTCCGTGACCGTGTGGGCGCACCACATGTACGTCACCGGTGGCGTGCTCCTCCCGTTCTTCTCCTTCATGACGTTCCTCATCGCCGTACCGACAGGCGTGAAGTTCTTCAACTGGATCGGAACGATGTGGAAGGGCTCGCTGTCCTTCGAGACACCGATGCTGTGGACGATCGGCTTCCTGATCACCTTCACCTTCGGTGGTCTGACCGGCGTCATCCTGGCCTCGCCGCCGATGGACTTCCACGTCTCCGACTCGTACTTCGTCGTCGCGCACTTCCACTACGTCGTCTTCGGCACCGTGGTCTTCGCGATGTTCGCCGGCTTCCACTTCTGGTGGCCGAAGTTCACGGGCAAGATGCTGGACGAGCGGCTCGGCAAGATGACGTTCTGGACGCTGTTCATCGGCTTCCACGGCACCTTCCTGGTACAGCACTGGCTCGGTGCCGAGGGCATGCCGCGTCGTTACGCGGACTACCTCGACGCCGACGGCTTCACCGCGCTGAACACGATCTCGACGATCTCCTCCTTCCTGCTCGGTCTGTCGATCCTGCCGTTCTTCTACAACGTCTGGAAGACCGCCAAGTACGGCAAGAAGATCGAGGTCGACGACCCGTGGGGCTACGGCCGTTCGCTCGAATGGGCGACGTCCTGCCCGCCGCCGCGGCACAACTTCCTCACCCTGCCGCGGATCCGCTCCGAATCCCCGGCGTTCGACCTGCACCACCCTGAGATCGCCGCTCTCGACCAGCTCGAGAACAAGCCGCACGAGGCCGAGGCCCTCACGGGCAGCAAGGAGGCCGGCAAGTGAAGATCCAGGGCAAGATGTTCATCTGGCTGAGCGTCTTCATCCTCGGCATGGCGATCCTCTACGGCGTCTGGTCCAAGGAGCCCGCCGGCACGACGGCGCTGTTCCTGGCGTTCGGCCTGGCCCTCATGATCGGCTACTACCTGGCCTTCACGGCCAAGCGTGTCGACGCGATGGCGCAGGACGACAAGGAGGCCGACGTCGCGGACGAGGCCGGTGAGGTGGGCTTCTTCGCCCCGCACAGCTGGCAGCCGCTCTCGCTGGCCATCGGCGGCGCGTTCGCCTTCCTCGCCATCGCGATGGGCTGGTGGCTGCTGTACTTCTCCGCCCCGCTGATCCTGGTCGGCCTCTTCGGCTGGGTCTTCGAGTTCTACCGCGGCGAGAACCAGAACCAGTAGCGGTACCCCGCTCCGCACCGGAGCACACCGAGGGGCCCGGACGCTTCGTCACCGAAGCGTCCGGGCCCCCTCTTTTGCAGCACTCGGCGCGCCCGGCCCGGGGATTGTTCTTACGGTGAGTCCATGAACGACACGCCGCGCATCCGGATTGTTGTGAGCTGTGCCCTGCTGGCCGTGGCCGTCACCGCGTGCACGGCCCGGAACGACCGCCCGCTGACGCCGAAGGCGTACGACGGGGCCGGTCCGCTCACCGTCAGCGCCCCCGCCGACGGGACCAAGGCCGACCCCGAGAAGCCCCTGGAGATCACCGCCAAGGGCGACGGGGACCGGATCGCCGACGTCACCGCCCTCGACGCCGCCGGACGCCACCTGGCGGGCGAGCTCACGGCGGACGGACGGCGCTGGCGCTCCACGGCCTCCCTGGCGGCCGGCACCCGCTACACGGTCCGGGTGGCCACGGAGGACGGGGAGGGCGCCCCGGGCGTCCGTACGTTCACGTTCGAGACGACCCCGGCCGAACGGGCCCTGACCGCCGACTTCGGGCCGGAGGCGGGCACGTACGGCGTCGGGCAGCCCATCACCGCCGACCTCAGCCTCCCCGTCAAGGACAGGGCCTCCCGGGCGGTCGTCGAACGGGCCCTCAAGGTCCGCTCCACGCCCTCCGTCGAGGGCTCCTGGTACTGGGTGGACGACAAGAAGCTGCACTTCCGCCCGAAGGAGTACTGGCCCGCCGGCGCGCGCGTCACGGTCAGCGGCAACCTGGACGGCCTCAAGATCGGCGACAAGCTCTACGGCGGCGCCTCCGCGCCGCTGAAGCTCACCATCGGCGACCGGGTCGAGGCGATCGCGGACGCCGGGTCGCACCACATGACGGTGAAGCGCAACGGAGAAGTGATCAACACCATTCCGGTGACCACCGGCAAGCCCGGCTTCTCCACCCGCAACGGCACCAAGGTGGTGCTCGGCAAGGAGTACTACGTCCGGATGCGCGGCACCACCGTCGGCATCTCCGAGGGCAGCTCGGAGTCGTACGACCTGCCCGTGTACTACGCCACCCGGGTGACCTGGAGCGGCGAATACGTGCACGCCGCGCCGTGGTCGGTCGGCTCGCAGGGCGTGGCGAACGTCAGCCACGGCTGTGTCGGCATGTCGACCGGGAACGCGGCCTGGTTCTTCGAGAACGTGCGCCCCGGCGACGTCGTCAGGACCGTCAACAGCGACGGCGACACGATGGAGCCCTTCGGCAACGGGTTCGGCGACTGGAACCTGACGTGGGACAAGTGGCGCCAGGGCAGCGCGCTGGTGGAGACCGCCGGGGAACCGGTGGTCTCCACCCAGAAGGCCCGCCTGCGGCCCTCGCTCTGATCAGCTCACGCGCCGACCGGGAGCCGGGCGCGCAGCAGGGCGGCGAGGGAGGCGGCGAGTTCGACGGGTTCCACCGGGAGGGTGACCGCGGCGTCCGCGCGGCTCCAGGTGGCCAGCCAGGCGTCCTGGGGGCGTCCGACGAGGAGCAGGACGGGCGGGCAGTGGAAGACCTCGTCCTTGATCTGCCGGCAGACGCCCATGCCGCCGGCCGGGGCGGCCTCGCCGTCCAGGACGCAGGCGTCGACGCCGCCCTCGTCCAGGCGGGCGAGGAGGGCGGGCAGCGTGGCGCACTCCACGAACCCGACCGGGGGGACGTCGGCCGCGGGCCTGCGCCCGGCCGCCAGCCGCACCTGCGCGCGTGTGTTCGCGTCGTCGCTGTAGACCAGGACCGTGGCACTCGACTGCATCGTTCCTCCGTGGGGAAGTCCGTGGGACGGTCGTCGACCGATGCGGCGGATGCTACTCCGCTCCACTGCCCGTCAACACCCGTTCGCCGACCGTTCGAAGGGTGGTTTCCGCCCCCTCCACTGGGCCGTTCGGGCTGGACACACCCCTCTGACACTCCGAACGGCACCCCCCGGAGTGAGGGCGGGATAAGCGACCGACATAATGTCGGTCGTGGCGACAGTAACGACAGTAGAAACAGGGCACGCGCACCCGTCGGTCAATCGACCGAACCTCACCAGCGTCGGAACCATCATCTGGTTGAGCTCCGAGCTGATGTTCTTCGCGGCCCTCTTCGCGATGTACTTCACCCTGCGATCGGTGACGGGTGCCGAGTTCTGGGCAGAAAAGGCCTCGGCGCTGAACTTCCCGTTCTCGGCGACCAACACCACGATCCTGGTGCTCTCCTCCCTCACCTGTCAGCTCGGCGTCTTCGCCGCCGAGCGGGGCGATGTGAAGAAGCTCCGGACGTGGTTCATCATCACGTTCGTGATGGGTGCGATCTTCATCGGCGGACAGGTCTTCGAGTACACCGAGCTGGTCAAGCACGAGGGGCTCTCCCTCTCGTCGGACCCGTACGGCTCGGTGTTCTACCTGACCACCGGCTTCCACGGCCTGCACGTGACAGGCGGTCTCATCGCCTTCCTGCTGGTCCTGGGCCGGACGTACGCCGCCAAGAGGTTCACCCACGAGCAGGCAACCGCCGCCATCGTCGTGTCCTACTACTGGCACTTCGTCGATGTCGTCTGGATCGGCCTCTTCGCCACGATCTACATGATCAAGTAATCGGATCCGCCACCACGGCGGACCGAGACATCCAGCAAGCACCGACGCAGAAGATCCTGACACCGGGGTAATCCGTGAAAAAGCTCTCCGCACGACGACGCCATCCGCTGGCGGCGGTCGTCGTCCTACTTCTCGCGCTGGCGGCCACGGGGGGGCTGTACGCCGCGTTCGCGCCCGCGGGCACGGCGAAGGCCGACGAGACCGCCCAGTCCCTCGCCATCGAGGAGGGGAAGAAGCTCTACTCCGTCGGCTGCGCCAGCTGCCACGGAACCGGCGGTCAGGGCACCACTGACGGCCCCTCCCTCGTCGGCGTGGGCTCGGCCGCCGTGGACTTCCAGGTCGGCACGGGCCGCATGCCGGCCCAGCAGCCGGGCGCCCAGGTCCCGAAGAAGAAGGTCATCTACACGCAGGCCGAGATCGACCGGCTCGCGGCGTACGTGGCCTCCCTCGGAGCCGGCCCGATCACGCCGACCGAGCAGCAGTACAACCCCGCGGGCGCCGACAAGGGCCGGGGCGGCGAACTGTTCCGCACCAACTGTGCCCAGTGCCACAACTTCACCGGGGAGGGCGGCGCGCTGACCCACGGCAAGTACGCCCCGAGCCTCGAAGGCGTGAGCCCGAAGCACCTCTACGAGGCCATGCAGACCGGCCCGCAGAACATGCCCTCCTTCCCCGACACGACCATGCCGGAGAAGGAGAAGAAGGACATCATCGCGTACGTCCAGGCCGTCAACAGCGACGAGGCCGACAACCCGGGCGGTCTCTCCCTCGGTGGACTCGGTCCCGTCAGCGAGGGCCTGTTCGCCTGGATCTTCGGTCTGGGTGCGCTCATCGCAGTTGCCATCTGGGTCGCGGCCCACACCGCTAAGGCCAAGAAGTCATGAGTAGCCAAGAGATTCCAGAAGAGAACCTGCCGGCAGTGCAGGACACCGCGCACGGCGCGGTGAAGGTCGCCGACGACCCGTTCGCCGACCCGGGCCTCCCGCCCCACAAGCCCCGCATCCAGGACATCGACGAGCGGGCCGCCCGCCGGTCCGAGCGCGCGGTCGCCTTCATGTTCACGCTGTCGATGCTGGCCACGATCGGCTTCATCGCCTCGTACGTGATCTTCCCGGTCGACAAGATCGTGTACATCTGGCCCTTCGGCCGGGTGTCCGCGCTCAACTTCTCCCTGGGTCTGACCCTCGGCGCCTCCCTCTTCTTCATCGGCGCGGGCGCGGTCCACTGGGCCCGCACCCTGATGTCCGACGTCGAGGTGGCGGACGAGCGTCACCCGATCGAGGCGTCGCCCGAGGTCAAGGCGAAGGTCATGGCGGACTTCGCGGCCGGTGCCGCCGAGTCCGGCATGGGCCGCCGCAAGCTCATCCGCAACACGATGTTCGGCGCGCTGGCGCTCATGCCGCTCTCCAGCATCGTGCTGCTGCGCGACATGGGCCCGCTGCCCGAGAAGAAGCTCCGGACCACCCTGTGGGCCAAGGGCAAGCAGCTCATCAACATGAACACGCACGAGCCGCTGCGTCCCGAGGACGTCGCGGTCGGTTCGCTGACCTTCGCGATGCCGGAGGGCCTCTCGGAGCACGACCACCACTTCCAGACCGAGATCGCCAAGGCCGCCCTGATGATCGTCCGGATCCAGCCGGACGACATCAAGGACAAGCGCGAGCTCGAGTGGTCGCACGAGGGCATCGTCGCCTTCTCGAAGATCTGCACCCACGTGGGCTGCCCGATCTCCCTGTACGAGCAGCAGACGCACCACGTCCTCTGCCCGTGCCACCAGTCCACCTTCGACCTCTCCGACGGCGCCCGCGTCATCTTCGGCCCGGCCGGTCACGCCCTTCCGCAGCTGCGGATCGGCGTGAACGACAAGGGCTTCCTGGAGGCGCTCGGCGACTTCGACGAGCCCGTCGGCCCTGCCTTCTGGGAGCGCGGATGAGCACCGTGACCGATACCGAAAAGAAGGCGCCCGCGGGTGAGCGGGTCGCCGACTGGGCCGACGGACGCCTGGGGATCTACACGCTGGCCAAGGCCAACATGCGGAAGATCTTCCCGGACCACTGGTCCTTCATGCTGGGCGAGATCTGCCTCTACAGCTTCCTCATCATCATCATGACGGGCGTCTACCTGACGTTGTTCTTCCACCCGTCGATGAACGAGGTGGAGTACGCCGGACCGTACGTCCCGCTCCAGGGACAGCTGATGTCCGAGGCGTTCAACTCGACCATGCACATCTCGTTCGAGGTGCGCGGTGGCCTGCTGATCCGGCAGATCCACCACTGGGCGGCGCTGATCTTCCTCGCCGGCATGTTCGTGCACATGATGCGCGTGTTCTTCACCGGCGCGTTCCGCAAGCCGCGCGAGATCAACTGGCTGTTCGGCTTCCTGCTGTTCTTCCTGGGCATGTTCACCGGCTTCACCGGCTACTCGCTCCCGGACGACCTGCTCTCCGGCACCGGTGTCCGCTTCATGCAGGGCGCGATCCTGTCCGTGCCGGTCGTCGGCACGTACCTCTCGATGTTCCTGTTCGGCGGGGAGTTCCCCGGCGGCGACTTCGTCGCCCGGTTCTACTCGGCGCACATCCTGCTGCTGCCCGGCATCATGCTGGGCCTCGTGGTCGCCCACCTCATCCTGGTGTTCGTCCACAAGCACACGCAGTTCGAGGGCCCCGGCCGCACGAACAAGAACGTCGTCGGCATGCCGCTGCTGCCCGTGTACATGGCGAAGGCCGGAGGCTTCTTCTTCCTGGTCTTCGGCGTCATCGCGGTCATCGCGGCGATCGCCTCGATCAACCCGATCTGGGCGCTCGGCCCGTACCGCCCGGACCAGGTGTCCACCGGCGCCCAGCCCGACTGGTACATGGGCTTCGCCGAGGGCCTGATCCGCGTCATGCCGGGCTGGGAGATCAACCTCTGGGGCCACACGCTCGTCCTGGGCGTGATGATCCCGCTGGCGATCTTCCCGGCGGTGCTCGGCGCGATCGCGGTCTACCCGTTCATCGAGTCCTGGATCACGGGCGACAAGCGCGAGCACCACATCGCGCAGCGCCCGCGCAACGCTCCGACGCGCACCGGTTTCGGCGTCGCCTGGATCACCGCGTACATGATCATGCTCGTGGGCGGTGGAAACGACCTCTGGGCGACCCACTTCCACCTGTCGATCAACTCGATCACCTGGTTCGTGCGGATCTTCTTCTTCGTCGGCCCGGTCATCGCGTTCATCGTCACCAAGCGGATCTGCCTCGGCCTCCAGCGCCGGGACAGGGACAAGGTGCTGCACGGCCGCGAGTCGGGCATCATCAAGCGCCTGCCGCACGGTGAGTTCGTCGAGATCCACGAGCCGCTCAGCCAGGGCGAGCTGCACCGCCTCACGGCGCACGAGCAGTACGAGCCCGCGGCGCTGCCGCCGGCCGTGGACGAGAACGGCGTGGAGCGGAAGATCGGCCGCATGGAGAAGCTGCGGATCAAGCTCAACAGGGGCTACTACGGCGGGGACAGCCAGATCCCCAAGCCCACCGTCGAGGAGTACAAGGAGATCCAGAGCGGCCACGGCCACCACTGATCACCTGACGCCCCCGACGCCCTGAAGTCGCCACGGCAAGAGCCCCGTCCACACGCCGGACGGGGCTCTTCGCCGTCCCCGGGGGTCGATAGGGTGGGCCCGTATCCGTCACGCGATGATGACCGGGAGCTGCCATGGGCGCTGTGACCCCCGCTGGAGGACCCACCACGGCGGGCCGCTCCTGGCCCGTCGTCCTGGACGGCCTGCTGAGCGGCCGCGACCAGAGTGCCGAGGACACCGCCTGGGCCATGGACCGGATCCTGCGCGGCGAGGCCACCGACGCGCAGATCGCCGGGTTCGTCGTGGCCCTGCGCGCCAAGGGCGAGACCGTCGAGGAGATCACCGGCCTCGTCCGGACGATGTACGAGCACGCCAACACCATCGAGGTGCCCGGCGCCACCGTCGACATCGTGGGCACCGGCGGCGACGGCGCCAAGACCGTCAACATCTCCACCATGTCCGCGATCGTGGTCGCCGGAACGGGGGCCAAGGTCGTCAAGCACGGCAACCGCGCGGCCTCCTCCGCCTCCGGGGCCTCCGACGTCCTGGAGAAGCTCGGCGTCAACCTGGACCTGACCCCGAAGCGGGTTGCCGAGGTCGCCGAGGAGGCCGGCGTCACCTTCTGCTTCGCCGTGAGGTTCCACCCGGCGCTGCGCCACGTCGCGACGGCCCGCAGGGAACTCGGCATCCGCACCGTCTTCAACTTCCTCGGCCCGCTCACCAACCCGGCCCGGGTGCGGGCCCAGGCGACCGGGGTGGCGGACCCCCGGATGGCCCCCATCGTCGCCGGGGTGCTTGCCGGGCGCGGCTCCTCCGCGCTCGTCTTCCGCGGTGACGACGGGCTCGACGAGCTGACCACCACGGCCACCTCGCGGGTCTGGGTGGTCCGGGACGGCGCGGTGCGGGAGGAGACCTTCGACCCCCGCGACGTCGGCATCGACCTCGTGCCGGTGGAGGCGCTGCGCGGCGCCGACGCCTCGTACAACGCCGACGTGGCCCGCCGGCTGCTCGCCGGGGAGACCGGGCCGGTGCGGGACGCGGTGCTGCTCAACTCGGCGGCGGCGCTGACGGCGCTCGAACCGGGGGAGGGCACCCTCGCGGAGCGGATCCGCGCGGGCATGGAGAAGGCCGCCGAGGCGATCGACTCCGGTGCCGCCCGGCGGGCCCTGGAGCGCTGGATCGCCGCCAGCAACGCGTAGCCCGCGCGCCGTACGGCCCCGGTCCACCATGCGGACCGGGGTCTTGCGCCGCGGCGATCATGTGGCAGGATGCTCTCCAGGTCACGAGTGACAGCGTTTTGGCCCCGGCTCGCTGTCCGGCAACCCTCCTTCCGTGGCGGGGTGCCCCGGGTGATGACCAGGCCGCAGGCAGCGAGGTCTGCGGCAAGCGCGGATCCCTCGAACACCAGGGGTCCTGGTCAACCGAGGAGTGTTTTCCGTGAGCAAGCGAATGCGATAGGGCGAGTCCGCCCCTTCTTCACCCTCGGAACAGGGTCCCTTCCGCGTACCCCCGTGTCCTCCGAGGCGTCACCCGTACCCCGCCGTGTCCGGCCGCGTACGGGATTCACCGAAGCCGTTCCGCACCGCCCGCCGGGAGATACCGCCATGTCCGCACGCCCGCACGCCGTCGCCGCCGTCACCACCGTCGTCGAGCCCGCCGCAGATTCCGCCGTCACCGGGCCCGCCGGTCCCTGCCGCCCCGCCCCGCTGCCCGTCCTCGGCCGGGACGTGACCGTCCCGCTCGTCACCGGCGGCGAGGTGACCTACGCGGCGCTCGACTACGCGGCCAGCGCCCCGGCCCTCCAGCGGGTCTGGGACGACGTCGCCGCGTACGCCCCGTACTACGGCAGCGTCCACCGCGGCGCCGGTTACCTCTCCCAGCTCTCCACCGACCTCTTCGAGAACAGCCGCGCCACCGTGGCGGAGTTCCTCGGCTGCCGCCCCGGCGACCAGGTCGTCTTCACCCGCTCCACCACCGACTCGCTCAACCTGCTCGCCGCCGCCCTCCCCGTCGGCTGCCAGGTCTTCGTCTTCGAGACCGAGCACCACGCCTCGCTCCTGCCCTGGGGCGACGCCCGGGTGACGTACCTCGACGCGCCGCGCACCCCCGAGCAGGCCGTCGGGACCCTGGAGCGCGCCCTCGCGGAACGGGACCCCCACGGCCCCGCCCTGGTCTGCGTCACCGGCGCCTCCAACGTCACCGGCGAGCTGTGGCCGGTGCGGGAGCTGGCCGCCGCCGCCCACGCGCACGGCGCCCGGATCGTGCTCGACGCCGCCCAGCTCGCGCCCCACCACCCGGTCTCCGTGGCGGACCTCGACGTGGACTGGGTCGCCTTCTCCGGGCACAAGCTGTACGCGCCCTTCGGCTCCGGCGTCCTCGCCGGCCGCGCCGACTGGCTCCAGGACGCCGAGCCCTACCTCGCGGGCGGCGGCGCCTCCCGCACGGTGACGCGCCGGGCCGACGGCGGCGTGGACGTGGAGTGGCACACCACCGCGGCCCGCCACGAGGCCGGTTCCCCGAACGTCATCGGCGTCCTCGCGATCGCCTCCGCCTGCAAGGCGCTCGACGAGGCCGGCTTCGACGCCCTCGTCGAGCGCGAGAACCGCCTGGTCGCCCGGGTGCGCGCGGGCCTGGCCGAGGTCCCCGAGGTCAGGGTCCTCTCGCTCTTCGGCGACGACGCCCCGCGCGTCGGCGTCATCTCCTTCGTCGTGGAGGGCTGGAACAGCTCCCACTTCGCCGCCGCCCTCTCCGCCGAGTACGGCATCGGCGTCCGCGACGGCCTCTTCTGCGCCCATCCGCTGGTCCGCACCCTGCTCGGCGGCGACCCGGGGGACCCGGGCGAGTGCGGCGCCCCCGAGGCGGCGCCGGGGGAGAGGTCCCTCAACGCCGTCCGGGTCAGCTTCGGCGCCGGCACCCCCGACGAGCACGTGGAGCGGTTCGTCGGCGCCGTGAAGGAGCTGGTCCGGGACGGCGCCCGGTGGAAGTACCGCACCGAGGACGGCCGTTGCGTCCCGGACCGCGGCTGAGTACTCACTCGTACGGGTGAAGGGGGCCTCCCGCCCGGGAGGCCCCCTCCGTCTGCCGCCGTGAAACGCCTCAGGACTCCAGGCCGATGGCGAAGGCCGCCTCCAGGTCGTGCTGCGAGTACGTGCGGAACGCGACGTGCGTGTCCGTCGCCTCGACGCCCGGGATCTTGCTGATGCTGCCGGGGATCACGTCCGCCAGGTCGTCGTGGCGGGGCACCCGGACCATGGCGATCAGGTCGTACGTGCCGGTCACCGAGAAGACCTCGCTGACGCTGTCGAGCGCCGCGATCGACTCGGCGATCTCGGGGATGCGGTCCACGCTGGTCTTGATGAGCACGATCGCGGTGATCACGGCTGGCTTTCTCCCTCGGTGGCCGCGGCTGTGGCCTTCACTCTATCCCCACCCCGGTGGCGCACCCAGGCGTAGAGGAAGCCGAGCGAGAAGCCCACCACATGGGCCAGATACGCGACGCCGGGACCGGCCCCCGCCGTCCGCGCGGCCAGCCACTGGAGCGCGAACCAGAAGATCAGCACGATCCACGCGGGGAAGCGCAGCGGCAGGAAGAAGAGGAAGGGGAAGAGGCTGGTGACCCGGGAGCGCGGGAAGAGGAAGAGGAAGGCCCCGAGCACTCCGGAGATCGCCCCCGACGCCCCCACCAGGGTCTGCTCGCTGTCCGCGTGCGCCATCGCGTAGCCGACGAGGGCGAGGCAGCCGGTCCCCAGGTAGAAGAGGGCGTACTCGACCGGCCCCATGCGTTCCTCGGCCATCGCGCCGAAGACGTGGAGGAAGAGCATGTTCCCCAGGAGGTGGAGCCAGCCGCCGTGGACGAAGAGCGCGGTGAGCGGGGTGAGCAGGGCGCGCGGATCGCCGCTCACCAGCTCGGCGGGGACGACGCCCCAGCGGCGGAAGTGGGAGCCCTGGGCGGCGAGGAGGGCGTCGCCCGTGCCGTGCGCCGGATGGAGTCCGGAGACCGGGCCGATCGCGAAGAGGAGGCAGCAGGCGGCGATCAGCCCGTACGTCACCACGGGACCGCCGCGGACGCCCCGCAGGACGCCGCGGGCCGCGCTTCGCCATTCGATCACGGACAGATCATCGCGTACCGGGGACGAAGTGGACAGAGTGCCTCGCCGTGTTCCGGCCTTCCCGCGAGGCCGTAGTGTGGCGGACAGTACGACCGCAGTTCGACGGCGCACCGCGGCTCCCGCACCTGGTATCCCGCAACAGGAAGAAGGACGGCACGATGACGACGGTTCCCCTGCCGACCGCCGAGACCCGCTGGCGCTGCACGCTCTGCGGCAACCTCACCCGCTTCGACGTGACCCGCTCGTCCAAGGTGGTCGAGTACGTCCATCTGGACCTCGCCGGAGAACCGACGGTCGAGGAGCGGCAGGTGGTCAGTGAGACCATCGAGTCGGTCCGCTGCCGCTGGTGCAACGCGGTGGACCGGATCGAACTGGTGGACAGGCCGGGCGCCGCTTCCTGAAGGACGGCGCGGACGACATAGGGGTGACGGATCGTGGAGCAGCCCGCGCACGGTGGAGAGCCGGCCGGCGCGGCAGGTGACGCTGCCGAGGCGCTCGACCACCCACTGCCGGAGGCCGTGCGGCGGAAGGTCGTCGCGCTGGTCGCGGACGCCTTCGGCGGACTGACCGTCACGGAGCTGCCCGCGCCCCTGCGGCAGTACGCCCGGTTCACCGCGAGCCGGCGGGCCAAGTTCGCCGGCAACGCGATGGCGGCGGCCCTGGAGGGCGATCCGGTCTTCCGACAGCGGATCGGCGAACGGTTCCGTCAGGACCAGCCCGAGCTGACCGGAGCCCTGGAGAGCGGCACCCCGCCGGCGGCGGCCGACCCCGTCGACGTGGCGGCGGCCGCCTACGTGCTGCGCCCGCCCGGCTGGGTCAAGCTGGTCGCCGCCGCGGGCGAGGAGGCCCAGCGGGCCGACGCCGAGCGGGCCGACGAGGCCGGCCGGCGCGAACTGGAGCGGCTGCGCGGTGAACTCGCCGCGGCCAGGGACCGCTCCCGGGACGAGACCGAGCAGTTGAGGCACGACCTCGACGCGGCCCGCAGGGAGGCGGAGTCCTACCACCGCAAGCTGCGCAGCGCCCTGAGCGACGTCAAGCGCGGCGAGGCGGCGCTGCGCAGGGTCCAGGGCGAGATCGAGGCCGCGCGCGCGGAGGCGGCGGCCCGGGTGTCGGCCGCCGAGAGCGAGAGCCGGCGGCTCAGGGCCAGGCTCGGCGAGGTCGAGGCGGCCCTGGAGGCGAGCCGAAGGAGCGCCCGCGAGGGCCGCTCGGTGGAGGACATGCGGCTGCGGCTCCTCCTGGACACGGTCCTCGACGCGGCGCAGGGGCTGCGCCGCGAACTCGCGCTGCCACCCGTCTCGACGCATCCGGCGGACACCGTGGACGCGGTGGAGCCGGGGCGGATGTCCCCGAAGGACATCGCGGCGCGGGCGCTCTCCGAGACCGACCCGGCCCTGCTCGACCAGCTCCTGACGCTGCCGCAGACCCATCTGGTCGTCGACGGCTACAACGTCACCAAGACCGGCTATCCGACGATGCCGCTGGAGAAGCAGCGGCTGCGGCTGCTCGGCGGGCTCTCGGCCCTCGCGGCCCGTTCGGGCGCCGAGGTCACCTGTGTCTTCGACGGGGCGGAGCTGGCGGCCCCGGTGCTGCTCGCGCCGCCGCGCGGGGTGCGGGTGCTGTTCTCCAAGGCCGGGGTCACGGCGGACGAGTTGATCCGGCAGCTGGTGCGGGCGGAGCCGCCCGGCCGGCCGGTGGTGGTGGTCTCCACGGACCGCGAGGTGGCCGACGGGGTGGCGAAGGCGGGTGCGCGGCCGGTGCCGTCCGCCTTGTTGCTGAAGCGGCTTTCGCGGCTCTCGTGACCTGTGTCAACTCGTGGACCTTATGACCGGTTTCTGGACGGCACACCGTCAAGTACCCCTCACTGCCCGTACGGTGGGTGTGAACAAAGTGCCGGGTGAGCGAGATTTTTGCCGTCGGGATTTGAACTGATCACAACTTGGTCACTAGGGTCAGGGCTCGAACCTTCGCGCGGTTGATCACCCATCCGGGGTGACGGCGGAGGAACCGCCCGCCCCTGACCGGCCGGGCGGCTCTGAGGAAGAAGGAGCTCGCCTTCGTGGCGTCCCACCGTCGACCCAAGCAGCCGAGCCGCACCCGCGTGACCGTGCTCACGGTGACCGCGGCCGCGGCCGTCGCCTTCACCGCCCAGTCCGGCGCCCAGGCGGCCCCAGCCAAGCCCAAGATCGACGAGGTCAAGTCGAAGGTCGACAAGCTGCACCACGAGGCCGAGGAGGCCACGGAGCAGTACAACCAGGCCGACGAGCGCCGCGGCGAGCTGCAGAAGGAGGTCGGCGACCTCCAGGACAAGGTGGCCCGCGGCCAGCAGGAGCTCAACGTCCTGCGCGACCAGATCGGTTCGGTCGCCAGCGCCCAGTACCGCTCCGGCGGCATCGACCCGGCGCTCCAGCTCTTCCTCTCCGCCGACCCGGACACCTACCTCGACAAGGCGTCCGCGATCGACCAGCTGAGCGCCCAGCAGGCCGACGTGCTCACCTCGATCCAGGCCAAGCAGCGCACGCTCGCGCAGCAGCGCGCCGAGGCCACCGCGAAGCTCGCCGACCTCGAGGACGTCCGCAAGACCCTCGGCGAGAAGAAGCAGAAGTTCCAGGGCAAGCTCGCCGAGGCCCGCAAGCTCCTCGACACCCTCACCAAGGCCGAGCAGGACAGGCTGAAGCAGGAGGAGCGGGAGAAGGAGGAGCGGGCCAGCCGCGCCGCCGGCCAGCGCACCGACCTGACCGGCGGCGGTGCCCCGGTCGACGTGAGCAACGTGAGCGGCCTCGCCGGCAAGGCGCTCGCCGCCGCCGCCACCCAGATCGGCAAGGCGTACGCCTCCGGCGAGGAGGGCCCCAACTCGTACGACTGCTCCGGCCTGACCCAGTGGGCCTACCGCCAGGCGGGCGCCCGGATCAGCCGCGTCACCTACACCCAGCAGAACGACGGCACGAAGATCGGCCGCAGCCAGCTCCAGCCGGGCGACCTGGTCTTCTTCAACGGCCTGTCGCACGTGGGCCTCTACGCGGGCAACAACACGATCCTGCACGCCCCCAAGCCGGGCGCCTTCGTCCGCTACGAGTCCATGGACTACATGGGCACCTTCCAGTTCGGCGTCCGCGTCGGCGGCTGATCCCGCCGACCCGCGCGGCATGCCGCCCGAACGGGTGGTTCGCCGCGAACGGAACGGACCCGACGCCCCGCCGGTGACCTGTGGTCTCCGGCGGGGCGTCACTGTGCGTGCCCGTCGCGCTCGTTGGACGCGGTCGTGGCAGCGGCTACTGTCTGCCGCGCCAGTCCGCGTCGAGCCGAACGGAGCGCGATCCGTGGCGTCCCACCGCCGATCCGCCAGGGTCACCGTCCTCACCGCCGCCGCGGCCACCGCCGCGGCGTCCCTCGGGGCCGTCCCCGCGAGCGCCGACCCGGGGGCCGGCACCGAGACCGCCCGGGCCGCGGTCGACCGCCTCTTCGCGGAGGCGGAACGGGCCACGGAGGCCTACCACCGGGCGGACGAGAAGGCGGACGCGCTGCGCCGGACGGTCTCCCGGGCCCAGGACGGCCTCGCCCGGGGCCAGGAGCGGGTCAACCGCATGCGGAGCGTCCTCGGCGCGGTCGCCGGGGCCCAGTACCGCTCCGGGGGCATGGACCCCGCCCTCGCCCTGCTGCTCTCCTCCGACCCGGACAGCTACCTCGAACGGGCCTCCGCCCTCGACCGGGCCACCGACCGCCAGAACGACGCGCTCGGCGCCCTCCGGCGGGAACAGCGCCGCCTGGAGCAGCTGCGGAGCGAGGGCCGCGCGGCCCTCGCCGAGCTGGAGCGCGGCCGGGACGAGGTCGCCCGTCACAAGCGCGCCGTGGAGGGGAAGCTCGCCGAGGCCCGCCGGGTGCTCGCCTCCCTCACCCCCGTGGAGCGCGCCGGCCTCGACCGCGCCTCCCGCGACGGCGGCCGCGGGACCGGCCCCGGCGGGGAGAACGCCGGGAGCGGCCCCGCCTACGGGCCGCTCCCGGCCGGTTCCGGCCCGGTCTCCTCCCGGGCCGCCGCCGCGCTGGCCGCCGCCCGCAGCGCGATCGGCAGGCCGTACGTGTGGGGCGCGACCGGCCCCTCCGCCTTCGACTGCTCGGGCCTGACGGTCTGGGCGTACCGGCAGGCCGGGGTCGGCCTGCCGCGCACCTCCGCCGCGCAGCGGTACGCGGGCCGCCGGGTCCCCCTCTCGGAGGCGCGGCCCGGTGACCTCGTCACGTACCGGGGCGACGCCAGCCACGTGGCCCTCTACGCCGGGAACGGGCAGGTCATCCATGCTCCCTACCCGGGCGCGCGGGTGCGCTACGACCCGGTGGGCATGATGTCGCACGCGACGGTGACCCGGGTCTGAGCCGGGCGCGCGGGCCCCGTCCCGCGCCGGGTCCCGGCTCCGTCCCGTCCGGGGCCGCGCCGGGTTCCGTCCGGGGCCGTCCCGCCCGGCCGGACCCCGCGACGGCCGTTCGGATCGTACGATCGGATGCGTGGCAGGTCAGAGGTGCGGAACGCGACGGCCGACAGCTCTCTGTCTGTCGGTCCTCCTGCTCGCCCTGACGGGCCTGGTCGGCTGTGCGAGGACCGGAGGGCCCACCGACACGGCCGCCCGGGAGATCCAGACGCTCCTGGACCGGCACGCCAGGGCCCTCCTGGCCCGCGACGAGCCCGGATACCGGGCCGCCCTCGACCCCGCGTACGCCCCGGCCGGCCTCGTCCTCTACCGGCGGCTGGCGGCGGTGCCGCTGGAGGGCTGGTCGTACCGGGTCACCGGCGTCGACCGCGCCGCCCCCGGCCGGGCCACCGTCCGCGCGGAGCTCGGCCACCGGCTCCGGGGCTACGACCGGCGGCCCGTCACCGGGGCCCGCGTCCTGGACCTCGCCGAGCGGGACGGACGCTGGTACGTGACCGGCGAGCGGCCCGCGAAGGGCACGCCCCGGCAGCTGTGGGAGCAGGGGGACGTCGCCGCCGTCCGGGGCGCCCGCTCCCTCGTCCTCGGCGTCGGCCAGGAACCGGCCCGGCTCCGGGAGATCGCCGCGGCGGCCGACCGGGCGGTCCCCGCCGTCGCGGGGGCCTGGCACCCGGACTGGGCCCGCCGCGTGGTCGTCCTCGTCCCCGGCTCGCTGAACGCGATGGGGGAGCTGCTGGGGGAGCCGGGAAGCTCCTACCGGGGCATAGCGGCCGTCACCACCGGCGAGACGGCGGGCGGGACGGACGCGCCCGCGGACCGGGTGATCGTCAACCCCGAGGCGTACGGCGTCCTCGGTGACTTCGGCCGGCAGCTCGTCCTCACCCACGAGACCGTCCACGTCGCCACCCGGGCCCACACCACCCCCTCGACCCCGGTCTGGCTCTCCGAGGGCTTCGCCGACTGGATCGCCTACCGGGACGCCGACCGCACCCCCGTCCAGGCCGCCCCCGAGCTGACCCGCGCGGTCCACGACGACGGCCCGCCCGCCCGGCTCCCGGAGGACGCCGACTTCGCCTTCGGCGGCGACGCGGAGGCCCTGGCGCGGGCCTATGAGGGCGGCTGGCTGGCCTGCCGGATGATCGCGGACCGCTGGAGCGAGGAGAAGCTGACGGCCTTCTACCGGGCGGTGGGCGCGCACCCGGGCCGCAAGGGCGCCGTGGAGAAGGCGCTCCACGAGGTCCTGGGCACCACGCCGGAGGACTTCACGCGGGAGTGGCGCGTGTACGTCCAGGAGCAGCTCGACTAGACCCGGCTCCCCGAGGGCCGGGGACGGCCGGCCTCAGCGCGAGCCGGTCAGGGTCTTACCGGTCCTCTCGCGGTCCGGGTGGCCCGCCTGCGCGGGAATGGCCGGGACACCGGCGGGGCGCGGCTCCGTGACCGTCTCCCGCCACAGGATCCGGCAGGCGAGGGCGGCGGCGGCGATCAGCAGGCCGTTCCGCGTGAACAGCACCGCCATGCCCAGCGGATCGCTCCGCGTCACGTGCGAGAACCACACCGGGAACTCGAACTGCGTCACCGCCGCCGCCAGGAGCACCAGGTGCGCGGGCCGCTCCATCCCGCTCGACCGGAAGGCCAGGCACACCGCCGCCAGGCCGACCAGCCACAGCATGTACTGCGGGGAGAGCACCCGGCTCGTCAGCGTGAACAGCAGCACCGCCACGAAGGCCGCGTCCGCCACCGTCGACGAGGTGAAGCGGCGCGCCCTGACCCGCCACAGCAGCAGCCAGCCGAACGCGGCGAACGTGAGCACCATCGCGGCCGTGGAGACCGTGGACACGTACGGCCCGAGGAACTCGATCGAGCCGTAGTTCATCCGCGCCTCGCCCTCCCAGCCGAAGTGCCGGGCGACGTGGAAGACCATCGAGCCCAGGGACTCGACCTCGGTGCCCCGGTCCCGCTGGAAGGAGAGGAAGGCCAGCGCCCCCGGCATCCACAGCACGCAGAACGCCAGCACCGCCGCCGCCGCGCCCACCGCCGCCGGCCACGAGCGGAACGTCGCCCGTCCCTTGGGGGTGCCCGCGAGGATCAGCACCGGCCACACCTTCAGGACCGCGCCGAAGCCGGCCAGCGCGCCGAGCACGCGCGGGCTCCGGCCGGCCGCGAGCAGGCCCGCCACCGCGACGGCGGTCACCATCACGTCGTACCGGGCGTACGTGATCGGGCCGAGCAGCGGGACGCCCGCCAGCCAGAACCAGGCGCCCCGGGTCGTCCGGCCCGCCCGGCGGCCGGTGTGGAGCAGCAGGCCGAAGACCAGCGCGTCGCAGAGGAGCGCGAGGACGAAGAAGGCGGCCGAGTAGCCGAGGAACGGCAGCAGCGCGGGGGAGAGGACCGCGAACGCGGCGGCCGGCGGGTACTGCCAGGTGACGTCGTCCAGCGGGTACGTGCCGGTCCGCAGGACGTCGTACCAGCCCTGGTAGATGTCCTCGATGTCGAAGGTGATGTCCGGGCCGGGGATCACCACGACCTTGAACACGACCAGCAGGAGGAGCGTCCGGCTGAGGCCCCAGAGCCCGAGGGGAAGTCGCAGGTCCGCGCGTGATCCGTTGCCCGCTGCGCCCGTCGTCACTGTCTCGTCCTTGTTCTGTCGGCCCGCTGGCGCGGGAGGGGTGGTGGTGCCGGGCGGAGGATGTGATCGCGTACTGTCGGCCCCGATGCACAAGACCCTGATCGTAACCAACGACTTCCCGCCGCGTCCCGGGGGAATCCAGGCCTTCCTGCACAACATGGCCCTGCGCCTGGACCCCCGGCGGGTCGTGGTCTACGCCTCCACCTGGAAACACGGCCGCGAGGGGACCGAGGCGACGGCCGCGTTCGACGCCGAACAGCCTTTCACGGTCGTCCGGGACCGCACCACCATGCTGCTGCCCACCCCCCGGGTCACCGCCCGCGCCACCGCGCTGCTGCGCGAGCACGGCTGCGAGTCCGTGTGGTTCGGCGCCGCCGCCCCGCTCGGCCTGATGGCCCCGGCCCTGCGGCGGGCGGGCGCCCGGCGCCTGGTCGCCACCACCCACGGCCACGAGGCCGGCTGGGCCCAGCTCCCCGGCTCCCGGCAGCTGCTCCGCCGCATCGGCGAGGGCACGGACACGGTCACCTACCTCGGCGAGTACACCCGGTCCCGGATCGCGGCGGCCCTCACGCCCGCCGCCGCCGGCCGGATGGTCCAGCTTCCGCCCGGCGTGGACGAGAAGACCTTCCACCCCGGTTCGGGCGGCGCCGAGGTCCGCGCCCGGCTCGGGCTCAGCGACCGCCCCGTCGTGGTCTGCGTCTCCCGGCTCGTCCCCCGCAAGGGCCAGGACACGCTGATCAGGGCCCTGCCGCGGATCCTGAGCGGGGTTCCGGACGCCGTCCTCCTGATCGTCGGCGGCGGCCCGTACGAGAAGGACCTGCGCCGTCTCGCCGCCGAGACGGGCGTGGCCGGATCCGTACGGTTCACCGGGGCCGTCCCCTGGGCGGAGCTGCCCGCCCACTACGGCGCCGGCGACGTCTTCGCCATGCCCTGCCGCACCCGGCGCGGCGGCCTGGACGTCGAGGGCCTCGGCATCGTCTACCTGGAGGCGTCCGCCACCGGCCTGCCCGTCGTCGCGGGCGACTCCGGGGGCGCCCCCGACGCCGTTCTCGACGGCGAGACCGGCTGGGTCGTCCGGGGCGGCTCCCCCGAGGACACCGCCGACCGCGTCACCACCCTCCTCCTCGACCCCGGCCTGCGCGCCCGCATGGGCGAGCGGGGCCGGGCCTGGGTCGAGGAGCGGTGGCGCTGGGACCTGCTGGCGGAGCGGCTGCGCGAGCTGCTCTGAGACGGGCGCGAACTCACGGGAAGCGCGCGAACCACGCGGAGGAGGGGCCCGGGGCGAACGTTCGCCCCGGGCCCCTCCTCCGCGTCGCGTCCGGGCTCAGCCCCGGTAGAGCGCCTCGATCTCGTCCGCGAAGTCCTTCGCCACCACGTTCCGCTTCAGCTTCAGGGACGGGGTGATGTGACCCGCCTCCTCCGTGAACTGGGCGGGCAGGACGCGGAACTTGCGGACCGACTCCGCCTTGGAGACCGCCGCGTTGCCGTCGTCGACCGCCCGCTGGACCTCCGCCAGGAGCTCCGCGTCCTCGCACAGGGAGGCCGCCGTCGAACCGGCCGGCTTGCCGTGCTCGGCGGCCCAGCGGCCGAGGAACTCCTCGTCGATCGTGACGAGCGCGCCCACGAACGGGCGCCCGTCGCCGACCACCATGCACTCCGCGACCAGGGCGTGCGCCCGGATGCGGTCCTCGATGACCGCCGGGGCGACGTTCTTGCCGCCCGCCGTGACCAGGATCTCCTTCTTCCGGCCGGTGATCGCGAGGTAGCCGTCCTCGTCGAGGGTGCCGATGTCGCCCGTGTGGAACCAGCCGTCCGCCAGCGCCTCGGCCGTCGCCGCCTCGTTGTTCCAGTACCCCGAGAAGACGTGCTCGCCGTGCAGCAGCACCTCGCCGTCGTCGGCGATCCGCACCACGGAACCGGGCAGCGGCTGGCCGACCGTGCCGATCTTCGGGCGGTCCCACGGGTTGAACGCGGTCGCCGCGCACGACTCCGTCAGGCCGTAGCCCTCCAGGACCGTGAAGCCGATGCCCCGGAAGAAGTGGCCGAGCCGCTCGCCCAGCGGCGCGCCGCCCGAGATCGCGTACTCCCCGCGCCCGCCGAGCACCGCCCGCAGCTTCCCGTACACCAGCTTGTCGAAGAGCCCGTGCTTCAGCCGCAGGCCGAAGGAGGGGCCCTGCGGGGTGCTCAGCGCCCGGCTGTACGCGATGGCCGTGTGCGCGGCCCTGTCGAAGATCTTGCCCTTGCCGTCGGCCTGCGCCTTCGCCCGCGCCGAGTTGTAGACCTTCTCGAAGACCCGGGGCACGCCCAGGATCAGCGTCGGCCGGAACGAGGCCAGCTCGTCCGTCAGGGTCTTGATGTCGGGCAGACAGCCCAGGCGGATCGGGGCCATCACCGAGGCCACCTCGATCAGCCGGCCGAAGACGTGCGCGGCGGGCAGGAAGAGCAGCACCGACGACTCGCCCGTGCGGAAGAGGGGCTTCAGCCGCTCCACCACGTTGCCGCACTCGGCGAAGAAGGCCCGGTGGGTCAGGACGCAGCCCTTGGGACGGCCCGTCGTGCCCGAGGTGTAGACGATCGTCGCCGGGTCGTCGGCGGTCGCCGCCGACATGCGCCCGTCCAGCAGTTCGTCGGAGACGCCGGCCCCGTCGGCGGTGAGCCGCGCGACGGCGTCGTCCTCGATCCGCCACACGCCCGTGAGCTCCGGCAGGTACTCCCGGACGGAGGCCACCGCCTCCTCGTGGGCCGCGCTCTCCACCAGGACGAGCTTCGCGCCCGAGTCGCCCAGGATCCACCGGATCTGCTCCGGCGAGCTGGTCTCGTACACCGGCACGGTCACCGCGCCCGCGCTCCAGATCGCGAAGTCCAGGAGCACCCACTCGTACCGCGTGCGGGAGAGCAGCGCGACCCGGTCGCCCGGCTCCACGCCGGCGGCGATCAGCCCCTTGGCGGCGCCCCGGACCTCGGCGAGGAACTCCGTGGCGGTGACGTCCGTCCAGACGCCGTCGGTCTTGCGCCCCATCACGGCGACGTCTGGGTGCTGGGAGGCGTTGCGGCGGATGAGATCCGTCAGGTTGCCGTCCGTGGGGACCTCGTACAGGGCCGGAAGGCTGAACTCGCGCAAGACTGCTGCTCCTCATCGGGCGCCGGCGCCACGGCTCTGTGTGATGCACCGGTGTAGTCCATGTCCGGGCGGGTGCTCAGTGGGGTGAGCACGACTGGACTGCCCGGACGTTACCCACCAGTACATGGTTCCCGATAGGGGGTCCCGGCCAGATGTTCCCTGCGTCACACACCCGTGACGGTGCTCTGCGCACAGTAATCCACCGCGTTCCCGACTCGGAAGTAACCGCAGGTAGGGCGGCCGGAAGCCGTGCGGCTGACCGGATCGGGCCGGGTCCGGCCGGACCCCGCCCGCTTCGCGGGACGCCCCCCTAAGGTGGGTCCATGCGAGTCCACGTGGTCAGTGACGTACACGGCAATTCCGCAGACCTCGCCGTGGCGGGGGAGGGTGCCGACGCCCTGATATGCCTGGGGGACCTGGTCCTCTTCCTGGACTACGCCGACCACTCCCGGGGGATCTTCCCCGACCTGTTCGGCACCGAGAACGCCGACCGGATCGTCGAGCTGCGCACCGCCCGCCGCTTCGACGAGGCCCGCGAGTTCGGCCGCCGCCTCTGGGCCGCGCTCGACGTCGACCGCGAGACCGCCGTCGAGGCCGCCGTGCGCCGCCAGTACGCCGAACTCTTCGCGGCCTTCCCCACCCCCACGTACGCCACCTACGGGAACGTGGACCTCCCCCGGCTCTGGCCCGAGTTCGCCCGCCCCGGGACGACCGTCCTCGACGGGCGGCGGGCCGAGATCGGCGGCCTCGTCTTCGGCTTCGTCGGCGGCGGCCTGCGCACCCCGATGCGCACCCCGTACGAGATCTCCGACGAGGAGTACGCGGCGAAGGTCGAGGCCCTCGGCGAGGTCGACGTCCTCTGCTCCCACATACCGCCGGACGTGGCCGAGCTGACCTACGACACGGTGGCCCGCCGTTTCGAGCGCGGCAGCCGGGCCCTGCTCGACGCGATCCGGCGCACCCGGCCCCGCTACGCCCTCTTCGGCCACGTCCACCAGCCGCTGGTCCGGCGGATGCGGATCGCCGCCACCGAGTGCGTGAACGTCGGCCACTTCGCCTCGGCCGGCAGACCCTTCGTCCTGGAGTGGTGACCCCGCCCGGCCCCGCCTCTTCCCGTGCCGGGCCCGGCTCCGGGCGCGATAGCCTTCCGTCGGCACGTCTGTGCCCCTGACTTCCGCCGGACCGCACAGTGGAGGAGCCACCGCGATGGCCGAACACACCAGCTCGAGCATCACCATCGAGGCGGCGCCGGCCGACGTCATGGGCGTGATCGCCGACTTCGCCCGCTACCCCGAGTGGACGGGCGAGGTGAAGGAGGCCGAGGTCCTGGAGACGGACGCCGCCGGCCGCGCGGAGAAGGTCCGGCTGCTCCTCGACGCGGGCGCGATCAAGGACGACCACACCCTCGCCTACACCTGGACCGGTGACGACGAGGTCGACTGGACGCTGGTCAGGTCCCAGATGCTCCGCTCCCTCGACGGCTCCTACCGGCTCGCCCCGCTCGACGGCGGCAGGCGCACCGAGGTCACCTACCAGCTGACCGTCGACGTCAAGATCCCCATGCTCGGCATGATCAAGCGCAAGGCCGAGAAGGTCATCATCGACCGTGCCCTGGCCGGCCTGAAGAAGCGCGTCGAGACCGGCGCGTAGGGGCCGTGCGGCGGGGGGAGCACGGCGGGGCGCGGCCCCCGGCGTCCGCCGGTCCGGGCGGGCGGTAGCGTCCTCCGCATGCGGATCATCCTTGTCACCGGCCTCGGCGGCGCCGGGCGCACCACCGTCGCCGCCGCGACCGCCCTCGCCGAGGCGCGGGCCGGGCGCCGGGTCCTGCTCGTCTCCGAGGACGCCGGGGAGGCCGTGGAAGCCGGAGGGCACGGGGAGGCCGTGGAAGCCGGAGGGCACGGGGAGGCCGTGGAAGCCGGAGGGCACGGGGAGGCCGTGGGATCCGTGGAGCCCGTGGAGTTCCGGACCGCGGATCTTCCGGGCGGAGGGCCTCCGGACGAGGACCTTCCGGGCGACGGCCTCCCGGGCGGAGGGCTCCCGACCGGGCGGCTTCCGGGCGGGGGGAGCCTCCGCGTCCTGCGGCCCGCGCCCGCCGCCGACTTCCGCCGCGAGTTCCTCGCCCTCCAGGCCCGTTCCGGCGCCGCCCTCGACCTGCTCGGCGCCGCGCCCTTCGAGGACGCCGAACTCACCGAACTCCCCGGCAGCCGCGCCTTCGCCCTGCTCCGCTCCCTCCGCGAGGCCGCCGAGGGCGACCACGACCTCGCCGTCGTCGACCTGCCCCCGCTCCCCGAAGCCCTCGCCGCCCTCGCCCTGCCCGAACAGCTCCGCCGCTACCTGCGCCGGCTGCTGCCCCCGGAACGGCAGGCCGCCCGCGCCCTGCGCCCGATGCTCGCCCAGCTCGCCGGGGTCCCCATGCCCGCGCAGTGGCTGTACGGGACCACCGCCCGCTGGGAGGCCGGACTCGCCGCGGTCCAGGCCGTCGTGGAGGACCCCGCCACCACCGTCCGGATCGTCCTCGAACCCGGACCCGCCGCCACCCGCGCCCTGCGCACCGCCCGGCTCGGCCTCGCCCTCCACCGGCTCCCCCTCGAAGCCGTCGTCGCCAACCGGCTGCCGCCCGCCGGTTCCCGGGACCCCTGGCTCGCCGGACTGGCCGCCGAACGGCACCGGCACCTGGAGGAGCTGCGCGCCGTCGCCGGCGACGTCCTGCACGAACTCCCGCACCTCGGCCGGACGCCGCGCGGGGCCGGCGACCTCGCCCTCCTCGCCCCCGCCGCGACCGGGACCGCGCCCGCGCCCGTACCCGCGTGGGACGTCGAGGACCGGCGGGAGGAGGACGGCGTCCTCGTCTGGCACCTCGCCCTGCCCGGCGCCGTCAAGGAGGAGCTCTCCCTCGTCCGGCGCGGCGACGAGCTGCTGCTGGGTGCGGGACCGTTCCGCCGCAACGTCCCCCTGCCCGCCGTCCTGCGCCGCTGCTCCGTCACCGGCGCCGGGCTCGTGGACGGGTACCTCCGCGTCCGCTTCACGCCCGACCCCGGACTCTGGCCCCGCACCCCGTGAGGCGCGCCCGCCGACGGCGCCCGCGCCCGCCCGCGTCCGTGTACCGTCGGAGCACCAGCCGACCGAGGAGTGCCCCATGAGCGATCCCGACGCCTGGGCCGAGGCGTGCGCCGAGGACCTGGAGGCGGAGAAGGCCCGCCGCCGGGCCGAGCGGGGAGCCGGACCCGGATCGGCCGCCGAGGAGTTCCGCAGGCTCTTCGAGGCCGTCGCGGACAAGGTCTCCGAAGGCATCGGGAACCCGCTCCTCGCGGCCGGGGCCGAGCAGACCGTCCGGCGGTTCGTCGACCGGGCGAAGGCCGCCGTCGAACCCGTCGTCGAGCGCAACCCGCAGGTCTTCGACCACCTCGCCGCCGCAGGCGGCGAACTCCTCGCCGCCTACCGTTCCGCCGTGGAGGGCCACGAGAGCCGCTGGACCCGGGGCGGAACCGCCCCCGCGGACCCCCCGCCCCGGAATTCCGGGGCTCCCCGCGAGGACGGCGGGGGCCCGGGGACCGGGCAGCACATCGACCTGGACTGACCGGGGCGCGCCCCGCCCTCGGGTACGGTGGGCCCTAGCGGGGCTCGACCGAAAACTGAGGGACACATGGGACTCACCATCGGCGTCGACATCGGCGGCACGAAGATCGCGGCCGGCGTGGTCGACGAGGAGGGCACGATCCTCGACACGCACAAGGTGCCCACCCCGCCGACCCCCGAAGGCATCGTCGACGCGATCAGCACGGCGGTCTCCGAGGCCGGCAAGGGCCACCCGATCGAGGCCGTGGGCATCGGCGCCGCCGGCTACGTGGACGACAAGCGGGCGACCGTCCTCTTCGCGCCCAACATCGACTGGCGGCACGAGCCGCTGAAGGACAAGGTCGAGCAGCGCGTCGGCCTGCCCGTCGTGGTCGAGAACGACGCCAACGCGGCCGCCTGGGGCGAGTACCGGTTCGGCGCGGGCCAGGGCCACGAGGACGTCATCTGCATCACCCTCGGCACCGGCCTCGGCGGCGGCATCATCATCGGCAACAAGCTGCGCCGCGGACGCTTCGGCGTGGCGGCCGAGTTCGGCCACATCCGGGTCGTCCCGGACGGCCTGCTGTGCGGCTGCGGCAGCCAGGGCTGCTGGGAGCAGTACGCCTCCGGGCGCGCCCTCGTCCGGTACGCCCGGCAGCGCGCCGCGGCCACCCCGGAGAACGCCGAACTCCTGCTGGGCTTCGGCGACGGCACCCCCGAGGGCATCGAGGGACGGCACGTCAGCCAGGCCGCCCGCGCCGGCGACCCGGTCGCCGTGGACTCCTTCCGCGAGCTGGCCCGCTGGGCCGGTGCCGGCCTCGCCGACCTGGCCTCACTCTTCGACCCCTCGGCGTTCATCGTCGGCGGCGGCGTCTCGGACGAGGGCGACCTCGTCCTCGACCCGATCCGCAAGTCCTTCCGCCGCTGGCTGATCGGCGGTCAGTGGCGTCCGCACGCGCAGGTCCTCGCGGCCCGGCTCGGCAACAAGGCCGGACTGGTCGGCGCGGCGGACCTGGCCCGCCAGGGCTGACCCGTACGAAGGCATGTGAAGGCCGTACGACGCCCGCCCGCCGCGTCCCCCCGGGGCGCGGCGGGCGGGCGTCGTATGTTGACCGGCATGGCGATCACTGAGCTGCCCGACTCCCGCACCGAGGAGGACGGTTCGGCCGTCCTCCGGGTGCTGAGCTACAACGTCCGCTCGATGCGCGACGACGAGGACGCCCTCGTCCGGGTGATCCGGGCCTGCGCCCCCGACGTCGTCTTCGTCCAGGAGGCCCCGCGTTTCTTCCGCTGGCGCAAGCACGCCGCCCGGCTCGCCGCCCGGAGCGACCTCGTCGTCCTGAGCGGCGGCGCCACCGCGGCGGGACCGCTGCTGCTCTGCTCCCTGCGGGCCACCGTGGAACGCACCGAGGACGTCCTGCTGCCGCTCACCCCGGGGCTGCACCGCAGGGGCCTGGCGACCGCGGTCGTCCGCTTCGCCGGAGCCCGGGTCGGGCTGATCAGCTGTCACCTGAGCCTGCGGAAGGACGAGCGGTACGCCCAGGCGGGCATGGTCCTCGACCGGGTCGCCGCGCTCGGCACCCCGCACGTCCTCGTCGCCGGCGACCTCAACGAGCGTCCCGGCGGCCCCGCCTTCACCCGGCTCACCGGAGAGCTGCGGGACGGCTGGGCCGTCGCCCCGTGGGGCGGCGAGTTCACCTCGACCCCCGGCGATCTGCACCAGCGCATCGACGCGGTCCTCGCGACCCCGGGCGTCGAGTTCCTGGGCTGCGGGGTCCCGCCGGACCCGGACCCGGCGGACCTGCGGGCCGCCACCGACCACCTTCCGGTGCTCGCGGCGGTCCGCGTGCCCGCCTCCTCCGGCTGAGCCCTACACGACCGCCCCGCGGCCCGGGTCGTCGAAGCCGTCGTCCTCGTCGTCGTGCTTCATGCGCGCCACCAGGGTCGCGAAACCGCCCAGGAAACCGCCCACGCAGAGCGTCGTCAGCCACCAGGTCATGTCCCACCGGAGCAGGACGGCCAGCAGCAGCAGCACCGGGCCGCCGACCACGCCGAGCCAGGCGAACTTGGCCGTCGCGTCCGCCTCCGGCAGCGGGGGCGGCTCCGGCGGGACGAAGTGGCCCTCCTCGGAGTCGCCCGGCCCGCCGCCGGGTCCGTCCGGGGCGTCGGGTCCGGCGGGGGAGTAGTCCCGGGGCCCGGCGGGCCGCACTCCGGGCGCGAACACGATCGAGCTGCCGAGCGCGGGCCCCTCCGGGCCCGGCCCGGACCCCCCGTCCGCTTCGGACCCGGCCTCCGGGCTCCCGTCCGCCGCGGGCCTCCCGCCCGTCCCCGGGGCGCCGTCCGCCACCGGGGCGGAGGCGCCGCCGGGCCGGAACTTGTCGCCCTTGTCGCTCCCGGGCCCGCCGCTCCCGCCGTCCGGGCCGTCCTCCGGCTCCGGCAGGGACAGGTTCTCGACGGTCCGGAACGGTCTCGTCCCCGGGGGGTCCGCGGGCTCCTCGCCGTACCCGGCGACGATCGCGGCCCAGGCCGCCTCCTCGTCGACGGGCCGGGGCTCCCGCTCTCCGCCGTCCTGCTGCTCAGCCACCGCTCCTGCTTCCCTTCCCGCCGGCCGTCTCCGGGGCGAGACGCTCGACGAAGGCCAGGCTCTCGTCGAAGATCCGCTCCGCGTCATGGTCCAACGTCGCCACGTGGTAGCTCTGTTCCAGCAGGACCTCCCGGACGTCCGTCGAGGAGACCCGGCTCAGGATCCTGGCCGAGTCGGCGGGCGGCACCACGTGGTCCTGCGGGCTGTGCAGGAGCACCAGCGGCTGTGTGACCTGCGGCAGCTCCCCGTCGACCATGCGGAAGAACCGGCGCAGGGAGTGCGCCGCGTGCAGCGGCACCCGGTCGTAGCCGACCTCGGTCGCGCCCTCCTTGGCGATGTCGTTGGCGACGCCCTTCGTGGTGGGGACCAGGTGCCGGACGACCGGCAGCGCGTGTGCGGCCAGGCCGTGCACCTTGTTGCCCGGGTTGACGAGGACGAGCCCCCGCACCGCGTCCCCGTGCCGGGCGGCGAGCCGCAGCGCCAGCGCCCCGCCCATGGAGAGGCCGAAGACGAAGACGGTCCCGCACCGCTCCCGCAGCTCGCGCAGCGCCCGGTCCACCTCGGCGTACCAGTCGTGCCAGGTGGTGAGCCGCATGTCCTGCCAGCGGGTCCCGTGCCCCGGCAGCAGCGGCACCGACACCGTCAGGCCGTGCTCCGCCAGGTACTCGGCCCACGGGCGCATCGACTGCGGGGAACCGGTGAATCCGTGACAGAGAAGGACGCCGACGTCTCCGCCCTCGCGGCGGTACGGCTCGGCTCCGGGAAGGACCGGCACCGGGGGTCTCCTGTTCGCTCGGCTTCGCGTCCGTCTTCGGGTGCGCCCCGGGGTGCGCCCTCGGTGCGCCGAAGCGACGGAAAGGTTGGGGAAGGACCTTCACCGTACGCGACCGGGCCGACACCGACCAGGGCCGTAACGGGGGGCGTGCGCCGGTACGGGATAAAGTCATGGCCACGGCACACGGAAGGCATGGCGAGTTGATCTACGGCGCAATGAAGTTCTCCATCGGGGGCTCTCTGAAGCTCGCCTTCCGGCCCTGGGTGGAGGGCCTGGAGAACATTCCCGCCAAGGGCCCCGCGATCCTGGCGAGCAACCACCTGTCGTTCTCGGACTCCTTCTTCCTTCCGGCCGTCCTGGACCGCAAGGTCACCTTCATCGCCAAGGCCGAGTACTTCACCACGCCCGGGGTGAAGGGCAAGCTCACCGCCGCCTTCTTCAAGGGCGTCGGCCAGCTCCCGGTGGACCGTTCGGGCGCCCGGGGCGCCGGCGAGGCCGCCATCAGGGCCGGCATCGAGGTCATCGAGGGCGGCGGCCTCTTCGGCATCTACCCGGAGGGCACCCGTTCGCCGGACGGGCGCCTCTACCGGGGCAAGCCCGGCGGCCTGGCGCGGGTCGCCCTGGCCACCGGCGCGCCCGTGATCCCGGTCGCCATGATCGACACCGAGAAGATCCAGCCGCCCGGCAAGGTCGTCCCCAAGCTGATGCGCCCGGGGATCCGGATCGGCAAGCCGCTGGACTTCACGCGCTACCAGGGCATGGAGGGCGACCGCTTCATCCTCCGCTCGGTGACCGACGAGGTCATGTACGAGATCATGAAGCTGTCCGGCCAGGAGTACGTGGACATCTACGCGACCGCGGCCAAGCGGCAGATCGCGGAGGCGGAGAAGGCGGCCAAGGAGGCCGTCAGGGCCGAGATCGCCGCCCGCGAGGAGGCCGGGGCGTAGGTCCCGCGGGGCCGGTGCGGGGGCCCGGAACACGGGTCCGCGGAGGGGTCGGGGCACGGGGCCCCGGGAGGGGAGACGTCCCGTCAGGGGCGTACGGAGGTGGGGGAGATGGCCGGGCGCGAGCGCGTCGTGCGCATGTCGGTCGAGCAGCCGCTGTGGCGGGCGCTGACCGGTTACCGCGTCCTGACCATGGTCTACGCCGTCCTGGTCTTCGCCTTCGGGCGGGAACGGTACGAGCGTCCCTGGATCGGCGTCGTCTACCTGGCGGTGCTGTGCGTCTGGACCCTCGCCACCCTCCCCAGGGTGGCGAACGAGGCCGGCTGCACCCGGCGCTTCCTCGGCGCCGACCTCACCGTCGCCCTCGTCGGCATCCTCCTCACCCCGCTCGCGGACGCCCAGGCCCAGTCCGTCGACGGCCCCACCCTGCCCTCCATATGGACCGCCGGCTCCGTCCTCGCGTACGCCATCAAGGGCGGCTGGCGCTGGGCCGGCGTCGCCTCCTCGCTCGTCGCCGTCGCCAACATCGTCGAGCGCGGCCACCCCTCCCGGGACACCGTCCACAACGTGGTCCTGGTCTGGGTCGCCTCCATCGCCATCGGATACGTCGTGGAGGTGGCCCGCGCCTCCGAGCGCACCCTCGCCCGCGCCCTGGAGATCGAGGCCGCCACCCGGGAGCGGGAACGGCTCGCCCGCGACATCCACGACGGCGTCCTCCAGGTCCTCGCCATGGTGCAGCGGCGCGGCACGGCGCTCGGCGGCGAGGCCGCCGAACTCGGCAGGATGGCGGGCGAGCAGGAGGTGGCCCTGCGCACCCTGGTGGCGGGCGGGATCGCCCGGCCCAGCCTGGTGTCCGAGGACGCCTCCGAGGGCGCCGTGGTCCGGGTCGTGGAGGAGGACGACGGGGCCGACGCCTCCGCCCCCGTCGACCTGCGCGCGCTCCTCGCCCCGCGCGCCGGGTCCCGGACCACCCTCTCCGAGCCGGGCGCCCCGGTCCTGCTGCCGCCGCCCGCCGCCCGTGAGCTGGCCGCCGCCGTCGGCGCCGCCCTGGACAACGTGAGGACGCACGCGGGCGAGGGCGCCCACGCCTGGATCCTGATCGAGGACTGGCCCGACGAGGTGGTCGTCACCGTGCGGGACGACGGTCCGGGCATACCGGAGGGCCGCCTCGCGCAGGCGGAGGACGAGGGCCGGATGGGCGTCGCCCTCTCCATCCGGGGGAGACTGCGGGACCTGGGCGGTACGGCCGAGGTGATCTCGGTCCCCGGGCAGGGCACGGAGGTCGAGTTGACGGTTCCACGGGGGAAGGCAGGGAAGAGATGAACGAGCAGCGGATCAGGGTGATGGTCGTGGACGACCACCCGATGTGGCGGGACGCGGTCGCCCGCGACCTCGCGGAGGCGGGCTTCGACGTGGTCGCCACCGCCGGGGACGGCGAACAGGCCGTGCGCCGCGCGGCGGCGGCCCGCCCGGACGTCCTCGTCCTGGACCTGAACCTGCCGGTCAAGCCGGGCGTCCGGGTCTGCAAGGAGCTGGTCGGCCTCCGGCCGGACCTCCGGGTCCTCGTCCTCTCGGCCAGCGGCGAGCACGCCGACGTCCTGGAGGCCGTGAAGTCCGGGGCCACCGGCTACCTCCTCAAGTCCGCCAGTACGGAGGAGCTGATCGACGCCGTGCGGCGGACGGCCGTCGGCGACCCCGTCTTCACCCCCGGCCTGGCCGGGCTGGTCCTCGGCGAGTACCGCCGTCTCGCCTCCGAGCCCGTCCCGGCCGCCGGCGCGGACGAGCCGAAGGCCCCGCGGCTGACCGAGCGCGAGACCGAGGTCCTGCGGCTCGTCGCCAAGGGCCTGAGCTACAAGCAGATCGCGGAGCGCCTGGTGATCTCGCACCGCACGGTGCAGAACCACGTCCAGAACACCCTCGGCAAGCTCCAGCTGCACAACCGGGTGGAGCTGGTCCGGTACGCCATCGAGCGCGGTCTCGACGACGCCTGAGCCCCGGCGGGCACGGTTCCCGGCCGCGTTCCGGGCCGTGGACGTCCGGCGCGACGCCGGGAAGGGCCGTATATTCGCGCCCAAGAGGCACGTATGTACACAGAGGCGCACTTGTGCGGCCCTTCACCGCAGTGAGGGAACATTCGTGGAAATCCTGGCATTCGGCGTGCAGGTGGACGAGAAGCCCCTCCTCGAGAAGGCGTTCCGGGGCCGTCACGCCCTCCGCTGCCTGGACGTCTTCCTCACCGAGGACACCGCCCCCCTCGCGGCCGGCCACGAGGCCGTCTCCACCAGCGTCAACGCCGTCCTCGACCGGGGCGTCCTGCGGATCCTCGCCGCCGGGGGGACCCGGCTGATCGCCCAGCGCTCCACCGGTTTCAACAACATCGACCTGGAGGAGGCCGAGCGGCTCGGCCTCACCGTCGCCCGGGTCTCGCACTACTCGCCCTACTCCGTGGCCGAGTTCGCCTGGACCCTCGCCACGGCCGTCAACCGCCGGATCGTCCGCGCCTCCCACCGGACCCGCGACTTCGACTTCCGGCTCGACGGGCTGATGGGCCGCGACCTGCGGGGCCGTACCGTCGGAGTCCTCGGCACCGGAAAGATCGGCGAGGCGTTCACCCGGATCGCCCACGGCTTCGGCATGAGGCTGCTCGGCTGGGACGCCGTGGAGAACCCGGCCTGCGCCGCCCTCGGCATGACGTACGCCGAGAAGGAACGCCTCTTCGCGGAGGCCGACCTCATCAGCCTCCACGTGCCGCTGCTCCCCGCCACCCGGCACCTCGTGGACGCCGCCGCCCTCCGGGCGATGAAGGACGACGCCATCCTGGTGAACACCAGCCGGGGCGGGCTGGTCGACACCGACGCCCTGGTCGCCGAGCTGCGCGCCGGCCGCTTCACCGGCGTCGGCCTGGACGTGTACGAGGCGGAGGCCGGACTCTTCTTCCTCGACAAGTCGCTGGAGGCGGTTGAGGACGACACCCTGGCCCGTCTGGTCACCTTCCCCCAGGTGCTGGTCACTTCCCACCAGGCGTACTACACCGTGGACGCGGTCGGCCAGATCATCGACGCCACGCTCCGCAACGTCCTCGACTTCACGGCGGGCCGGCACAGCGAGAACGTCCTGATCCCCCGGGAACCGTCCGGCCGGTCCGCTCATCCTCAGGCGTGACCGGTACGCGCGGCCACCGGGCCGCGCGCCTTCTCAGTGGGGGAATCGTTTCCGTGGGGAATCACCCGTTCTCGTCCGCCGGGCGCCGCGCCGCCGCCGCGCTCGCCGCCTCCGTCCTCGCCGCCGCCGGGGGCGTGGCGGCCGTGGCGACCCCGGCGGCCGCCGTCCACGGGGGCCGCTCCGCCTCCGTGACGGACCACCCGTACGCCATGCTCATCGAGACCCCGGACGGCACGCAGTTCTGCGGCGGCACCCTGGTGGCGCCCACCAAGGTCCTCACCGCCGCGCACTGCGTGGCCGACGCCGAGAACCCGCGCGAGCTGGTCGTCATCGGCGGCCGCACCACCCTGAGCAGCGGGAAGGGGACGGTCCGGCACATCTCCTCGATCAAGGTCCACCCGAAGTTCGAGCAGGCCACCCTCACCCACGACGCGGCGGTCCTCACCCTCGACCGGGCCATGCCCTACAAGCCGCTGCCGGTCGCGGGACCGAAGGACACGGCCCTGTACGCCTCCGGCACGAAGGCGACGATCACGGGCTGGGGCCGCACCGGCACCGACAGCCTGGCCACCCGCCTCAAGTCGGCCGAACTGCGCCTCGCGCCGCTCAAGAAGTGCGACCCCTTCACCTTCCCCACCGACACCACCGCCCTGCGGGTGTGCGGGGTCCCGGCGCCGGGCGCCCACGACAGCGTCTGCAAGGGCGACTCCGGCGGCCCGCTGACCGCCGGAGGGAAGCTCATCGGCATCGTCTCCACCGGCAACAAGTACTGCGACGACACGTTCCCGGTCTCCGTCTTCACCCGGGCGAGCGCGGTCGCGAAGGACCTGGGCCTGCCGGTGGGGTGAGGGCGCGCGGCGCTCGCACCGGCGTGCGGCACCCGCACCGGCACCCGCACCGGCGTGCGGCACCCGCACCGGTCCGTGGCACCCGCGCCGGCGTGCGGCGCTCAGACCAGGACGCCCGCGAGGAGCGAGGCCGTCAGCTCCGCGCCCTCCGTCGTGAGGACCGACTCGGGGTGGAACTGCACCCCCGCGAACCCGGGCCCGCGCAGCGCGTGCACCTCGCCGCTCTCCGGGTCGCGGCTCACCTCGACCCGGTGCAGCGCGAGTTCGGTCGCGGTCCGGTCGTCGCAGCGGGCGGTGAAGCTGTTGTAGAAGCCGACCGTCCGCTCCTGCCCGAAGAGGTCGATCCGCAGCTGGGCCCCCTGGAAGGGGACCCGCTTGCGGACGATCTCCAGGCCCAGCTCGGCGGCGATCAGCTCGTGGCCCAGGCAGACGCCCAGCAGGCCGTGCCGGTGGTCCCGGACCAGCTCGGCGGTCAGACCACGCAGGAAACGCATCTTCGGATCGGCCGCGTCCGACGGGTCGCCGGGCCCCGGGCCGAGGACGACCGGTCCCTCGTGGGAGAGGGCCAGCTCCCGCAGCCCCGGCTCGTCGTACCGGAGCACCGACACATCCAGGCCCGAGGAGCGCAGGACGTGCGCCAGCATCGCCGTGAAGGTGTCCTCGGCGTCGATCACCAGGGCGTGCCCCGACAGCTCCGCCGAGCGGACCTGCATCTTCAGCCAGAACGGCGCGAGGTCCGCCCGGCGCGCGTCCAGGGCGGCCCGCACCCGGGGGTCGTCGGCGAGCCGGGGCGCGGCCGGCGCCTCCGCCGCCGGCCTGCCCTCCCGCACGCCGAGCGCGGTGAGGACCCCGGCCGCCTTGGCGTGGGTCTCGGCCACCTCGCCCGCCGGGTCGGAGTGCCGCACCAGCGTCGCGCCGACCGGCACCCGCAGCCGCCCGCCGGGGGAGATGTCGGCCGTGCGGATCAGGATGGGGGAGTCGAGGGTCTGGGCGCCGTTCCCGTCCGTGCCGAGCAGCGCCAGCGCGCCCGCGTAGTAGCCCCGCCCGCCGGTCTCGTGCCGCTCGATCACCCGGCAGGCGTTCTGCACCGGCGAGCCGGTCACGGTCGCGGCGAACATCGTCTCCCGCAGCACCTCCCGCACGTCCAGCGAGGACCGGCCGCGCAGCTCGTACTCGGTGTGGGCGAGGTGCGCCATCTCCTTCAGGCGCGGGCCGATCACCACCCCGCCCCGGTCCCCGACCGTGCACATCATCTTCAGCTCCTCGTCCACCACCATGGACAGCTCCTCGGTCTCCTTGCGGTCGCCGAGGAAGGCGAGCAGGTCCTCCGGGGTGGGGGCGGCGCCGGCCGGGTAGCGGTACGTGCCGCTGATCGGGTTCATCACGACCGTCCCGCCCGCCATCCGCACGTGCGCCTCGGGGCTGGCCCCGACGAGCGTCCGCTCCCCGGTGTGCACGACGAAGGTCCAGTACGCGCCCCGCTCGCCCGCGAGCAGCCGCCGGAACAGGGCCAGCGCGTCGGCGCGCCCGAAGCCGGGGATCTCCCCGGTGTAGGTGCGCCGGACGACGAAGTTCGCGCCCTCGCCGGAACCGATCTCCTCGTCGATCACCCGCCGCACGGTCCCGGCGTACTCCTCGTCGGAGACGTCGAACCCGCCGCCCTCGACGGTCACGGCGTGCGCGGGCAACTGGTCCAGGGCGTCGGCGAGCGGCAGTTCGTACGTCTCGTCGGCGACGAGCACGGAGAGCGGCGTGCCGTCGTCGCGCACGTCGAAGCCGCGCTCCCGGATCTGCCGGAAGGGCACGAGCGCGAGCGCCGGCGCCGGGCCCACGGGCAGGTCCGCGAGGCGCTCGGCCTCGTGGACCGGGCCGATCAGCACCTCGACGGCGTCGTGGTCACGGCCCGGGGTGCGCCTGCGCAGCAGGGCGAAGGGAGGGCAGGAGTCGTCGAGCAGACGGGAGAGGTCCATGGGGTCCGTCGTTCCTTCCGTGGTGGTGCGGAGAGGAACGGCCCCGGATACGGGAAAGGCCGCCCCTCGGGCGGCCTTCGCGTGTGTCGGTGTACGCGCAGTCAGTGGGCCGCCGGATGAGCGGTCCACCACCAGTTCTGGTTCAGGGGCGCGTGCACGTGAGCACTGTAACCCGGCCGGACACGGGAACGGGGCCCCGTCCGCACCGTGGACGGTGCGGACGGGGCCCCGGCGGAGCCGTGATCCGATCAGAAGATCATGTTGTAGAGCTGCCAGCCCGGTCCGACCTGGACGCGCGGGGCGTACGGGGCGGTGGCGCTGCCGGTGCCCTTGTACAGCCACAGGACGCCGGAGGTGTCGCGGGCCACGAAGTCCACCTTGCCGTCACCGGTGAGGTCGCTCGGTCCGACGATGGTGTTGTACCCCTGCCAGCCGGTGCCGACCTGGACGCGCGGGGCGTACGGGGCGGTGGCGCTGCCGGTGCCCTTGTACAGCCACAGGGCGCCGGAGGCGTCGCGGCCGATCAGGTCCGGCTTGCCGTCCCCGGTCAGGTCGCCGGTGCTGACGATGTCGTTGTACCCCTGCCAGCCGGTGCCGATCTGCACCCGGGGGGCGAACGGCACGGCCGGGGTGCCGGTGCCCTTGTACAGCCACAGGACGCCCGACTTCTCGCGGCCGATCAGGTCCGGCTTGCCGTCCCCGGTCAGGTCGCGGACGCCGATGATCCGGTCGTAGGCCCCCCACCCGGGACCGACCCGCAGCCGGCCCTTGAGCGGCGCCGACGGGTCCTTGCTGCCCTCGTAGTACCAGAGCACGCCCGAGGCGTCCCGGGCCACGGCGTCACCGGCGCCGTCGGCCCGCAGGGCCGTCAGCGGGGTGATCATGTTGTAGACCTGCCAGCTGGTGCCGACCTTGTACCGCGTCAGGAACGGCGCGGTGGCGCTGCCGGTGCCCTGGTACTGCCAGAGGACGCCGGAGGCGTCACGGGCGAGGAGGTTGTAGCGGTTGTCCGTGCGGACGGGCGCGGCGCCGGGCGCCTCCACGACGTCGGACTGCTTCACCCAGGTGATCTTGTGGTGGAAGCGGATCGGCACGAAGAGCGTGCTGCCGACGACGTTCCGCTGGGCGGTGCCGAACCAGTCGTCGCCCTTCACCGCCGGGCCGGCCTTCACGTACGCCTGGTCGGCGGCGAGCGAGAACTTCGTCAGGGGGGCGTTCTCGTCACCGGGGGCCTCGAGACCGGCGGCGGTGTAGGCGGCGGTCTCCGGGAAGGAGCGCCCGAAGACCTTGGCCGAGGTCAGCCCCGACTTCACCTTCACGGTCGTGGCGCCGTTCACCGGCACGGTGTACTGACCGCCCGGGTTCTGGAACCACGCCTTCTGGCCCGCGTACCAGATCGCCGTCCAGTCGTTCCGCGCCTCGGCGACGACGTAGAGGCCGCCGGCGCGGACCTTGTTGCCGTAGTTCGACCCCTCGGTCGAGAGGGAGCTGAAGTAGGGGTCCTTCAGCGTCGTCGCGGTCGTCGAGGGCGACGTGTACAGGTAGCCGAAGTTCGACGGGCGCGGGGAGGCGGCCGTGCCGCCGACGGTCAGCTTCGGCTGGTTCGCCGTGGTGAACGGCGGGACCACCCGGACCACCTGGCCGGCCCGGAGCAGGCCGCCCGGGCCCTTGTCGCCCTGGGGGGCGCCCAGGAGCGACATGTAGTAGTTCCAGTCCCAGTACGGGCCCGCGTCCCAGTGGAGCTTGTCGAGGCTGCCGTCCGTCTGGAGCGCCACCTCGTCGTGGCCGATGATGTGCTCACGGTCGATCGGCACGCCGTACTTGTTCGCCAGGAACTTCACCAGCGCCGCGGAGGAACGGTACTGCGGCTCGGTGTACCAGCTCCCCTCCTTCATGGCGAAGCCCTCGTGCTCCACGCCGATGGCGTGCATGTTGTGCGTCCAGTTGCCCGCGTGCCACGCCAGCTGCTTGTTCTCGAGCATCTGGGTGACCTGACCGTCCGTGGCGCGGATCAGGTAGTGGGCGCTGCCCGGCACGTTCGGGTTGGTGAGCGCGGCGAGCGAGCCGTCGTAGCCGCCCTCGGTGTCGTGGATGACGATCTGGCGGATGTCCACGCCCTGGTTGGGGCGGTCGCCGAGGGTGTAGTTGCGCTTGTTCGGGTTCGCGGGGTCCGTGCGGACCGGCACGAAGTTGCAGTTCAGGCCCGAGGGGCACTCGGGGGCCGGGACGGCCGTGGTGCTCGCGGGGGTCGCGGCCAGCGGCACGTTCGACGGCTTGACCGGCTCGACCGAGGGGTCGGCCGGGAGGGCGACCCGCTCGCCGTCGAGGGTGACCGCCCGCTCGCCCTCCTTGATCGACTCGAAGACGCGCTTCGCGAAGAGGTCGGCGCCCGACTTCTGGGGGGACTGGCTGTAGCGCGCCACGGCCGGGTACCAGTCGCCCGGGTCGTCGGACAGCTCCGCGCCCGCCTGCTTCTGGTAGTCGGCGAGCAGCGCGGCGCCGGCCCGGACCGAGGCCGCGGTGTCGTTCTGCACGGTCTCGGTGGAGCTGCCGATCAGCTCGGCGGCCTTGTCCAGGGTGTGGAGCCGGGGGTCGTCGGTGTCGACGACCGTCTTCTCCAGGATGCGGCGGACCTTCTCGCGGTCGAAGGACTTCTCGACCTCCGGCCGCCCGCTGCCGTTGAAGTGGTCGATCTGCTCGTCGGTGACCTTCCGCTCGACGTCCTCGGGATCGACCTTCGTGAGCCCCATGACGTTGTACGCGCCGCTCGTGCTCGGCTCGCCGTCGTGCGACTCCCAGCGGGTCTGCTGGTACGACACCGCCATCAGCACGCTCTGCGGCACGTCGAACTCGCGCGCCGCGTTTGCGAACTGGGCCTGGAGGGAAGCGTCCCTCACGGGCCCGTCGCCTCCCGCCGCGCCGAGGAGACCCGGTGAGGCGACCGCGATGGTGCCGATCGTGGCCGTGGCGACGACCGCGGTCGTCGCTCCGTACAGGAGTCGTTTCTTCTTGCGGTCCCTGCGGTGTCCCTGCGTCACGCCCACCCCTGTGTTCGCTGTGATGTTGTGAAACGGGGCTGAGGGTAACATCACTCGACGGCGTGAAGATCGGCGGCGGACATACCGGTCGCCGTCTCAGCCATTGGTCGGTGGGACAGGACCGGACGAAGAACCCCGTAATGTTGTCGGTGTGACCGTGAACGCTGATTCCCACGCCGTCGCCGGGGCGACCTGGCGAGACCTGCCCGCGGCGCAGCAGCCCGAGTACCCCGATGCCGAGGCTCTGCGCGATGTGATCGCGGACCTCGAGTCGTATCCTCCGCTCGTCTTCGCGGGCGAGTGCGACCAGCTGCGCGCCCGGATGGGAGCCGTCGCCCGTGGCGAGGCGTTCCTGCTCCAGGGCGGCGACTGCGCCGAGGCGTTCGACGCCGTGTCCGCCGAGCACATCAGGGCCAAGCTCAAGACGCTGCTCCAGATGAGCGCCGTCCTCACCTACGCGGCCTCCGTGCCCGTGGTGAAGGTCGGCCGCATCGCCGGCCAGTACTCCAAGCCCCGTTCCAAGGGGACCGAGACCCGCGACGGCGTGACCCTGCCGACGTACCGCGGCGACTCCGTCAACGGCTTCGAGTTCAACGAGGCGTCCCGCGTCCCGGACCCCGAGCGCCTGAAGCGGATGTACCACGCCTCCGCCTCCACGCTCAACCTGGTCCGCGCCTTCACCACCGGCGGCTACGCCGACCTGCGCCAGGTGCACGCCTGGAACCAGGACTTCGTGAAGTCGTCCCCGTCGGGCCAGCGCTACGAGGCGCTCGCCCGCGAGATCGACAACGCCCTGAACTTCATGAAGGCGTGCGGCACCGACCCGGCCGAGTTCAAGGCCGTCGAGTTCTACGCCTCCCACGAGGCGCTGCTGCTCGACTACGAGGGCGCCCTGACGCGCACCGACTCGCGCACCGGCAAGCTGTACGACACCTCCGGCCACATGGTCTGGATCGGTGAGCGCACCCGCCAGCTCGATCACGCACACGTCGAGTTCGCCTCGCGGATCGCCAACCCGATCGGCATCAAGCTCGGTCCGACCACCTCGGTGGACGAGGCCCTGACGTACATCGACCGCCTCGACCCGGAGCGCGAGCCGGGCCGGCTGACCTTCATCGTCCGCATGGGCGCCGACAAGGTCCGCGACAAGCTCCCCGAGCTGGTCGAGAAGGTCACCGCCTCCGGCGCGGTCGTCGCCTGGGTCACCGACCCGATGCACGGCAACACCTTCGAGGCCGCCTCCGGCCACAAGACGCGCCGCTTCGACGACGTGCTCGACGAGGTCAAGGGCTTCTTCGAGGTCCACAAGGCGCTGGGCACCCACCCCGGCGGCATCCACGTGGAGCTCACCGGCGACGACGTCACCGAGTGCGTGGGAGGCGGCGACGAGATCTTCGTCGACGACCTGCACCAGCGCTACGAGACGGCCTGCGACCCGCGTCTGAACCGCAGCCAGTCGCTCGACCTGGCGTTCCTGGTGGCGGAGATGTACCGCGATCAGTAGGTGTCTTCCTACGACGGCGGGGCGCGGATTCCTGTGATCCGCGCCCCATCGTCGTTTCCGGGCCTTTCACGGCCCCGGCCCTCCGGGTAAGGTTAGGTTAACCTAATGGATCTCGGCGGGAGGTGAGTCGCGTGTACGTCTGCTCATGCTTCGGTGTCACGGAGAAGCAGGTCAAGGCCCACGCGGACGCGGGTGCCTGCACGCCCCGCCAGATCGCCTCCGCCTGCAAGGCCGGCACGGACTGCGGTTCCTGCGTCCGCCGCATCCAGGCCATCCTCGGACGCGGCGACTGCTCCCGCCGCGCGCTCGCGGACCGGGGCGCCCCCGCGTCGGCGGCCGCGGCCGCCGCGCCCGTCGCCGGATTCGGGGAAGCCGCCTAGGGCGGAAGGCCCGGCCCGGAGGACCGTCCGGTTCGGAAGCGTCTAGCTCGGCTGCTCGATCAGCGTCGAGATGTACAGCGCCTCGCCCAGGGACTCGATCAGTTCGAGCTGCGTGTCCAGGTAGTCGATGTGGTGCTCCTCGTCCGCGAGGATCTCCTCGAAGAGGTTGGCGGACGTGACGTCGCCCTTGGCGCGCATGACCTCGATCCCGCGCCGGAGGCGGTCGATCGCCTCCACCTCGACCTGCCGGTCCGCCTGGAACATCTCGGTGACGGTCTGGCCGACCCGTACGTGGAAGAGCCGCTGGTAGTTGGGCAGGCCGTCGAGCATCAGGATGCGCTCGGTCAGCCTGTCCGCGTGCTTCATCTCGTCGATGGACTCTTCGCGGGTGTACTTGGCGAGCTTCGTCCACCCCTTGTTGTCCTGGATGCGGTAGTGCAGCCAGTACTGGTTGACGGCGGTGAGCTCACCGGTCAGCTGCTCGTTCAGGAACTCGAGGACCTCGGGGTCGCCCTGCATCGCAAAGGCTCCTTCCACTTCCACGCTGTGTGTCTACGCCATGACTGGGCAGGATGGCCGCATCCTCGCACCCGGGATGGGGGGCGTCCAGTAAGTGCAGGCTTAGTGGGAGTTGTCCCCGTGGCGGCGCCGGAGAGGTCACCTGGTCGCGACCACCCCTTGCGGTCTGTCACCATGGACGACATGGGTCAGCCGGAGAGCGGAGCACACCGGGAAGAGGGTCGGCCGGATCGTACGCCGGACCTCCCGGCGGATCTTCCGCCGGGGCAGCGGCTCCAGCGCGGCTGGCCGGTCACGCACTACGGCCCCGTACCCAAGTTCAAGCCGGACCGCTGGGAGTTCCGGATCTTCGGCGCGACGGCCGACGGCGACAAGCGGTGCTGGAACCACGAGGAGTTCTCGGCCCTCCCGTTCTCCACGGTCGTGGCCGACCTGCACTGCGTCACCAAGTTCAGCATGATCGGCGCCGAGTGGGGCGGTGTCGCCGCCCGTACGCTCCTGGAGCTGGCCCCGCCCGCGCCCCGGGTCACCCATGTGATGGTCTGGGCCGAGTACGGCTACAGCGCCAACATGCGGCTCGCCGACTTCGCCGCGGAGGGCACGATCTTCGCCACCCACAAGGACGGGGAGCTGCTCACCGCCGAGCACGGCTTCCCGCTGCGGCTGGTCGTCCCGCACCTGTACGCCTGGAAGGGCCCGAAGTGGGTCCGGGGCGTCGAGTACATGACCGCCGACCGGCGGGGGTTCTGGGAGGAGCGCGGCTACCACAACCTCGGTGACCCGTGGCGGGAGCAGCGCTACTCGTACCAGGAGGAGCCCGGGGACGGCCCCGAGCTCTGACCGGGGCCGGACCGGGGCGTTCAGTGGTGGTACCGGTGGACCACCGCGTGGCCCTTGCCGCGGCCGATCATCCACTTGTTGACCGGTGTGGTGAGCACGAAGGCGGCGGCCAGGGCCAGCGCGAGGGCGATCCAGAAGAGCGGCTCGGAGAGGTGCGCGTCCATGGCGCCGGGCCAGAGGGCGATGACGCCGTTGTCGATGGCCTCCATGACGGCGATGGAGAGCGTGTCGGCGGCGAGGGCGACCCGGAAGGCCGTCCGGAAGTCGACGCCGGCGGACAGGATGCCGCGCAGCGTGAGCGCGTAGCCGAAGAAGAAGGCCAGGACGACGGCGAGGATCATCGTCGGCGTGTTGCCCCAGCCGAGCGCGGTCCCGACGACCATGCCGAGGACCTCGCCGATGGCGCAGCCGGTGAGGCAGTGCAGGGTCGCCTTGGCGGCGGCGGACCAGGTGACCCCGCCGGGGGAGCCGTGGTGCCCGTGGCCGTGCCCGGCGTGCCCGTGCTCGTGGCGGGAGTGTGCTTCGTGGCGCATGAGAGGCCCCCAACGTCAGGTGACGGTTCCCGTCGATACGGGAACCGTATACCCCCCAGGGGTATTCCTCAAGGGCGAAGCCCCTTCAGCAGGTCCACGTCCGCCCGGTGCTTCTCCTTGCCGCCGGGCGTCTCGATGACCAGCGGTACCCCCTCCGTCGCCGGGTGGCGCAGCAGCGCCCGGAAGGCGTCCTCACCGATGTGGCCGGAACCGATGTTCGCGTGCCGGTCCTTGTGGGCGCCCACGACGTCCTTCGAGTCGTTGGCGTGGATCAGTTTCAGCCGTCCTTCACCGACCGTCCCCACCAGCAGGTCGAGCGTCCGCGCCGCTTCCCGCGGGTCCACCAGGTCGTGCCCGGCCGCGAAGACGTGGCAGGTGTCCAGGCAGACGCCCAGCCGGGGGTGGTGGTCGAGCGCGTCGAAGTACGGGCCGAAGTCCCTGGTCCGCGAGCAGAGCGAGGCGCCCTGGCCGGCGGTCGACTCCAGGAGCAGGTCGGGATCGTCCGGCCGCGTCAGCTCGTCGAGCAGCGGCAGCAGCCGCTCCCGCACCTGGGCGAGCGCCACCTCGCGCGGGCGGCCCCCGGTCGCGGAGCCGGTGTGCACCACCACGCCCTTCGCGCCGATCTCCCGGGCCCGCCGCAGCGAGTGCCGCAGCGACTCCACCGACCTCTCCGCCGTGGCCTCGGTGTCCGAGCCGAAGTTGATCAGGTACGGGGCGTGGACCCAGGCCGAGATCGAGGCGTCCGCGCACTCGGCCCGGAACCGCTCGTCCTGGGCCGGGTTGCCGGCCGGGGTGGCCCAGCCGCGCGGATTGGCGACGAAGACCTGGACGGCCTCGGCGCCGAGGTCACGGGCGTAGGCGAGGCCGTTCCTGGCGAGGCCACCGGCCACCGGGACGTGACCGCCGACGGGATTGCGCATCGGTTCCTTACAGTCCCTTGATCGTGAGGGTGATCGTGGAGCCCTCGGGCGCGGTGGAGCCGCCCTCCACGGACTGGGCCGCGACCGTGTCGCCGAGGTAGGGGAAGGTCTTGTCCACCTTCACCTCGAAGCCCGCGTCCTCCAGGGCCGCCCGCGCGTCCGCCGTCGACTCGCCCGTGACGTCCGGGACCTCGACCTGCCGGGGCCCCTTGGAGACGGTGAGGGTGATGGTGTCGCCCTCGGCGGCGCGGCTGCCCCGCGCGAGGGACTGGGCGGCGACCGTGCCGGCGGCCTCGGGGGAGTGGACCCGTTCCGGGGCGACCCGGACGGTGAGCCCGGCCTCCTGGAGCGCGGCCGTGGCGTCGGGCACGGCGTCGCCGGTGACGTCGGGCACGTCGACGGGTGCCCCCTTGCTGACGACCAGGGCGACGGCCGAGTCCGGACTCCGCTCGGTGCCGGGCTCGGGATCGGAGCCGATCACGGACCCCCGGGCGACGGAGTCGCTGAACTCGCGGGTGACCACGCCCACGGCCAGCCCCTCCTTCTCCAGGGCGCGCTTCGCCTCCGCGAGGGGCCTGTCCCGCAGGCGGGGCACCTTCACGATCCGGGGGCCCCGGGAGAGGGTGAGGGTGACCGTGCCGTTGCCCCGCAGGCGCTCGCCGGGGGCGGGATCGGCGGCCATGACGGTGCCGCGCTCGTACACGTCGCTGAAGGCGCGTTCCGTCGTGCCGACCGTCAGGCCGGCGTCGGTGATGCGCTTCGACGCGACGGCCTCGGTCTGGCCGAGGACGGCCGGGACCCGGGTGAACTGGCCGGAATTGATGTACCAGACCCCGGCGCCCAGGCCGAGGGCGAGCAGGACGGCGGCGACGACGAGCAGCGGGCCGCGCGGGGGCCTGCGCCGGCCGGCCGCGGGGGCGGCCGGCACCCCGGGCACGGGCAGCCGGCTCGTGTGCGACACCTGCCGGTCGACGGCCCCCGCCGGTACGAGCGGGTCGGTCGCGCCGGTGTGCTCCCCGGCGGGCGGCACGGCGCGGGCGATCACGCTCGTGCGGTCCCCGGCGGTGTCCCGGTCGCCGGACAGGGCCCCCGGGGGCGTCGCGTCCAGCTGCTCCTCGCCGAGCGCGGCACGGGCCTCGAGGACCAGGCCGAGCAGGACGACGGCGTCGTGCGGGCGGGCTTCGGGGTCGCGGGACGCGGCGGCGGCGACCAGCCCGTCCAGCTCCGGGGCGAGCCCGGGGACGGCGGCCGAGGGCGCGGGCACGTCCGTGTTCAGGTGCTGGTGGAGGACCTGGGCGGGGGTCTCGCCGGAGTGGGGCTTGCCGCCGGTCAGCATCTCGTACAGGACGACGCCGCAGGCGTACACGTCGGCGCGGGTGTCGGCGGTGCCGTGCTCGATCTGCTCCGGCGCCAGGTAGGAGACCGTGCCGAGGACCGAGCCGGTGGTGGCGGTCGCCGAGCCCACGGCCCGCACGAGGCCGAAGTCCGCGACCTTCACCCGGCCGTCGTCCCCTATCAGGACGTTCTCCGGCTTCACGTCCCGGTGCACGAACCCGGCCCGGTGGGCGGCGCCGAGCGCGGCGAGCACCGGCTCCAGGATGTCGAGGGCGGCGCGGGGCGGGAGGGCGCCGCGCTCGCGCAGCACGTCGCGGAGGGTGCAGCCGGCGACGTACTCCATCGCCAGGTAGACGTACGCGCCCTCGGCGCCCTGGTCGAAGACGCCGACCACGTTGGGGTGGGCGAGCCGGGCGACGGACTTCGCCTCGCGGATGAACCGCTCGACGAAGGCGGCGTCCGCCGCCAGCTGCGGGTGCATCACCTTGAGCGCGAGGACGCGGTCGAGGCGGGTGTCGAGGGCCCGGTAGACCGTGGCCATCCCGCCGACGGCGATGCGCGCGTCGACGCGGTAGCGGCCGTCGAGCAGCCGCCCGACGAGGGGGTCCTGAAGGGTCGTGTCCACGGCGTCGAGTCTACGAGCCGCGGACGGGCGCCCCGCCCGGTCGTCCCGCACCGCAGCAGACCTGTGACGTGCGGCGGGGCGCCCGTCCTCAGAACGCCGGGCGCTCCGGGTCCAGGTGCGCGAGGCCCTCCGCCGGGGACGACGCCTCCGCGAAGTGGCGGCGCGGAATGCGGCCCGCCCGGTGGGCGAGCCGGCCCGCCTCGACCGCGTGCCGCATCGCCGAGGCCATGAGGACCGGCTCCCGCGCCCGGGTCACCGCCGACGCCAGCATGACCGCCGCGCACCCCAGCTCCATCGCGAGGGCCGCGTCCGACGCCGTGCCGGCCCCCGCGTCCAGGATCACCGGCACCCCGGCCCGCTCCGTGATCAGCCGGAAGTTGTGCGGGTTGCGGATGCCGAGCCCGGAGCCGATGGGGGAACCGAGCGGCATGATCGCCGCGCACCCCACGTCCTCCAGCTTCCGGGCGAGGACCGGGTCGTCGTTGGTGTACGGCAGGACGGTGAAGCCCTCGTCCACCAGGGTCTCCGCCGCGTTCAGGAGCTCCTCCCCGTCGGGCAGCAGGGTCCGCTCGTCGGCGACGACCTCCAGCTTGACCCAGTCGGTGCCGAGCGCCTCGCGGGCGAGCCGGGCGGTCAGGACGGCCTCCCCGGCCGTGAAGCAGCCCGCCGTGTTGGGCAGGACCCGGATGCCGAGCCGTTCCAGGACGGAGAGGACCGAGCCCCGCACGGTCGGGTCCAGGCGCCGCATGGCGACCGTGGTCAGCTCCGTGCCGCTGGCGACCAGGGAGCGCTCCAGGACGTCGAGGCTGGGCGCCCCGCCGGTTCCCATGATCAGGCGGGAGGAGAACTCCGCGCCGCCGAGGACGAACACGTCGTCGGACATCGCGCTCAGCCCCCCTGCACCGCGGTGAGGATCTCCACCCGGTCCCCGTCGCCCAGGGGCGTCGAGGCCCACTCGCCGCGCGGCACGACCGCCTCGTTGACGGCGGCGGCGACGCCCGAGCGGGCGGTGGTGAGGGTCGCGACGAGGGCGTCGAGGGAGACGGGGCCGGACAGTGCGCGCGGCTCCCCGTTCACGAACACGTTCACGCACGCGTTCGCGGACACGTCGGCGGGCCTGCGCGCGGGTACGTCGGCGGGCACGTTCATGCGGGCTGCTCCTGTCGTACGGGAGGGGCGGGGGAGAAGCGGCGGGGGGAGAAGGGGCGCGCCTCGTCCGGCAGCACGCCCGTGGTGAGCACGTCCGCCAGGACGTCGCCGGTGACCGGGGCGAGCAGCACCCCGTTGCGGTGGTGCCCGGTGGCCAGGTGCAGGCCGGGCAGGGCGCTGGGGCCCAGCAGCGGCGCGTTGTCCGGGGAGCCGGGGCGCAGCCCGGCCAGGGTCTCGGTGAGCGGCAGCTCGGTGATCCCGGGGACCAGCTCGTGGGCGTCGCGCAGCAGCTCGTACACCCCGCCCGCCGTCACGGTCGTGTCCCAGCCCAGCTCCTCGCTGGTGGCGCCGACGACCAGCTCGCCGTTCTCGCGGGGCACCAGGTAGACCTGGCTGCCGCGCACGACGGCCCGGACGGTCCGGGAGAGGAAGGGGGCGTACGCGGGCGGCACCCGCAGCCGCAGGACCTGCCCCTTCACGGGCCGTACGGGCGGCAGCACCTCCTCCGGCACCCCCGCGAGCCGTCCGCTGAGACTGCCCGCCGCGAGCACGGTCTGCCCGGCGGCCACCTCCTCGCCCCCGGCGAGGAGGGCGCCCCGCGCCCGGCCCCGCACCACCGTCAGGCGTTCCGCGAGGGCCCGGTGGAAGACCACCCCGGCCCGCTCGCAGGCGACGACGAGGGCGGCGGCGAGCCGGCGCGGGTCCACCTGGTGGTCGCCGTCGGCCCGGAGGCCGCCGCGCACCCCGGGCGCCAGCATCGGTTCGAGGCGGCGGCACTCGCGGCCGCTCAGCCACTCCGAGGCGAGTCCGCAGCGGGACTGGAGGGCGTGCAGTTCGCGCAGGTGCGCCCGGTCGTCGGCGTCGAGGGCGACGGCGAGGGTGCCGCAGGCGCGGTGGCCCACGTCGAGGCCGGTGGCCTCCTCCAGCTCGGCGACGAAGGCCGGGTAGCGCGCGGCGGAGGCGAGGTTGAGACCGAGCAGGGTCTCCTCGCCGTGGTGCAGCTCGGTGACGGCGGCGAGCATCCCGGCCGCGACCCGCGCGGCCCCGCCGCCCGGCTCGGGGTCGGCGACGGCGACGCGCAGTCCGCGCAGCGCGGCCCGCCAGGCCGTGACCAGGCCGATGACACCGCCCCCGACCACGAGGACGTCGGCCCCTCGGGCCTCGGAAGAACGCATGGGCGTCCAGCCCCTCCCTTCGCCGGCATGACCCGGATCAGGTTCGTACGGTCGGAGGCCGCCCAGCCTCCCTCTCAGTCCGGTGCGTCCGGACTCCCGCGAGTGCTTTACGCCCGCCAGACTAGCTTCCGCCCGGTCCCCGCCACGAGGGGGTCACCGCCACCCCTTGCCCTGACGCCCCGTCAGGTGCGTAAGGTGGACGGGTGAGCGAGCAGCAGCAGACCCAGCGGCAGGTCGTGGTCGTCGGCGCCGGAATGGCGGGCGTGCAGACCGCCGTCGCCCTGCGGGAACAGGGCTTCACCGGCCCCGTCACCCTCATCGGGGCCGAACCCCACCAGCCCTACGACCGGCCCCCGCTCTCCAAGGCGGTCCTCCTCGGAAAGGCCGAGGGCTCCGCCTTCGAGGTCGACTTCGAGGCGCTGGACGTCGAACTCCGGCTCGGCGTCGCCGTCACCGGACTGCGCGCCGCCGACCACGAGATCGACACCGGGGCCGGACCCGTCCCGTACGACACCCTGGTGATCGCCACCGGCGCCCACCCGGTCACCCTGCCCGGCTCCGAGGGCGTCCCCGGCGTCCACCTGCTCCGCACCCTGGACGACGCCGTGCGCCTCGGCGCCGTCCTGGAGCACCGCCGCCCCGTCGTGGTCGTCGGCGCCGGCTGGATCGGCGCCGAGTTCGCCACCGCCGCGCTCGGGGCCGGCTGCGCCGTCACCGTCCTGGAAGCCGCGGACCTGCCCCTCGCCGGCACCCTGCCCGCCGAGGTCGCCGCCCCCATGGCCGAGTGGTACGGCCGGAGCGGCGCCGAACTCCTCACCCGCGCACGCGTGGCGACCGTCGAACCCGGCCGCGTCGTCCTCGCCGACGGCCGCGAACTGCCCGCCGGGGCCGTCGTCGTCGGCATCGGCGCGCGTCCGGCCACCGACTGGCTCGCCGGCTCCGGCATCGCCCTCGGCCCGGACGGCGCCGTCGCCGCCGACGACCGGCTGCGCACCTCCCTGCCCGACGTGTACGCGGTGGGGGACTGCGCCTCCTTCCCCTCCGCCCGCTACGGCGAACGGCTCCTCGTCCACCACTGGGACAACGCCCTCCAGGGGCCCCGCGCGGTCGCCGCGGCGATCACGGGCGCCGGCACCGGACCGTACGACCCCGTGCCGTACTTCTGGTCCGAACAGTTCGGGCGCTTCGTCCAGTACGCCGGGCACCACGCGGGCGCGGACGAACCGCTGTGGCGCGGCGACCCGGCGGACGAGGCGTGGTCGGTGCTCTGGCTGCGCGCCGGGGTGCCGGTGGCGCTCCTCGCGGTCGGGCGCCCCCGCGACCTGGCCCAGGGCCGGAAGCTGATCGAGGCCGCCGTCCCGGTCGACCCGGCCCTGGCGGCCGACCCGTCCGTACCGCTGAAGGCGGCCGTCCGGGCGGCGTGAGGGACGCGTTCCGGCAGGTCCGGGGGCGTTCCCGTCCCCCTGAAGGCGGCAGTCCGGCGGACCCGACTACCGGCTGTCGGTCCGGGATGGCAGGCTTGTCCCGTGACCGAGATTGACGCAAAGATCGATGCTCTCGTCCCCGCCTGGCTCTACCTGCCCGACATCGCGGAGATGCTCGATGTCGAGGTGACGCGCGTGCGGCAGATGGTCAAGGAGGGCCAGCTCGTCGCCGTGCGCCGCGGAGAGAACAACGCACTTCAGGTGCCCGCCGCCTTCATCCAGGGCGACAAGATCGTCAAGGGCCTCGTCGGGACCCTGACGCTGCTGCGGGACGACGGCTTCACCGACGAGGAGATGCTGGAGTGGCTGTTCACTCCGGACGAGAGCCTGCCGGGCACGCCCGCGCAGGCCCTCGGCGAGAACCGCGGCACGGAGGTGAAGCGCCGCGCCCAGGCGCTCGCCGTCTGACGCGGACACCGAAGACACCACCAGCCGGGGGGGGGGGGGGGGGGGGGGGGGGGGGGGGGGGGCGCCGCCGCCCCCCCCCCCCCCCCCCCCCCCCCCCCCCCCCCCCCCCCCCCCCGCGCCCCCCC